>CAKOVP010000013.1 GCA_934122035.1 uncultured Clostridia bacterium | reverse complement strand
TCTTTATTTACTGGACTTTTCTCTTGGATTAGTAAATTCAGCCAAAAGTGGAATTTACTTTTATATTTAACCTTTTATAATGAAAAAATTCGTATAAAAAATAATAAAATTCACAAAAACATAAAATAAGAAAAGCTTAGAACCATAGCAGGTTTTAGGCTTTTACTTTTTCATTAATTTACATACTTAAAGATAAAACGAAAAGAGGAAGATTAATGGAAAAGTACGATAATTTAAAAGATTTTTTATGTAATATAATGAACAGAATAAATAGCATAATTGAGAATATTTTTTGTAGAACAATGGTAATATCAGAAAGAAATAATGAGAAAAGAGAATGTAGATTTAATCATATAATAAAAAGTGAAGCAGGATCAATAACAACAATGGTAACAGTAACAATAATATTTTTTATAACAATATTGTCAAGCACATACATGTTAATGGCAGTGCAAAGAAAAACACAATTAAAGAGCCAATTATCAACAAGAGAAGCATATCAAGAAGAAATAGATAATGCAAACGAAATTTATTATACATTAATTGGAGAAGATGCAAGTATGAATGGTGATGGAAAGATAAATAAAAGACCTTAAGGTGAATTCTACTTTTTGTAATAGATTACCATAAGGTCTTTGTATAATACTATTTACTTTTCTTTTTCTTAATAACAATGGATGCTAATATTAGTATTAATAAAACAGCAATTATAGCAATAACTCCAGACCATCCAAAAATAGAAACAATTTTGCTACCTAAAGACATAATAATTCCAGCTAAGATAACACCAAGAGAAACTGCAGTGATACTTGTTTTAAAATCTAAATTTAAAAATGAAGCGGCTAAAGTTCCGGTCCACGCACCAGTACCAGGAAGTGGTATTCCAACAAATAAAAGTAATGCCCAAAAGATACCGCTATTTCCAGCTGATTTTTTTAATTTTTCTCCGCCCTTGGCTCCTTTTTCTAAACACCAGGTGAAAAACTTGCCAATAAACTTTTTATCTTTACCCCATTCAAGAACTTTTCTGGCAAACCAGAAGATAATTGGAACAGGAAGAATATTTCCTACAATTGCAATTGGATAATATAAAAATATATTAAGTTTTAAACTTTCTGCAATTGGAATTGCACCTCTTAATTCAACTATTGGAACCATACTAATAAAAAATACTATGATATATTTTAATACAATTGGTAAACCTGCCATAAATAAAACTCCTTTTATAAAATTTCCTAAACATTGTACTATATGAAAGGAAAAAAGTAAATAGGAGCAATAAAAATTGAAACTTTTAGTTTGTGATTTTTTATAGAGGACGGTTTTAGAATTACGCTATTTATAAAATAAAGTACTTGCAATTTCCGTTTCAATCTGCTAAAATATACCCATAATTTAAGTTAGGCACAAATAGGCTAAAAAAAAACACCTTTTTTGGAGTTTTTAGCCTATTTTTTGTTTTTTATAGGAGGTAAAAAATGGGAACAAAATATGTATTTGTAACAGGAGGGGTTGTATCTGGATTAGGAAAAGGAATTACAGCTGCATCATTAGGAAGATTATTAAAAAACAGAGGATATAAAGTGGCAAATCAAAAGTTTGATCCATATATAAATGTAGATCCAGGAACTATGAGCCCATATGAGCATGGTGAAGTTTTTGTAACAGATGATGGTGCAGAAACAGACTTAGATTTAGGTCATTATGAAAGATTTACAGATGAAGCATTAAGTAAAAATTCTAGTGTTACAACAGGAAGAATTTATAGTGAAGTAATAGAAAGAGAAAGAAGAGGAGACTATTTAGGGAAGACGGTTCAAGTAATTCCACATATTACAAATGCAATAAAAGAAAAAGTATATGCTCTAGGGCAAACTGGTGCCGACATTGTAATAACAGAGATTGGTGGAACAGTTGGAGACATAGAAAGTCTACCATTTTTAGAGGCAATAAGACAGGTCGGACTAGAAAACAATCCAGAAGATGTTATTTATTTACATGTAACACTTTTACCATATATTTCTGGCTCAAATGAGCTAAAATCTAAGCCAACACAACACTCTGTAAAAGAGCTACAATCAATTGGAATAAAGCCTGATATTTTAGTTTGCAGAACAGAAGTACCAATTCCTAATAGTATAAGAAATAAAATAGCATTATTTTGTAATGTAAGACCAGAAAATGTAATTGCAAATCAAACGGCATCAAATTTATACGAAGTACCATTAATGCTAGAACAAGAAGGGCTAGCATTAGAAGTGTGCAAACATTTGCACTTAGAAAGAGTTAATGCAAATAATAAAAAATGGGAAGAAATGATTGAACATTTCAAAAAAATAGATAATGAATATAAAAATGAGAATAAGCAAAAAGTAAAAATTGCAATAGTTGGAAAATATATAAAGCTAGAAGATTCATATTTATCGGTTGTGGAAAGTATAAAACATGCAAGTTATGCAAATGAAGTGGAATCACAAATAAAATTTATAGATTCAGAAACTGTTACAAAGGAAAATGCAAAAGATGTGCTAAAGGAATTTGACGGAATTATTGTTCCAGGAGGATTTGGAAATAGAGGTATAGAAGGAAAAATTCAAACAATAAAATATGCAAGAGAAAACAAAATTCCATTTTTAGGAATATGTTTAGGTATGCAGATGGCTGTTGTAGAATTTGCAAGAGATGTACTTAAACTAGAAGATGTAAATTCGGAAGAATTTGAACCAGAATGTAAAAATCCGCTAATACATATAATGGAAACACAAAAAAATGTATATAAAAAAGGTGGAACTATGAGACTTGGTGCATATCCTTGCATTTTAAAAAAGGATAGTTTAGCATATAAATTATATGGCATGGAAGAAATAACAGAAAGACATAGACATAGATTCGAATATAATAACGACTATAGAGAAAAAATGGAAAATGCAGGTTTGAAAATTGCAGGAACATCTCCAGATGGAGGTCTAGTAGAAATAGTAGAACTAGATGAGAAAACACATCCATTCTTTATAGCAGGACAATTCCATCCAGAATTTAAATCAAGACCAGATAGACCACAGCCATTATTTGTAGGACTAATTGCGGCAGCTAAAAGACATAAATAAAAAATAAACTAAAAATGAGAGACCAATAATCTCTCATTTTCTATGTTTAAACTAGCAGCATCCACAGCCATTGTTTCCACCACAGCAGCAGCATAGTATAATTAAAATTATGAATATCCAAATACAGCTATTTCCGCCAAAGCCACATCCGCAGCCTCCACCACAACATCTATTATTGTCTTGCATAAAATTCACCTCCTAAAATAAGTACTACACAAAAGTTATTAAAAAATCTCAGTAAGCTTATTATCTGTTACATCCACATCCGCATCCACAGCAGAAAAGCAATAAGAATAATATTATGAACCAAAGTAGCTCACTATTATTGTTACAACAACAATTTCCCATTTGGAATACCTCCTTATATAGAAAATAATTTTAAATTCTTTAGTTATGTTATATAGTATTCAAAATAAAAATAAGTGTTACAAACGCCAAAAAATTTATAAAAACCCTATACAAAAAAATACAATTAATGATATAATCGTGAAAGAAAAGAAACCGTGAAAGAAGTTGAAATAAAAATGGGAAAAATTATATTACTAGACGATTTAACTATAAACAAAATTGCGGCTGGAGAAGTTATAGAAAGACCAGCATCTGCAATTAAGGAAGTAATGGAAAATTCTATAGATGCGGGAGCAACATCAATTACAGTAGAAATTAGAAATGGTGGAATTTCGTATATTCGTGTTACAGATAATGGAAAGGGAATAATGCCAGATGATATGGAAATTGCCTTTGAAAGACACGCAACAAGCAAATTAAGAAATGCAGATGAATTAAATGAGATTACATCTATGGGCTTTAGAGGTGAAGCTTTGGCTAGTATTGCAGCTATTGCAAAGGTAACACTTGTTTCAAAAACAAGAGAAAATGATATAGGCTATCAAGTAGTTGCAGAAGGCGGAAAAATAATAGAAAAACAAGAGGCTGGCTGCCAAAATGGTACAAGCATTACAATCGAAAACTTATTCTTTAATACTCCTGTAAGATATAAATTTCTAAAAAAAGATTTTACAGAATCTGGTTATATAGAAGATGTAGTAACAAGAATTGCTCTAGTACACCCAGAAATTGCTGTAAAATTTATAAATACAGGAAAAACTGTAATTCAGACTTCTGGAAATGGTGACATAAAGGCTGTTATATACAACATATTTGGTAAAGAAGTTGCGATGAACTTAATAAATGTAGACTATAAATATGAGGATATAGAAGTAAAAGGAGTGGTTGGAAAACCTGTAATTTCAAGATCTAATAGAGCTAATCAATTATTTTTTGTAAATAATAGATTTGTAAAAGATAAAACATTATCAAGCTCTGCAGAACAAGCTTTTAAAGGACTACTTGCACCTGGAAAACATGGATTTTTAGTTTTAAATTTAACTATGGACCCAAGAAAAGTGGATGTTAACGTTCATCCTGCTAAATTGGAAGTTAGATTTCAAGACGAAAGTAAAATTTTTAAAGCAGTATATCACTCAATAAAAGAAGCACTTTTAAGTGATAATACACAAGAAAAAACTGCTTTAGAAGAAATAAATGACTTGCAAAAAAAAATTACAGATACAAAAATAAATGAAAATAAAACAGTAATACCTACAAATAATTATACAAACATAGAAACAAATGAGAAAAAAGCAGAAGAATCTGTAAATGATTATACAAAAATTTATAAAAATGAGCCTGAACCAAGTGAAAAAGAAGTAAAGAATGAAGAAACTTTTGAACAAGTTATGGCAAAACTTAAGAGAATGCAAAACATAGTAGACAAAGTAAAAGACTTACCAGGAACGAATACAATTACAAATACTAATTATCAAGAGGAACATGCAAACTCAATATTTAATAAAAATATCAGTTTAGAATCAACTACCAATATAGAAAAATCAAAGCTTACAGTAAATGAAAATACAGAAACATATAATCCAATATCAGTAATAAATATAGAGCCAGAAAATAAGCTACAAGAGGCACTAAATACAATATCTAATATAGAAAATACAATAAATAGTGCAAAGCAAGATATAAAAGTTGATACTACAACTAATATACTTGAAGAAAAGCAAGAAACAGAACCAAAAATTGAGCCATTTGAAAAAAATGAAGATACTACTCCAATCATAGAAACACAAATAGAACAACCAAAAGAGAAATATACAATAGAACCAAAAACAGAATTAAACTATGAAGGCATTATTACAAAAGAAAATATTAATGAAGAGGGTTCTACAAATGAGAAAGAGAATACTCAAAATAATATAGAAGAAAAAATAAAAGAAAACTTTAATAACGAATTAAAAAATCAACCAGTTATAGAAAATAATCAATATAGTGGTGAAACTTTAAGTAACCAAGAAGAGAAAATAGAAAGTAGTACTCAAGAAGAAAAATCATATAATGATTATGATTTCTTAAAAATGTATGAAAAGAATTTTGGACTTGCTGTTAAACCTCAGGAAGAAAAAGAGAAAATAGATGTATCCTCTGAATTTAAGCCAACAACAGGCGAAGAAAATTTATCTGTATTTGGAAATAATGAAGAATTTAGTGTAAAACCTGTGTATAAGTACATTGGAATAGCGTTTGAAAATTATTTTGTAATCGAAATGCAGGATAGTTTGTATATAATAGATCAAAAAAAGGCAAATGAGAGAATTGTATACGAGAATATAAAAAATAATTATTATTCAAACAATAGAAATTCACAATTAATGCTTCTTCCAGACATTGTTACATTAACATATAAGCAAATGGGAATATACAAAGATAATAGAGAAATGTTTGAAAAAGCAGGATTTTCTATAGAAGAATTTGGAGAAAATACTCTAAAAATAAGTGGAGTTCCAGAAATTATAGTAGACTTAGAAACAAAGGATATTTTCTTAGATACACTAGAAGAAATTAATACAGTTGCAAGAACTGCAAAACAGGAAATAGAAGAAAAATTTATAAGATGTCTTGCTAAAAATTCTGCAAACCAAGAAAAGAAAATACAAAATGCACAAGAAGCGGTAGCATTATTAGATAAACTATTAGTACTTCCAGAACCATTTGATGTAACAGAAGGCTCAACATCTGCAATAAAAATGACTAAAGCAGATATAGAAAAGAAATTTTCTAGAAGGAAATAGATATTTAGAAAGCAATAGTTAAAGGTTAAAAAATAAATAAACAAATACTTTTTTTAATAAAAATAGGTTTATAGGTAAATCCTTAAAAATCTAAATTATTATACAAGGAATGTAATAAAAAATGATAAACTTAGTTTTAACAATATTTATATTATTAGCAAATATAGTAGCAATTCTATTGGTATATTATTCTTTCGATAAAAAGATAGAAAAAAGTAAAAGGCTAATGTACACAATGATTGCAATGGGAGTAATGTATATACTTATATTAATAGTATATTTCTTTAGTTCGATTGGAATAGGAAATAAAGAGGTTACAAAAAATGCAAAAAGTATGATAACATTTACGTTTGTACCAGTAAACACAATAATAATACTTCCAATTTTAATTAGAGGATATAATAAAAGAAAAAACAATGAAATTTCACAAGAAAAATTAAACAGAAGAACAACACTTATGATAATTGTTACAGTAATAGTGCTTGTTACAGAATTTTTCTATTTTAGAAATATTCAAACAGGAATAATAAATGTATATAATGAAATGCAAAATGCTGCAACAAATTCTGCAAATGAACAAAAAAATATTGAAAATTTAAATATAATAGAAAATACTTCAAATATAACAAATATAGTACAAAATGAGAATCACTAAATTATAGCAAGATAAAAGGTTTAGACTTAAATTCCTTCATAATTCAGGAGTTGTGCTAAAAATAAGGAGGAAATAGTAAAAGTGGAAAAAGTAGTTGTTATATGTGGACCAACTGCGAGTGGAAAAACATCATTATCAATAGAACTTGCAAAAAAAATAAATGGCCAAATAATCTCTGCAGATTCTATGCAAATTTATGATGAAATGGATATTGGAACTGCAAAACCAACTAAAGAAGAAATGCAAGGAATAAAACATTATTTAATAGGAAATGTGAAACCAACTAATAGATATAGTGTTTCTGAATATAAAAAAGATGCCACAAATGCAATTGAAGAAACAATACAAGATAATAAATTTCCAATTATTGTTGGTGGAACAGGGTTATATGTAAATTCATTGATATATGGAATAGATTATCCCGAAATAGAAACAGATTTAGAATATAGAAAAAAATTAGAAGAAATAGCAGAAAAAGAAGGACTAAATAAGCTTTACAATATGGCAAAAGAGATAGACGAAAAAGCTATGGAAAAGATTAGCCCTAATGACCAAAAAAGAATTTTAAGAGTATTAGAAATATATAATCAAACAGGAAAAACAAAAACAGAACTAGAAATTGAGTCTAGAAAAAATGGTGTAAAATATGATTTTAGAGTTTTTGCCATAGATATGCCAAGAGAAATATTGTATGAAAGAATAAATAAAAGAGTAGATATAATGCTTGAAAATGGCCTATTAGAAGAGGTCCAAAGATTATATAAAAAATATGGAGAAGAACTTTATACATCAATTCAAGCAATAGGATATAAAGAAGTAATAGATTATATAAATGGAAAGTACACAAAAGAAGAAATGATAGAAAAAATAAAAATGGAAACAAGAAGGTATGCTAAAAGACAATTAACTTGGTTTAGAAAAATTGAAAATATAACTTGGCTAAATGGGTTAAATGATACACAAAGTAATATAGACATTATTTTAGAAAACTTAAAAAAGAGTTAAGGAGCGAAAAATAGTGAGCAAAAAAGAAAAGAAAAACACAAGACTTAATAATAACTTAGAAACAGAAAATAGTGAAAATACTACAAAGTCTATTAATAAAGTTAAAATTGCAATTGTTGCTATAATTATTATAGCAATTCTTTCGTATGCTTTTTATGTTTTAATTGCTATTGTGAATAAGTCTACAGATGTATTTATTGTAACAAATGGAGAGGTCTCGCAAGAAGAAACTGTAAATGGTTATATAGTAAGAGATGAGACTGTTGTTAGAGGACAAAACTATAAAAACGGAATGGTAAAAATAAAAAATGAAGGTGAAAGAGTTGCAAAGGGGGACTCAATTTTTAGATATTATTCTTCTGGAGAGGAAGAAATAAAACAAAAAATTGCAAGTTTAAACTCTGCCATACAAAAAGTTATGGAGAATGAAACAGGAGCATTTAGTAGTGACATAAAATTATTAGAAAGTCAGATTGAAAAAGAACTTAATTCTACATATGATGTAAAATCCGTTCAAAAAATAAAGGAATACAAAAAAGAAATAGTAGAAAATATATCTAAAAAAGCTAAAATAACAGGAGATTATAGCCCTTCTGGCTCTAATCTAAAAAAAATAATAGAACAAAAAGCAGAATATGAAGAACAACTAAATAAAAACTCAGAATACATATCTGCACCAGGTAGTGGCATTGTTTCTTATAGAATAGATGGATTAGAAGAAGTATTAACAACAGAAAAATTCGGAGAGTTCAACAAAGAATTTTTAGAAAATTTAAATTTGAAAAATGGTCAAGCTGTTGCAAGTAGTGAAGAAATGGGAAAGATAATAGACAATTATCAATGCTACATAATATTTAACTCTAATACAGAAAACGCTAAAAACGCTAAAGTAGGTGATAGCATAAAAATAAGACTTCAAAATTCAGAAGAAGTGAGTGCAACAATTACAAATATAATAGAAGAAAACGACGAGAGTAGAACTATAACTCTAAAAATAGAAAAAAATGTGGAAGATCTAATTGCATACAGAAAAATATCTATAGATATAATCTGGTGGAGTGCAAAAGGCTATAGAATTCCAAACTCTGCAATAAAGCAAGTAGATGGATTAAATTATATAGTAAGAAATAGAAATGGTTATTATATAAAAATGCTTGTAAAAATATTAAAACAAAATGATGAATATTGCATTGTAAAGCAATACACAACAGATGAACTTAAAGAACTAGGATTTACAAGTAAAGAAATTTACAGTATGAAAAATATAAATTTATATGATGAAATTGTTATTAATCCAACAGAAGAACAATTATTACAATAATGTTACAAAACACTTAAAATAACATTACAATACATAAAAAGTATTGACAATATTAGAAAAAAGTTAGATACTATGGTTAGCTAATAACAAAGGACGATTAAATTAGGAGGTTTATAATGTCAGGAGCTATAATGAACAAAATATGGGGAGCATTCGGAATGGATGCAGATGAGAACGAGGAAGAAGAATACGAAGAAGTAGAAGAAAACGAAAACGAAGAAGAAAATAGTAATAAAGAAAATAGAATATGGGGAAGAAAGAACAATTCTAAAGTTGTAAGTATGCCACAAGCACAACAGGTTAGAATGGTTATATCTCAACCAACAACTTTTGATCAAGCAGAAGATATATGTGATTTATTAAAAGAAAAACAATCTGTAATTGTAAACTTGGAATATGTAAATAAAGATATTGCAAGAAGAATTATAGATGTTGTTAGTGGAGCAGTTCACGCTTTAGATGGACACATTCAAAAAGTTTCTAACTCAATATTCTTAATAGCACCATATAACTACGAAATAACAAATGAAATGGCAAGAGAAGAAATAAAAAATAAGCTATCTGTTTCTTGGTTAAAAAATTCAGGAAACAACTAGATATAAGCTAAATTAGGAGGCAATTATGATAACACCATTAGACATAGAAAATAAGAAATTTTCAAAACAAATGATGAATGGTTACAGCGTTGAGGAAGTTGATGACTTTTTAGATGACCTTACAGCTTGCTATGAAAAAATATATAAAGATAATAATGAGAATCAAAGCAAAATAGACGAACTAGAAGCAAGTCTAAAACATTATAAATCTATAGAAGGAACTCTTAACAATACATTAATAATGGCCCAATCTACTGCAGAAGATATAAAAAATGTTGCAAAACAACAAGCAGATCAAATAATAAAAGATGCACAAGCAGAAGCAAAACAATCTTTAGCAAATTTGGAACAACAATTAATAATAAAGAAAAAAGAATACGAAGACTTACAAAAACAATTTGACGTATACAAAGCAAAAATGGAATCTTTGTTAATCTCTCAATTAGAGTTAATAAAAGATATTAACAAAGGACAAGATGCGTAAAATAAACAGAAGTAAAAGGGATTTGACTTAAATTTTAACTTAAGCCAAATCCTTTAATGTTTTAAAAATGTTACAGCTGTATTAAATCTGTATTACAATTAAGTTATATATATTGACAAGTTGTAAAAAAAATAATATATATGTTATATGGTATTATAAAAATGGAAGTGGAGGCTTTAATGAGAGTAATAAGCGGAACAGCAAGAGGAAGTATTTTGCATTCAATAGAAAATATAAACACAAGACCTACTCTTGATAGAGTAAAAGAATCACTTTTTAATATAATACAAAATAAAATACCAGATGCAGTAGTGCTAGACTTATTTGCAGGAAGTGGAGCGCTAGCAATAGAAGCTTTAAGTAGAGGTGCACAAAAAGCATATTTATGTGATTGCTCTAAAGAAGCAATACAAATGATAAACAAAAATTTGGAAAAAACAAGACTAATAGAAAAAACTAAAATTTATAATACAGATTATATGGAGACTTTAAAAAGAATTGAAAAAGAAAATGTAAAATTTGATATAATATTTTTAGATCCGCCATATAAATTAGATTTAAGCATAAAAGCGCTAGAACAAATAAGCAAATCAAAATTGCTTAATGAAGAAGGCATAATTATAATAGAAACAGACGAACCAAAGAGAGATTTAGAAGAATTAGACAAAAGTAAATTAGATTATAATATGTACGATTTAAGAAAATATGGAAGAGCATCTCTTATTTTCTTAACTGAAAGGGGAACCTAAATGGAAATTTTTACATTATTAGAAACAATAGAGGAAATGTTAGAAGATAGTAAAAAGCTACCTTTTACAAATAAGGCTATAGTAGACAAAGAACAGGTGCTAGATATAATAAAAGAAATAAGACTAAAACTTCCAGAAGAATTAAAACAAGCAAAAGTAATTAAAGAAGAACATGATAGAATAATTGCAAAAGCAAATGAAGAAGCAGAAGAAATAGTAAAAGAAGCCGAAAACAGAATTATATCTATGATAGATGAACACGAAATTACCAAAAAAGCATATGAACAAAAAAATAAAATAATAGAAAATGCAAATGATATGGCAAGAGAAATATCTAATGGAACAAAAGCATATGCAGATAGCATATTAGAAAGTGTTCAGGTTACACTAGAAGATGCTCTAAAAGTAATAGAAAACAATAGAAAAGAAGTAAAATAAAAAAGAGCTTAAGGTTTTAGTAAAAATCTTAAGCTATTTAAGCATTAAGAAGGGAATGTGGAAATAAATGGCAAAAAGAGGAAGAAAAAAGAAAAAGACAGCACAAAAAACACAACAAATAAATCAAAATGTAGTAGTTGCAATAATGATAATTGCAAGTATTTTACTTGCAGTTTTAATATATACAAAGTCTGGAGTCATAGGAGAACATTTAAGTCCATTTTTAGGTGGAATAATGGGATATGTAAAATACATATTACCAATAGGAATTTTTGTTTTAGCAATATATATCGCATACCAAGGAGAAACTTCTTGGTCTAAAAAAATAATACAATTTTCATTAATACTACTATGTATATCAATAATAATGAACGTATACGAAATATCACAAGGGAAAGTATTTGTTCAAGGAAGAGAATTTCAAGATGTGCTTGACCAATTTTACGATTTAGGTGCAAAAGGAGCAGGTGGAGGAGCCGTTGGTGCTGTATTTACTATGCCTCTAATAGAAATGCTTGGAAATGTTGGAACAGTAATTGTTGCAGCAGGAGTAATTATAGCACTTGTAATTTCTATGTTTGGAATAGACTTAGTAAATAGAATATCAAATATAATAGATGAATCTGCAACAAGAAAAGAAGAAAATAGAGCAAGTCATACTGCTGTAAAAGTAGCAGAAGAAAGTCCAATTCAGGCAGAAGAAACAAGACCAGAAACTAAAAAAGAAAGAAGATTAAGAGAAAAATTAGAAAAAGAAAAAGCAGCTTTAGATGTAGAACAATTAAAAATAAAATTAAATGATGTAGAACCAGAAAAGAACAAATTATTTGATTTTGATAAAATGCCAAAATCTGCAAAGAAGATGCAAGAAGTAAAAGAAGAAAAACAATCTCCAGAGTTTATACAAGATCCATTATTTAAAACTCAGGAAGAACAAAAACAAGAAAAAACAAAAGAAGTTTTACAATTAGAACATACATTAACAGTAGAAGATGAAAACTACGAATTTCCTCCACTAAATTTATTAAGTGAAGGAACAACAAAAGGAATAAAGGGTGGAAGAAAAGCATTAGCAGATACAGCTTCTAAATTACAAAAAACATTATACAGCTTTGGAGTATCTGCAAAAGTAGAAAATGTTTCTGTAGGACCTGCAATAACAAGATATGAGCTTAAACCTGCAGAAGGAGTACGTGTAAGTAAAATTGCAAACTTAGCAGATGATATTGCACTAAATCTTGCAGCAAAAACAATAAGAATAGAAGCCCCAATACCAGGAAAACAAGCAGTTGGAATAGAAGTACCAAACGAAACAAGCGAAGTTGTTCATATAAGAGACATACTAGAAACAGATGAATTTAAAGAGCATAAATCTAAACTTGCATTTGCACTTGGAAAAGACGTATCTGGTGAAGCAATAGTAACAGATATTGCAAAAATGCCACACGTTATGATAGCTGGTGCAACAGGCTCTGGTAAGAGTGTTTGTATTAATACTCTAATCTCAAGCATAATTTATAAGGCAAAACCAAGTGAAGCAAAACTTGTAATGATAGATCCAAAAATTGTTGAACTTTCTGTTTATAACGGAATACCACATTTATTAATTCCAGTTGTAACAGATCCTAAAAAGGCAGCAGGAGCACTAGCTTGGGCTGTGCAAGAAATGGAAAACAGATATGCAATGTTTGCATCAAAAGGAGTAAGAGACTTAAAAGGCTATAATGAAGCAATAGAAGGACAAGGTGGCTTCGGAAAATTGCCTCATATTGTAATAATAATAGACGAGCTTGCAGATTTAATGATGGTTGCAAAAAATGATGTTGAAGATGCAATTTGTAGATTAGCACAAAAGGCAAGAGCTGCTGGTATGCACTTAGTAATTGCAACACAACGTCCATCTGTAGACGTAATTACAGGTTTAATTAAAGCAAATATCCCATCAAGAATTGCTTTTGCAGTTTCTTCGCAAGTAGACTCAAGAACAATATTAGACCAAGTTGGAGCAGAAAAATTACTTGGAAAAGGAGATATGTTATTCTTCCCAACTGGTGCACCAAAACCAGTTAGAATTCAAGGAGCTTTTATATCAGATAAAGAAGTAGAAAAAGTAGTAAACTTTGTAAAGGCAAACGGAGAGTCTACATACAGAGACGACATTACAGAGTACATAGAAAAAGCCAACAGTACAGATAAAGAAATAGATGAAGGAGCTCTAGACGATGATGAAACAGATCCACTTCTAAATGATGCAATAGAAATTGTTATAGAAACAGGACAAGCATCAACATCTTTCATACAAAGAAAATTTAAAGTTGGATATGCAAGAGCAGGAAGAATAATAGACCAAATGGAAGAAAGAGGAATAATATCTGGATATCAGGGAAGCAAGCCAAGGGAAGTTTTAATGACAAAAGAACGTTGGCAGGAGCTAAATTCTTAAAATAACCAATGCAAAAGGAGAAAGGCTTATGAAGCTGTTTTCAAAGCTTAATTCAAATGAATACAACAATCAATTAGAAGCAATATTAGAAAACAAAAATTATAATTTAGAAGTAAAAAATCTATTACTTAGTATGTTATATAAAGTAGAAAATGGATATAAAGACTATACAACTGTAAAAATAGATGCAGATTCTAAAGAAAATTTTATGAAACTTATATTAAAAACAATAGAAGAACAATGTAAAGAAATAGACATTGCAACACCGCAAACACAAAATGCAAAGCCTCTAGCAGAAGAAAATGCAATATGCAAAATAGATCCGCAAAGAGGCTCTATTTTGGTATACGCAAATGAACAAGATTTATTGTATGCAATACTTCAAATGAATTATGAATATGAAAATTTAAAACAAAAAGAAATTGGACATAAATCAAAATTAGACATATTATTAAATTTTGCAATAAAACAATTCTTAAAAGAAGCAATATCAATAAACAAAAGTGAAGTAATAAGAGACTTTGATGGTTGGTCTTGGAATAACAATTTAAAATCTGAAAAGGCCATAAATATAAATCTAATATATCAAACAGCTTTAATAGCAATGGGAGAAAAACTTACAAATAAAACGCTTATGGAAAACGCGACTATAAGTAAAATTGTAAATGAAAAAAGTGAATTAATAAAAAAAACATATGTTACAATACTTGCACAAATGTCATTAGAAAATAAAGAACTAAGAAACGAAATAAAAAATGAAAACGAACAGAGTATGCAATTATTACAACTTATGGATGATAGAGCAAAATTTGTAAACTATATAACAGAAGAAAAAAAACGAATAAATAGAGAAATAAAAAAAATAGATGAAACATTGAATGATAATAATTTACTAAGAAAAGAATATACTAAGAGAAATAGTGTTTTACCAAATGAAAAAAAGATTTTTAGTATCAGTCATCTTGCAGATAAACTAGAAAAAGAAAGAAATGAAAAAATAGAGGAAATACAAAATAATAACAAACTACTAGAACCAATGCAATTTATTGCACATAAAGAAAATTTGGAAAAGAAGCTAGAATTATTTGGACAAATAATAAACACTAACAAAAATGTATTAATAGAATTGCAAGAAGAATTTTTAAAAGAATTTAGAGATAAAATAGAAAAACAAAATAAGCAAGAATTGCTAGCTCTTATATATCAGTTCAGATATTACTGTTTAATACCAGTATCACAAACTAAAAAAATAAAAGACATACCAGAATTACAAAATTTAATGCAGGATACAATAAATGAATTAATAGACAATGCAATAGATAAACAAATAATGGTGAATGTTTCAAATAGCATTAGTGTTTGTAATAAAGTATTAAAAAACATATTCACATCTAAAATAATAAATTTGCAAGAAATAGAAATATTAATTGTAAAAAATAACAGGAGTGAAAATGATATAAAAATAAGAATTCTTGATGTAAAAGATGCAGAAATTACATACAATGAAACAATAGAAAATGTAAAACTTTTAAATATTAGATTAAATAAGAGAATAAAAGTATTTATATAGGCTATTTTCAGTGTTGAAGGAGGAATATATGAATATAACTTTTTTAGGTGCAGCCAAAACCGTAACAGGTTCAAATTTCTTAGTAGAGGCTGCGGGAAAAAAATTCTTGGTAGATTGTGGAATGTACCAAGGAAAAGCAACAGAAGAATTAGAAAATGAGGATCCATTTTTATATAATCCAGAAGAAATAGACTTTATGCTATTAACACATGCACACATAGACCATTCTGGAAGAATTCCTAAATTATATAATGAAGGGTTCAGAGGTCCTGTATATGCAACAAAAGCAACTTGTGACTTATGTGCAATAATGCTACCAGATAGTGGTCATATACAAGAACAAGAAAACGAATGGAAAAACACAAAGAGAAAAAGAAAAGGTCAACCACAAAGACCACCATTATATACAGCAGAAGATGCTACAAGATGTTTAGAAATATTTAAGCCAGTAAAGTATGATGAAATTATAGAAATAGATGAGAATATACACGTAAGATTTAATGATGCTGGTCATATGCTTGGTTCAAGTATAATAGAATTATGGGTAAATGAAGACGGAAAAGAAATAAAAACAGTATTTTCAGGAGATCTAGGAAACAATAATATTCCACTATTATCAGAACCAACAATGATAGAAGATGCAGATTATTTAGTAATGGAATCAACATATGGAGATAGACTTCATGTAGATACAGAAAATAAAGCAAAAGTATTTCTAGATATAGTATCTGAAACGTTAGAAAATGGTGGAACAGTTGTAATACCTTCATTTGCAGTAGGAAGAACACAAGAAATATTATTTGAACTAGATAAAATAAAAGAGCAATATTCTAAAGACGCAAGATTTCAAGAAGAGTATAAAGAATTAATGGCAGCTCCTGTATATGTAGATAGTCCACTTGCAATTTCTGCAACAGAAGTATTTAAACAAAATGAAGATTTATTTGATGACGAAACAAAAGAACTAATGGAAAGAGGAGATAATCCACTAGAATTTTCTGGATTAAAATTTACAAGAACAGCAGATGAATCTAAGGCATTAAACGAAAAGGATGAGCCCTGCATCATAATATCTGCCAGTGGAATGTGCGAAGTAGGAAGAATAAAACACCATTTAAAACATAATATTTGGAACCCTAAAAGCACAATACTATTCGTTGGATATCAAGCACCAGGAACGTTAGGAAGAACAATTGTAGACGGTGCTAAAAAAGTAAAAATATTTGGAGAAGAATTCTCAGTAAAGGCTAGAGTGGAATATATAGAAGGATATTCTGGTCACGCAGACCAACAATGGCTTCTAAACTTTGTATATTCATTTATAAAAAAGCCAAAGCACATATTCTTAGTACATGGAGAACCAGAATCACAACTTGTATTAAAAGGAAAAATATCAAATACAACACACATACCAGTTACAATACCAAGCTTTGCAGAAAAATATACATTAAACGAATCATTAGAAGTAGAACAAACAAATATAGAAAAAATAGATAAAAAATATTTAAGACTAGAATTACTAGAAAGAATCCAAACACTTCAAGAAGAAATAGAAGATATGGGAACAATAGTAAAAGAAGAATATTTAGATAAACAAAGCAGTGATGAACAAATACAAAAATTAAATGATAAGGTTAAGGAATTGGAACAGAAGATTGTAGAGATTATAGAGAATAAATAAAATTTGAAAAATAATTACAATTTTGGCTGTGTCAAATTTCATTTCAAACGTGGTTACATACACAACGTATGCGCCCTTGCCTTTGAAATTTATTTTCCTTGCCAAAATTTAATTCTTTTTCAAATTGCCTGTTTATAAAAAAAGTAATATAGGAAGATTACGATTATTTTATAAGAGTAAATAATATAAGGGGGAAAAATGAAAAATAAATACTATAATGATGCAATAATTGGAAACAAAAATATAAAAGCCACAATTAGCAAAAAGGGAGAACTTTTAAGACTATATTATCCTAATATAGATTTTAAGCAATTTATAGATACTTTTCATATTGGAATTAAAGTAAATGATTCCTCAATAATATATTTGCACGAAGATATAAATAACAGATATTATCAATATTATACAGAAAATACAAATATATTAAATACAGAAATAGAAAACACATACTTTAAATTAAATATAAGACAAACTGATTTTGCAACAATAAAAAATAATTTAATAATAAGAAAATATGTTTTTGCAAACAACAATAAAATTGACTTAAAAGTCAACTTTGTGGTATACTCTAAATTGCTAACAAATTCTAATAATATGATATCTGGAAAAGTAATAGAAGATGGATTAATTCAATACAATCACGATTTTTCCTTTGCTATATTTTCAAATCTAGAAATAAATGGACACAGAATAAATAATGTGGACTCTTATATAAGAGATGGAGTGTTGAGCGACAAGGATTATATTGGAATGTCAAATGCATCTGGAATTACATATGATTTAGAAACTTTAAAACCAGGGGAACAAAAAGAATTTTTTATAGCAATTTATGTAAAAAACAATAGAGAAATAAAAAAGCAAGATGGTTTTGAAGAAGAGATAGAAAGTTTAAAAAAGCTAGATGTAGCAAAAGAATATAGCCAAACAAAAAAATACTGGAAATCATATGTAGAAAAGCATAATGTTCTACCTGTAAAAGATAATAAAAATGTAAATGAAAATGCTATGCAAATTTATAAACGTACAATATTGTTATTTCCACTATTACAAAACGAAGAAACAGGAGGAATTTCTGCAACAGCAGAAGTAGATGAAGAAAGAGAAAAATCTGGGAGATATTCATATTGTTGGCCAAGGGATGCCGTTTTTATTACAAAGGCATTAGATTTATTAGGTATGACCAAAGAAACAAACAAATTTTACGATAACTTCTGTAAAAAAACACAAAGTAGAAATGGAATGTGGGAGCAAAGATTTTATGCAGATGGGAACTTAGCTCCTTGCTGGGGATATCAAATTGATGAAACAGCAAGTGTAATATATGGATTATACGAACATTACAAAGTAACAAAAGAAAAGAAATTTTTGGAAAACAATTTAAAAATGTGTGAAAATGCAATGCAATTCTTATTCAAATATTTAGAATATAATTTTAATGAAGAAGAAAAGCAAGATTTAGTAAAAAAAGAAATACAAGATAAAATAAAAGAAGAAGGAAGAGAAAAAGACCACATATATAAACATAAGAGTTACGACTTATGGGAAATGAATGAGGGAATTCATTTATATTCACTTGCAAGTATATATTCTGCATTTACGGCTATGAAACATATATATGAGGAAACAAGAGAAAAATTTCAAGCAAACAGATTAAAGATAGAACAAATAGAAAAAAATATTGTTAAAATGAATAAAGAACAAGAAAATATAAAAAAATTCATACAAGAAAATATGTATGATGAAAATCAAAAAGTACTACATAGAAATTGCGAAGACAGCAAAATGGACATAAGTATAATGGGGGCAGTATATCCATTTGAAGTATTTTCACCAACAGAAAAAGTTATAACAAACACAGTAGAAAAAATAAATATGACACTACGAACATATACAGGTGGATATTTAAGATTTGAACAAGATAGTTATATGGGAGGTACAAGCCCTTGGCCAGTAACAACACTATGGATGGCAATGTATTACTTAAAATGTGGAGATAAAAAAAGAGCAAAAGAATGCTTTAATTTTGTTACAAATAGTTCTAGTAATTTAGGATTTTTAGCAGAACAAGTGGATAATCAAACAATGAAACCTAGCTGGGTAATAGGACTTGGCTGGTCACATGCAATGTATATAATACTACTTGCAGAATTATTAAAAGAAAGTAACTAAAAGTAAATTTTAATAAAAAATAATTTTCAGTAAAAATAAGGTTTTAACTAAAAGGAGGAAAACACAAAATGGCAAAAAGACACGAAGCAGGAAAAATATTTGTAAGAGTAATGGCATTAATACTTTGCTTATTAATGGTATTTGCTGTTGCAGGAACACTTATATTTTATCTTATCAATATGTAACTTAAAAAGAGCAACTAAATATTATTAAAAATGTGCATAAAAGGAGAAAAATATAAACAATGAAAGAAAATCTAATAACGGAAGCACTAAACATATGGTCAAACGATGTGGTTAACTATATAGAATTATTAAAGCAATATCCAATAAAGATTATATCTTTAGTATTAGACCTTGCAATAGTAATTTTTTTCATAATAAAGGTATTCAAATTTGCAAAAGATACTAGAGCATTACAACTAGTAAAGGGAATATTATTCTTCATAATAATTACATGGGTTAGTGGAATATTAAAACTAGAAATAGTACATTCAATACTAACTGCAATACTTCCATCAGGAGTGGTTGCGTTAGTTGTAATATTCCAGCCAGAACTAAGAAGAGCTTTAGAGCAAATAGGAACAAACAAATTTACACATCTATTTGGAATAGAAAAAGACTTAGAAACAAGAACTAGAGAAGATATTTATAAAATTGTAATTGCAGTAGAAGAAATGGCAAAAACAAAAACGGGTGCATTAATAGTAATGCAAAGAGATATAGGGCTAAACGATATAGTCTCAACTGGAATAGAAATGAACTCAGAAATATCTCCACAGTTATTAGTAAACATATTTGTACCAAATACACCATTACATGATGGAGCTGTAATAATTTCTAACAACAAAATATCTGCAGCAGCATGCATATTACCACTTGCAAATGGACAAGACATATCAAAAGATTTAGGAACAAGACACAGAGCAGCAGTTGGAATATCTAAAGAAACAGATGCAGTTGTAATAGTAGTATCAGAAGAATCTGGGAAAATATCAATTGCAAAAGATGGAACGTTAATTGCAGATGTTAGAGAAGATGAATTAAAGAAGATATTAATAAAAAGTATTATAACAAATAGACTAGATAATAAAGAAAAAAATAAAATAGAAAAATTAAAAAATATAAAAAAGGTAAGAGAAGAAAAAGAAGACAAATAGTTATGAGAAATATAAAATTGACAATAGAATATGACGGAAAAAGTTATAATGGTTGGCAAAAACAACCAGACCGTCCAAATATACAAGGAGAAATAGAAAACGCAATATTTAATATAACCAAAGAAAAGTCAGAATTAATAGGATCTGGAAGAACAGATGCAGGAGTTCACAGCTTGGGTCAAGTTGCAAATTTTAAAACAAATTCTAATATTCCAATAGAAAAATTGGCTATTGCATTAAACTCTCAATTAAAAAATAGCATAGTCATAAAAGATGCAGTAGAAGTAGACGAAAGATTTCATAGTAGATATAATGCAAAACAAAAAACATATAGATACATAATAAACAATTCTAAATATGGAACAGCGGTCTACAGAAATTTGGAGTATTGTTTTCCTATTAAACTTGATGTGGAAAAAATGCAGAAAGCTGCAAAATATTTTGAGGGTGAACACGATTTTAAAGCTTTCAAATCTAGTGGCACAAGTTCAAAAAATAGTGTAAGAACAATCTATAAGGCAGAAGTAAGGCAAGAGGGAGAAAGAGTAATAATAGAACTTACAGGAAATGGGTTCTTGTATAATATGGTAAGAATAATATCTGGAACACTACTAGATGTTGGACTTAGTAGAATAAATGTAGAAGATATCCCTAAAATAATAGAAGAAAAAGACAGAAGTAAAGCAGGAAAAACTCTTCCAGCACATGGATTGTATTTAGTAAAAGTTATGTATAATTAAAATAAAAGTAACGAAAAAATATAAAAGTTCATATTATGTAATATATACTCAAAGAGAGGAATGAATTTAATATGAACTTATTACTATATTTTGCACTTCCTATTGCTACAATAATTCTTGCAGTAGTGCTACAAAAAATAATTAAATGTCCAATTCTTGTGGCTACAACCTTTTTTGCAGTATACTTAATACTTGCGTTCTCAGCTTTTGATACGTCTTTCTTAGTATATGCTATAATATATACAATTTTAGCATATATTGCTGCATATTTAACAAAGTTCATATGCGAGACTTTTGGAAGAAACGGAATTTTGAGGACAATAAACGCACATACAGTAAATGCAACAAATGTGAATGCAGAAGTGTTATCTGCAAACGAACTAATAAATGATGAAAATGAAAACAACGGTTGCGGATGCTCATGTAATAGATATCAAAATAATATGAAAACATATAATAATTATAGGAATTATTATAGAAGATAAGCTCATTACAATATGAGCTTTTTTTATGGAATAAATAGAATGGCGTAAAGAATTTAAGTATAAAAATAAGTAAATTTTTGAAAATTTGATTATTTTTTTTATGCAAATAGAACTATTACAAAACTATTACAAAAAAATTAAACTTGAATTACAAGAATAAATTTATATTGTTTTTGCATTGCTTTTGTTGTAAAATAAAATAAGTAATATAATTGTCTAATAATGACATATAGGAGGAAAGAAAATGGCTAATCCAATGCAAAAAAAATCAAGGAATTCATTTATTTTAGGAGTGCTAGTTACACTTGTTATAATGGGACTTGTTGTAGCACTTTTATTAATGCAAATAATGAAACTAAAAGAAGCTGAGAATGAAAGAAACTCCAGCTTAGTTAGTGTATCTGTATTAAATTCAGATGTTAAATCTGGAGACGCGGTTGATGGCTCAATGTTTAAAACAGTACAAGCAGATAAAAGCACTGTTCCAACAGATGCGATAAAAGCAAGTAGTTTAGATGAAAATACTATTGCTAAAATAGACTTAAAAAAAGGAACTGTACTTACAGATGCAATGGTTACAGCAACAGATGAAAATGTAACAAATGATTTAAGAATACAAGAATACAATATGATAAACATCCAAAGTCAAATAACAAGTAACGATTATGTGGATATAAGATTAAGAATGCCTTCTGGATTGGATTATGTTGTTGTCTCTAAAAAGAAAGTGGAAGTTCCACAAATAGATGGAATAGACTCAGTAAACACAATTTGGGTTAAATTAACAGAAGAAGAAACATTAGCAATGAGTAATGCTATAGTAGAAGCATACCAAATGGATGGTTCATATTTATACACAACAAAATATGTTGAACCTGGAACTCAAGGAAAAGCAACACCAACATATGTACCAAGCCAAGAAGTTATTAATTTAGTACAAAGTGATCCTAATATTGTACAAGAAGCTAAGAATGCAATGATAACACGCTATAACACATATGCAGGACAAATAAGAAATAGCATCAATGGAGAATTAAATAGAGTTGAATCAGACGATAGAACAGATGGAATAAGCTCTGGAGTATCTAAAGAAGTTTCAACAAGAAAAGAACAAAGACAATCTTACTTAGATGCATTAGCAGGAGAGTAAAAATAGGAGGAAATAATGGAGAAGATATGCTTTATAGGAGTGTTTGACAAAACAGATTTATTAATATATATATCTAGAATTTTAGTGGAAATGGGAAAAAAAGTACTTGTAATAGATTCAACAGTTAACCAAAAAGCTAAATATGTAGTTCCATCTATAAATCCTACAACTTCATATGTTACAGAATATGAAGGAGTAGACATATCTGTAGGGTTTAGAAGCTACAACGAAATAAAAAGATATTTAGGACTACCAGAAAATGCTGTACTAAGTTATGATTATATATTTCTAGACATGGATGATCCCAGTCTTTTAGATGAATTTGATATATATAATTATACAAGAAAATATTTTGTAACTTCTCCAGATTTATTCGACCTAAAAAAAGGACTGGAAGTTTTAAGTGGAATAAGAAATCCAA
Organism: uncultured Clostridia bacterium; assembly: GCA_934122035.1. Classification (GTDB taxonomy): domain Bacteria; phylum Bacillota; class Clostridia; order TANB77; family CAG-508; genus CAG-245. The sequence continues at coordinate 14,043 of CAKOVP010000013.1, read as the reverse complement.
TAGAACTTACAAAAATATTATTTTCAAATAAAATGACTCAGGCGGAAGATGAATATTTAAACTTCCTATCATTAGGATATAAAATAAATTGGAATAATGAAAAAATATATTTTCCAATGCTTAGTCAAGATAGAGATATAATAATAGAAAACCAAAGACTTTCAAAAATAAAATTTAAAGGACTTAGTCAAGAATATAAAGATTCACTTATATTCTTAGTACAAGAAATTTCTGGAGAAGCCAGTGGAAACAATATAAAGAAAATTATCAAAAAGTTAGAAAAAGGAGTATAGGCAATGGCAATAATATCTTTTTGGAGCAATAGTAAAAGAGAAACAGGACAAACTTTATCTTCAGTAGCAGTTGCTACTGCAATGGCAATTGACCATAACCATAAAATATTAGAAGTTGCAACAAGCTTTCAAGATAATACAATAGAAAACTGCTTTTGGGATGAGTCAAAAGAAAAAAATGTAAGAGCGATAACAGGAGTAACACAAATAAATTTTAATAATGGAGTAGAGGGCTTAATAAAAATAATTCAAAGTAATAGATCTTCTTCTAATATTGTAGGAGATTATGCAAGAGTTGTATTTAAAGATAGATTAGATGTATTACCGGCACCTGCAACGCAAAACATTATGGACTATAATACAATTGCTGAATATTATCCTGATCTTTTAAAAATTGCAGCCAGAGAATATGATATGGTATTTGTAGATGTAGACAAAAGAATGCCAATGGATACACAAAGAAAAATTCTAGAACAGTCTGATGTTGTTGTACTAACACTAAAACAAGGCTTAGATGCAATGAAAAATGTTATAAATTTAAGAAGTAATGATGAACTCTTCAAAAAAAATAATGTTATTCTACTTGCTGGAAAATATGATAAATTTTCTAAATACAATGTAACAAATATGACAAGAGAATTAAAAGAAAAAAGAAAAATTTGTGCAGTTCCATATAATACATTATTTTTTGAAGCTTCAACAGAAGGAACAGTTGCAGACTTTTTTATAAAATACAGAAGTGTAGTAGATGAAAATGACAGAAATGTAATATTCACACAGGAATCTAAAAGAACTTGTGACACAATAATATACAAATTACAAGAATTACAAATGAAAATGTGATAATTAAGAGGAAGGAGAAAAAGTAATGACTCTTACCAATTTAATACTAATGGTTATAGTTTTAGGAGTTGCTTTTACACTAGTACGCAAGTTCGTTCAAAAAAGAAAAAACGAGGAAGCAGAAGAAAAAATTAAAGTAGATGACAGAACTTATACATTAGAAATGATGACAGAATTTGTTAAGAAAAGACTAGATGAAATAACAAAAATAAACTTATATGATATAGGACTTTCTGAAGAAGAATTAAAAAGAAGAAAGAATAAAAAATATGAATTAAAGAAAGCGTTAAAGGGTTGTACATATGGTGATATAAACGATAAAAGATATATAAAAGAATTAATCTACGATATGCTTTATAATGAATATGGAGTAGACGAAATAAACGTATCTAAAGCAATACCTTTTGATGTACCTTCGCTTTTAACATCACAAGACAAATTTGATATAATTTTATATATGTACAAAAATGAATTTGGGTATGAGGCTCTAACAGAAATAATAAAAAAATATAATTTAGCGGATCTAAAATACATAGATGGAGACTCAAAACCTTCTTATGTAATAACTCCAGAAGAAATAGATAACATATATGAAAAAGAGAACTTTGTTTTAACATTTAAAGATAAATTAAATGTTGTAGTACAAAGAATATATCAACATTACAAGGGATATAGTAGCATAGATGAAATAAGAGATATGAACATAGATGGTATCTCGGGTGGTGTATCTGGTCTTCCAGAAAGTTTCTTAAGCCAAGTTGCTCAAACAGATGGAGATTATTTAGGACAAATTGCAGAACACAAAGTACCACGTGCTTGTGATAGTATTTGGATAATGTTCCAAGGTAAATCTATTCGTTTAGCATTCCTATCATTTGGAACAGAAGCAGAACTAAAAAGAGTTTGCCAGAACATATATAAATTCAACAATCCAGGACAACTATCAGATACAAATGGTTACAAAATTAACGAAATGAAAGATGGGTCTCGTGTCGTTGTTGTAAGACCAAGTATGTCTGAAACATGGGCATTTTTTGTAAGAAAGTTCGATGTTAAACGTGCAACACTAGAACAAATAGTAAAATTCCCTGGAAAAGATGAAACAATAGACCTTTTAAAATATTTAGTAAAAGGTGCAAGAATTATATCACTTACTGGTGAACAGGGTTGTGGTAAAACAACAATGCTTATGGCAATGATAGAAAACATATACGAAACAATGAACCTTCGTATCACAGAAACTGCATTTGAGCTTCACTTAAGAAAAATATATCCAACAAGAAACATATTATCAATGCGTGAAACAGAAACAATATCTGGACAACAATGTTTGGATGTTCAGAAAAAAACCGATGGTTCTGTTAATATCATAGGAGAGGTTGCAACAGACCCCGTAGCATCTTGGATGATTCAATCTGCACAAGTTGCATCTAAATTTACATTATTTACTCACCACGCAAAAACATTCCCAGACTTAGTAACAGCGCTACGTAACTCAATGCTTAGAGCAGGTGTATTTAATGACGAAAGAACAGCAGAAGAGCAAGTTGTTTCTGTATTAAACTTTGATATACACTTAGTAAAAGACTTTAGAGGAAGAAGATACATAGAAAGAATCACAGAATGTATTCCAGTAGAAGATAAAAACGAATACACATACAATTACAAGAAAGAAAAAACAATAGAAGGTAAAATAGATAAATTTATGGATAATGCTACAATGTATTTTACCAAGAGCACAAACAGAGAATTATATCAATATAGAAATATATTAGAATATCATGATGGAACATATGTATTAACAAATCCAATATCAGAAAAAAATATAAAAGAAATGCTTAACAATATGGATGATGTAGACGCAGAAAACTTTAAGAAATTTGTTAAAGTAAATTGGGGAATAGAGGCACATAGAGATTCTGATATGATAGAAGATTAATATTTTTTTAAGGAGGTGCAAACTAATAAATATGGATAGCAATTTAATCTTGTATATGATGATTGGTGTAGGAATACTTTTTGCTGTAATTGTTGTTTTATATATAATAATGAACAAGAAAATGAAAAATTCAGATATAGCACAAATCAGACAACTTCGTAAAGGTACAAAACAAAGCACCTTTTCTACAGAAATTCTATATCAGAAATTATATACAATATATATAAAAACCCCTTTCTTGAAAAGATATTTATTTAAAATAAGAAGAAGACTAGAAATTATAAACATAGATGATGAATATTTAACAAGAAAACAAACATCACAAATACTTACTAGAGCATTATTAATAATAATACCAGTCACATTAATAATAATACTTATAACGAAAAACAATACATTATTATTAGCAATACTACTTATATTTGAAGTATTTATGGTAGACACACTAGTAGATGGTATGGTAGACAAAATGGATAATAAACTACTAGTTCAGCAAATAGATTTTTTTGCAGAAATAAGACATGCATACCATGAATTTAACATGGTAGAAGAGGCAATATATCAAGTTGCACAAGGTGATTCTGCACCAGAAATGGCAAGACAAGCAGAAAAAATATACGAAATATTAATTTCTGATGATCCAGAAGCAGAACTAGAAAAATATTACGATATTGCACCAAATAGTTATTTAAAAGAATTTGCTGGAATTTCTTACTTAACCAAAGAATTTGGTGATAGAACAATAGAAAAAACATCATTATACCTAAAAAATCTAAACAACATAAGCCAAGAAATGCAACTAGAAATATTAAAAAGAGATAAATTGGACTATGTATTCCAGAGCTTGTCTGTAATTGCAATAGTACCACTTTTAGCACTAGAACCAATAAAAAGCTGGTCTGTATCGCAGTTTAGCTTTACACAAAGTTTCTATTATGGAAAAAATGGTATGATAGTACAGCTTTTAATAGTAATATTAACATTTGTATGTTACATATTAACAAGAAAATTAAAGGACAATGGTTCCACAAAAATAGAAATACGTGCAGACCATCCATGGGAAGATAAAGTTTACAACATACCATTTATAAAACCTTTAGTAGATTCCTTTGTACCAAAAGATGGAACAAAGGAAAGAAGAAAACTAAGAAACTTAATGAAAGACTCTGCTTGTAAAGATAAAATACAATGGATTTATGTAAAAAGACTAGCTTTAGCAGTACTTACATTTATAGGATCTTTGGTAATTTTTGTTCAGCTACATAATATACAAGTAAAATATATATATTCGGAGCCAACAACAGACTACGATATAATTGGTGAAATGACAGAAAAAGATAGAAAAAAAGCAGACGAACTTACAGCAAGTGATAATAAATTCTTAGATAAATTCAAAGGAAAAACAGATACTACTCAAAAAGATATAGAAAAAGCAATGAGAAAATCATCAGATTATAAAAATAGTTCAGATGATGAAATAAAAACAGCTGCAGAAAGAGTACTTGGAAAATTAAGACAAATAAATAGTGAGTATTTAAGCTGGTTTGAAATGCTTCTAGCATTTGTATTTGCAATAATTGGATATAACCTTCCAATATGGTTGCTATATTTCCAAGCAAAGATGAGACAAATAGAAATGGAAGACGAAGTAATGCAATTCCAAACAATCATATTAATGCTTATGAGAATAGAAAGAGTAAATGTTGAAATGATTTTGGAATGGCTAGAAAGATATTCAAACATTTTTAAAGAACCAATTACACAATGTGTAAATAACTATGAATCTGGACCTTGGGAAGCATTAGAAGAAATGAAAGACGAAGTAAATTATAAAGAGTTTATTCGTATAGTAGAAAGCTTACAAGCTGCGGTAGAAAAAATACCTATAGCAGAAGCATTTGATGAATTGGATTCTGAAAGAGAATACTATCAAGCAAGAAGAAAAGAATCAAACGAAAGACTAATTGCTAAGAAAGGTAGAATAGGAAAAGCAATAGGCTTTGCTCCAATGGTAGCATTATTTGTAGGATACTTAATTGTACCACTTGTATTTATAGGATTAACAAGTATGACAACATCATTTAATACAATGACCTCAATGAAGTAATTCTTTTTCGACTGATTAATTTGAGAAAGGAAAGCGGTAAAATTTATGGAAAATGCTACAAAAGCTCTAGAAATTGCGGCAGGGGTGTTAATATCCTTGCTTGTAATTGGAATGTTAGTATATGGATATAACCAATTATCTAGTGTAAGACAAGCTCAGGAAGATAGTGAAAAAATAGAAAAGGCTGGAGATTTTAATAAAACCTACGAAGCATATAACAAAGATGGTCTATATGGAAGTGAATTATTATCTTTGGCAAATAAAATTGAAGATTATAACAGCAAAAACTTATCTGAGAATGGATATCAAGGAATAGAACTAGATATAACAATAAATCAAATAAGAAATGCACAAGTATACAAAAGCACAACATATAATGCTTCAACACTAACATCTTGCTATACAGAACTTGCAAAAAAAATTAGAGAAGCAAATAAAACATATAAAGGAAAAAATATATCTTATTGGGCAGGTTCTTCTTCAGACTTAAGAAGTAATTTTAATTCAACAACTACTCCATCATACACAGATATGGTAGGTTATATAAGAAATTATAATGCATTAGTTACAGAAAGAGATGATATTGCTAGAAAAAGCTTTAAATGTACAAATGTAGAGTATAGCAAAGAAAATGGTAGAATAATAAAAATGACATATAAAGAAAAATAAAAAGGAGGGAAATACCGGTGGAAAATGCAAGTAAAGCACTATTAATGGCTGCAAGTATTTTAGTTGGAGTTCTATTAATATCCATAGGCGTGTATTTATTCACTGTATTTGGAAACTCTGGAGCAAAGATTTCGGAAAGAATAACACAAAGTCAAATAGATCAATTTAATGCTCAATTTACAAAATATGAAGGAAATACTACATGTAGAATACATGATATTATTTCAGTAGCTAATTTAGCAAAAGAAAATAATAGTCAATTAGATGGAATATATTACATAAATGTAGAAATTACTAACATATCAAGAGAGGGACAAAATCTAGAAACATTAAGCACAGCAAGTGCAAATGCACTGCTTAGTAAATATGCTTTAAAATCAAACAATAAAGAACCACAATATTTTGAATGTACAGAAGTTACTGTAAATTCAATTACAAAAAAAGTAAATGGAATAAAATTTAAAAAAATAGATTAAAATTTAAGTTTAGAGCATTGCATAAAGAAATATGTAATGTTATAATAAAGAAAGTATGAAAAATATGAAAAGAAATACACTTAAAATTTTTATTTGTATATTGCTAATAGCACTAGTAATAATAGCAATTATTACATATAAATTTTACAATTATAGAAGCATTGCAATAAACTCTGCAAATGATAATAAAACATATAAAAGCTTTTATAATAAACAGGTTTTGGGAACAGATGTTGTAACATTAATAAACAAAACAATGGATAACAACAAACAAAACGGAGTGAAGCAAAATAATGATGGAACTTTTATAGATAATGAATTAAATTCGGTAAATATAGAAGTAAAATTCAAAGAACTGGACAAGCCAATAAAAATGGAAAAAATTTATAGTCAAGATACAATAAATTTTGTTCAAAACTTTGGAGCTGAAGGCTTTATATGTACAAAAATAGAATATCATAAGAAAACGGGCAATGTAAAATATATGTATTTCGAACAAGTTTAATTTAGTTATTAATTTTAAAAATATAATATAAAATCTAAGGAGGAAAAATTTATGGAGAATGCAAGTAAAGCATTAATTATAGCAGGAGCTATTCTTTTATCAATTTTAATTATAGGATTGGGTATGTATATATATACTCAAGCAAAAGGAGTAATAGGAAATAATGGACTAGATTCTACAAAAGCCCAAACTTATAACCAACCTTTTACACAATATGAAGGAACAAGAACAGGAACAGATACAAGAGCACTAGTACAAGAAATTATTAATCACAACAGAGAATACCAAGATGATCCATCACAACAAATTGCAATCAAAACAGGTACAGCTCCAGAAACTGTTGAAGAACCAGCAGAAGCAGCTGTAACAGGAATAAAAGTATCAGATTACAAAGCTGGATATACTTATAAAATAACATTCAGTTATGGTAAATCTAACTATGTAACATATTGCTATATTCAACGTGTAACAGGATCTAGCAACAATGGTGGACAAGGTCAAAGCTAAAGTTAAATAAATTTTAAATAAGGGAATTTTTATATGGAAAATTCAAGTAAAGCATTGGAACTTGCCTTTGCAGTAATGGTATTTGTAATGGCATTAACAGTTGCAATGACAATGTTTACAAAAGCAAGAGAAGCGTCAGAGGCAGTTTTAAAAGCCTCTGACCAAACTCAGTATTATAGTTATATAAATGCAGATAGTAAATCAGAATTCAGAATAGTAAGTTTTGAAACCATTGTTCCAACTTTGTATAAATATGATAAAGAAAGATATAAAGTTACATTTAAGAAAGGTAGTTATAATGAACAAACTGGAGAAATTACTAATGTAACTCCGCTTGCTATATATACAACAAAAACTCAAAGGAACAATTGGAATAAAGACTATACAAATGATTATGATAACAAAACTACAAATAGTAGCGCTCAAAACGAACTTAGAATATGTTCTTTTGACATTGTGGAAGAAACTCAAAGAAATGAACCTTGGGTAGGTAATACATCAGAAATAAAAAAACATTTAGACACAATCTTTTCTGGTGGAACATACCATCTTCCACAATATTCAAATAACATTACTAGATTCGACATATCATATACAGGAAATCCACTTAATATAACATATGGATCTAATAGTAGATCTAAGTTTATAGAACAGGTTGGAAAAATTACAACAACAGAAGAAAGAACAGACAACACAACTGGAATAAAGGGAAACAAAACCACAACAAAAACTGTAATAACCTATATATTAATTAACTAAAGAGTTTTTACAAAAGTTAAATAAATATATTAAAGAAAGGAATCAAAATAATGGGAGATAGTTTAATTACAATAATCGCAATATTTTTAGCGGCAATATTAATGTTCGTATTTCCTTTGATGGCAGTATCTGAAAGAACAGATGATGTTTCTCAACTAGCAGTTAAAACTTCAACAACAGACTTTGTAGATAAAGTTAGAAGTACTGGAAAATTAACATTAGAGGATTACGACAAATTCATTCAAGAAATTACATCTACAGGAAATTCTTTTGATGTTGAAATGGAAGCACAAATTTTGGATGAAAACCCTGGAGTTAAAACAACTCAAGCGGAAACTACAAAAATTGGAGAAAACGTATATTATAACTTATATACAAGCCAAATCCAAGATAAATTAGCAGATAGTCCAAAACAAACTCTTACATTTAAAGAGGGAGACAGATTTTCTGTAACAGTAAAAAACACCAATACAACAATTGCTCAAATACTAAGAAACTTTTTCTACAAAATAGCTGGAAATAATACATACCAAATAGCAGCGCAAGATGCAGGAATTGTAACAGTAAATGGAACAAAATAATTTGAATTAAACGAGGCAGTTTAGAGAGGCTTCATATAATTGCCACTCTTAAATATGTCTCTTTTTTATTAAGAAGAAAAATTTTTGGTTAAGAAGGAGACAAAAATGAAACTACAACACTTAGCAGTAATCTTTGTAATAATAATAATACCAATATCTTTGGTATTATCAATGTATATAAATAACCAAATAAAAACAATAAACTATCAAAGCAATTACACTTCTAAATTATTAGACTCTACTTATGATGGAATAAAGGCATTTCAGTTAAACACTGCAAATAACTCATATTCAAGTATAGGAAACTCAAAAATAAGAGATATAGAAGCCGCAATAAACACATTTTATGCTTCACTTGCAACTAATTTTGGAAGTAGTGGATATACAAAAGAAGATTTGCAACACTATACACCAGCACTTGTGTTTAACTTATATGATGGATATTATATTTATTCAAATAACTATAACACACAAACAGATAACTACGAATATGGACTAAAACCATTTATATATTATTCTTGTAGATATAAGAGTGGAAACAGTTTTGATTTTGTTGTTAATTATACATTAGACAACACAATAACTGTAATTGGCACAGTTAGAGGAAACTATGTTACAAAAACAGGACATTTAATAACAACAGAAGATAGCATATCTCCAGAAAGAGAAATACTAACAGAAAATTTAACAACATTAAACAATCCTGGCAGAGACACAACAAGAACAGAAACAAGCTATCAATATATTATTTATAATAATCAAAAAATATATAAAGAAAATGGAATAAATGCAAGTACACCAGATAGACAAAGATTCTTCTATTATACTAGTGCATATTCAAAAGAGTACATAAACAGCTTAGAAGACCTAAGCAATTTAAATGCACATTTAGATTCAAACTTTAATTTTTATAGTGATAGTGCAATAAAATACTATGAAGAAGCACAAGAATTTACAAACTGGGTAAAAACAAACTTGGGAAGCATCACAGTTGCAAATGCTGTAGATAATGACGGAAATGCAATTACAAACTGGGCATCAGATTTAGGTAATGAAAAAATATTTGATATTTCAAGCAATAACAACCCATTAAAATCTAACTCTAGTTTTAATGAGCATAGAAGAAATGTAATAAGAAAATCCATAGAAACAAATCTAATTTCTGCAATAGCAAACTTTAATAACCATTCAATTGTAGGATATGAATTTGCAACACCAGAACTTGGAGAAGAAGAATGGGACAAAATAGAAAATAATATATCACTTACAACATTTATGCAGGGGCTATCCATAGGAGGAAAAATATATAACAACTATTGCGTAGTATCTAACGATTCCAACCAAGAAACCGTTGGAAATAACTCAATTTATATAATAGATAGCACAGGAACATATCATAAACCTGGATGCAAAACACTAGTACAAGCCGTAAATTCTGGAAGTGTAACACTACAAGGAGCATATTCAAGCTCGGATTTTAGAAGAAAAACAGTATCATTAACAGGAGCAGATGCAAATGCTGGCTCTCAATTAACAGGAACAGATACAGACTTATACGCATTCTTCTATCCACAAGTGTCTAAAACATATAGCAGTTCGTCAACAGCTTGCTATAACTGTATAGTAACAGCATCAGATACATATAGCACAGACGATATAATAGCAGATACAGTAAAAGACACAAATGGGTCAAAAGTAAACATTTCGGCAGTTAGAAAAATGTACTTAACAGCACTTGCCAGAACGAGATATGACCTTTACATGACAAATGGATATTTTAAATAAACCTTTATAAAACATTAAGGAAAGGAAAAATAATTATTAAATTATTAAAAATAAATGATGAGTGAAGAAACAGTAGTAAAAAAAGATATACCAAAAGAAGCAGAAAACTTAGACGTAAAAACAAATAAAAAAAATAAGAAAAAATGGCACATAGAAGATCCAGATGTAAAAATTACTTTTAAAAGAATTTTAGCATATTTTATAATATATAGCTTTTTAGGATTCATAGTAGAAACAATATTTGGCATGTTAACAAAAGGTGTAATAGAAAGTAGAAGAAGTTGTTTTTATGGACCATTTTGCTGTATATATGGATTAGGTGCTGCAATAATGATACCAGGGCTACAAAAATTTAAACATAGCAATTGGACTCTATTTATAGCAGGTGCAATAGAAGGTTCTGCCGTAGAGTATGTGGTAAGCCTTATTGGAGAATTAATATTCCAAATAAAATGGTGGGACTATTCAAATATGCCATTTAATATAAATGGCAGAATTTGCATACTATTCACAGTTTTTTGGGGAGTCCTTGCATTAGGATTAATGAGATTAATAAATCCATATATAGAAAGAATGATAGACAGCATACCTAAAAAAATATTCAACTTTTTAACAATATTTTTAACAATATTCCTATTATTTGACTTACTATTTACAAGTTTTGGACTAAAAGTATTTTATACAAGACTAATAAAAGAGAATAATTTACAGATGAAAGACCAAAGAAACTTAATGGTAACAGACGAAATAATGGAAAGCGATATAGTACAATACTTATCTAAAACAGCATTTTCAGACGAAAAAGTTTTAAAAACTTTTCCAAACATAAAATATGAAGATAAGGAAGGAAATATAATATGGGTAAAGGACATTTTAACAAACATAAGACCATATTATTATAGATTAAGTCCAAAATTTAGATTGAAGTAATCAAATTTATAAAAGAACCCTCTAACTAAAATACAAAGTTAGGGGGCACTTTTTTTGCTAGTGATACTTAATAACTTAAATTTTAAACCGTTATTTCAAAATAAATTTTAGCTATTTCTAAATAAACTAAACCAGCTTTTAAATACTTTTTTATTTATAGAACCAAAAGTTAGTGCAGAAACATCTTTATCGGCAACTAAATTAACACAAGAAACAGTGTTTCCATTTATTTTGTAAGTGATTTCGCCAAGCTTTTGACCTTTTAAAATTGGAGCATTTATATTATCAGATAAATTAATTTCTTGAGAAATTTCCGAGCTATTAGATTTTTTTGTAAGAACTTGAGCATCTTCTTCTAAAATTGCATTAACAGTTGCAGATGTTCCTTTATTAACATTAATTGTGTTTATAATATCACCTTTTTTTCCAAAAGAAGTTGCTTCATAATTGCTAAAACCATAATCCAAAAGCTTTTGTGCTTCACTAAATCTAATTGCAGGAGTAGGAGCTTTCATTACAACAGCTATTAAAGATAAATTATTTCTTGTAGCAGAAGCAGACAAATTATAAAGAGCAAGGGAAGTAGAGCCAGTTTTTAATCCAGTACATCCACTATAATTACGAACCAATTTATTAGTATTAACCAAACTAGACTTGCCATCTCTTAAAGAATCCATCCAAATAGTTGTATAGTTTGTAATTTGAGGATGATTTATAAGAAGTTCTCTGGACATAATTGCAATATCGTAACTAGAGGTTAAATGTCCATCTTCGTCAATTCCGTGGCAATTTTTGAATGTAGTATCATTCATTCCTAATTCTTTTGCACGAGTATTCATTTTTTGAACAAAAGCTTCTTGGCTACCTTCTAAATAGTCCGCAAGAGCCACTACACAGTCATTAGCAGACACAATGCAAATAGCCTTAAGCATTTCATCAACTGTAAGAGTCTCTCTAACATCTAACCAAATTTGAGAGCCACCCATGTTTGCTGCATCTTCGGTGCAAGGAATTTTATCTGTTAAAGAAATTCTACCAGAATCTAAAGCTTCCATAATTAAAAGTAAACTCATAACTTTTGTAACACTTGCAGGTCTCAGTTTTTCGTGCATATTATGATCGTAAAGAACAAGCCCAGTAGATTGTTCAATTAAACAAGCAGAACCTGCTTCTAAATTTAAAGAATTATTAGTAATAGTATCAGAAGTTTCATTTAAAATACTAGCAGAAGTTTCTACTGTTTTTAATTTTTCAGATTGATTAGACCAAACATATGCTGTGTCTTCTGAATAAGAAACAATTGGAAAAAAATATATAAATAACAACAAGAAGCATAACAAAAAACAAATATAATGCATCTTACTTAAAAAATTCATATAAAACAGTCCTTTCAATGCTACAGATTAACAAAATAATATAAAATTTTTGCTAAACTGAAACTTTTTAATATAAATTTAATAAATAATATGCAAAAGAAAATTGTTTATGCAAAATTAAACAAGTTTTACAATTCTTACAGAAATAGTAGAATCATCAGTAGAGAAATAAAGCTTAACATCATTTTCTAAATTATTTTTGAATTTAAAATCAATAGAACCATAGGCAACTGCTGCATCCTTACCAGAAGGAACATAGCCAACTTTCTTTCCGTGTTCGTGTCTTTCAACAACTTTAAAATCTTCTACTTTTAAAACAGCATTATACAAAGTAGAGCTAACCTGGCAATTACCACCACCTAATGCTTGAATTGTTTTTCCGATGCTTAATAACAGGAGCTTCTTTATAACCTTTTTCTTCAGTTGAAGGACCTACAACATTGCAAAAAGAAAAAGTCTCACCAGGAGCAACTGTATATCCGTTTAAAGTATTGCAAGTTATACGAATATTAGTAAGTCTGCCTTCAGAACTGCCAGACAAAGAAGTAGAGTAAGAAGAAATTTCATCTTCAGTTTTAGCAAGGGGAGTTTCTGTATTTGTAATAGCATCATTAATTTTATTAGCTACTTCTCCTTGAACCTGAGAATTGCCTAAAATATTAATGTCGGTATTAGACTCAGCTGCAAGTCTTGCCGAGTTTATTTGTTCATTATTATTTGAATTTGACTTATTTTTATAAAAAATAAAAAGTAAGAAGCCACATAAAATAATAAGAAAAATAATTATATAGATAAAAGAAGAATTCTTTTTTGAACTCATACTATGATCAATCCTTTCGTAAAAATGCTTAAAATGTTAAGTGTTATGTAATTAAAAATAGTATTTACAAAAAAATAAAAAATATACAAATACATTAATTAATAAAAAATAAAAAAAATATTAAAAAAATTGCATTCTGAAAATTGCTCACTAAAATAGCCTTTTTTAGAATTAAATTAGTGTTAATACCACTAATTTATAAGCAAAACAATATTAAAATTATGGGTATTACCCACTTGTATTTTAAATAAAAGTGTGATAAAAATAATAGCAAGTATTTAATATCTATAAAAAGTTTATAGAATTAAGTATGACCAAAGCATAAACTTTAAAATAGATATTAAATTTTAGAGCAAAAATATTGGTTAGAAAATAATTTTTTACCAAGCAATAGTCATAATATGACTAAGATAAAAACACAAAAGAAAAAAGAATAAAAAAATACAAATAATA
>CAKOVP010000012.1 GCA_934122035.1 uncultured Clostridia bacterium | reverse complement strand
TAGCACCAAAATACAAAGATGTAAAAGGTGGATACACAAGAATAATAAGAAAAGGTCAACGTAGAGGAGACGCTGCAGAAGTAGTAATACTTGAATTAATATAATAATTTATATAAACAAACTTAAATATAGTATTTTAAAGATAATCTTTTAAATACTATATTTTTTTAACCAAATTTATAAGTTTAACATAGTATATAAAAAAGACCCATTTAGAAATTTTCTTTTAGAAAGAAGGAATAATTATGCTAAACTTTATCTTAACTTCTATTTTATGGATTTTAGCCTTATATGGCTTATTAGATATTATAAAAGGTATAATTCATATGCATAAATATCCTAAAGTTATATTTAATGGAACAGACTTTATAATAACTGTTCATAATCAAGAAAACAATATTGAGTATTTTTTAAAGCTATTTGTGTATAAAATGTTATATTCTAATATGGATGTAATAGATATAATTATAGTAGATCTTAATTCAACAGATAAGACATTAGAAATATTAAAGGAATTTTCTAAAGATTTTGAATTTATAAAAGTGCTAACTTTAGACGAATATAAAAATTTAATAACAGCATAACACTTGACAAATAGGCTTCATATTGATAATATAAAGTAGCAAAATTATTATGGAGGCATATATGATTTTTTACCCTAAAAAATATATTAATTGCATAACAGACATATCTAAAGAATTATTAACAGAAAATAATATACAAGCCGTATTAATAGACATAGACAATACAATATTAGATAAGGAAAACAACACTGTAGAGGGGTTAGAAAATTGGATAAAAACCTTAAAGAATGATGGAATAAAGTTCTGCATTTTATCAAATACTAACAGTAAGAAAAAAGCAGAAAAGCTATCTAAAAATTTAGAAATACCATATATATTTTTTGCAAAAAAACCACTTAAATTTGGCTTCAAAAGGGCTCAAAAAATGTTAAAAATAGAAAACGAAGTAAATATTGCAGTAGTAGGAGATCAAGTCTTAACAGACGTTTTAGGAGCAAATAGATGTAATATGTATTCAATATTAGTAAAACCACTAAAAACATCAGACATATTTATTACCAAATTTAACAGGAAAATAGAAGGAATAATTTTAAAAAGATACTTCAAAGAAAATAACACAAAACAAAAGTAAAAGAGGGAACAAAATGTATATAAACAACATAAGTATATTATACTATTTACTAGTAGGATTAATAGGAATTGGAATAGGACAATTTATAGACTGGTGCACAATAAGATTACCAGAATATAAAAAAGTTTTTGTAAAAGATTATTGGGGGTATTTAAAAAATAGTAAGCCTAAATATTTATATATGATAATAACAGCAGTTCTATTTGTTGCAATATTATATCTATATGGTTTTTCTATTAACACATTAAAATACTTTATTTTAGTGCCAATGCTAATTTGTGCACTTATAATAGACTATAGATTAAAAATAATACCAAATAGATTAAACTTAAGCTTATTTGAAATTGGGTTAGTACTTACATTTATTCAAGGAATTACCAACATAAATATAGCAATAGATATGTTGCTTGGAATGTGTGTTGGAGGTGGCATTTTCCTATTTATAACATTGGTTGGAGGGCTAATTGCAGGTAAAGAAGCAATGGGATTTGGAGACGTAAAACTAATGGGAGCATTAGGCTTATTCTTTGGATGGAGAACAATTATTATTGTTTCGCTAATCGCATTCTTACTAGGAGCAATAATTGGAGTAGGACTAATTCTATTCAAAAAGAAAAAGAGTGATGAATACATACCATTTGGGCCATTTATTGTAATTGCAGCAATAACAGCAATATTTGTACCATTTAACATACTATTATACATAATGCTAAAAATATTTACATTAGGAACATATGACATAGATTTACCAGTATAAGAAAAATAAATGTAGAAATGAGTGAAAAATATGAATAACAATATTCGTTGGTTAAGAGACAGAATAAAAATGATGGACTTGCAGGGAATAATAATATCAAACCCTATAAATATAAAATATTTAACAGGAATAGAAGCAGAAGGAACATTTTTAGTTACACCAAAAGAAAACATCTACATAACAGATGGAAGATATGTAGAAGCAGTAAACAACACATTAACAATAAACGATGAAATAGTTGTGTTCAATATGAAAGACCTAGCAAAGGAAGATTACGAAAATTTCTTCTTATTTTGCGAGAAAGTAGGCTTTGAGGAAAGTTATGTTACATATGCACAATATAAAGATATTATGCATAGATACAAAATAAATAGTCTAGAAGAAACCGAAGGCATAATAGAAAGACAAAGAATGATTAAAGATCCAGAAGAAATAGAGCTAATTACAAAAGCTTGTCAAATTACAGACGCTTGCTTTAATCATTTAAAAAGTTATATAAAAATTGGACAAACAGAAAAGCAAATTGCAAAAGAAATAGAAGAATTTTATATAAATAATGGAGCAGATGATGTATCTTTTGAAACAATAGTAGCATCTGGACAAAATTCATCTAAGCCACATGCTGTTCCAACAGATAAAAAAATAGAAGCAGGTGACCCAATAACAATAGATATGGGCTGTAAATATAAAGGTTATTGTTCAGATATGACAAGAACTATATTTGCAGGATTCGTTCCAGAACAAATAAAACCAGTATATGAACTAGTATTAAAAAATCAAAAACAGGCAATAAATGAAATAAAAGAAGGAGCAAATTTAAAAATAGTAAGCAGAATGGTAGAAAATGACTTTAAGCTAAATGGATTTGACTTAATTCATGCCTTAGGACACGGAGTAGGACTAGAAATACACGAGTTACCATTTTTTAGTACTAAAAAAGATGTTATGCTAAAAAACAATATGGTTGTAACAGATGAACCGGGAATATATTTACCAAATAAATTTGGTGTTAGAATAGAAGACACATTATGGGTAAATAAGGGAATGAGCACACAACTTACAAAATCTGAAAAAGACTATGTTATAGTAGACGAAAGGGCTTGATTTTTAAGCAAAAATGTAGTATTATATAATAGTTACGAAGTAAGTAAATAAAAATAAAATATAAATTAGGAAGGGGTAAATAATATGGCAGCAGTATATATGGCCGGAGACTTTAGAAATGGTACAACATTCGAAATGGACGGAAACGTATTTAGAGTTGTAGAATTTCAACACGTAAAACCAGGAAAGGGATCAGCATTTGTTAGAACAAAATTAAAAAATGTTATAACAGGAGCTGTAATTGAAAAAACATTCAATCCATCAGAAAAATATCCAGGAGCAGAAATAGAAAAGAAAGATATGCAATATCTATACAATGATGAAAATCTATATTACTTTATGGATAACGAAACATACGAGCAAATTCCATTAAACAAAGAACAAATTGGAGATGCTTTAAAATTCATAAAAGAAAATATGAATGTAAAAATGTTATCTTATAAAGGAAACATATTTGCAGTAGAACCACCAATGTTTGTAGAATTAGAAGTTACATACACAGAACCAGGATTTGCTGGAAACACAACAACAACTTCTGGAAAACCTGCAACACTAGAAAATGGATACGAACTAACAGTTCCAATGTTTGTAAATATCGGTGATATTGTTAAAATAGATACAAGAACTGGTGAATATATGGAAAGAGTTTAGTACATAATAATAGTACTAAAAAAGAGTTGCTGTAAAAAGCAAATAGAAAATCAAGTATTTTCAAAGAAAGGAAAGCATATGTCAAAAGTAAGTGAAGAGTATTTAAAAATCATAAGAGAAATAGGAGAACATATTTCAAACGAAGAAGAAAGAAAGTATGTTTTAGATAAAGTATCTGAATTATCATCATTATATATAGATTTAATAGATAGAGCTACAGAAATTAACGACAAAAAAATTAATGCAATAGAAGAAAAGCAAAGAGAATTAGACGAAAAACTTGCAAAAGTTAATGGCTCTGTAGATTTAATAAAAAAAGACATATATGAAGATGAAGACTATGATTTTGAAATAGTTTGTCCTTATTGCAACCACGAATTTGTTGCAAGTGTAGAAGATGAACTAAAAGAAGAAATAGAATGTCCAAAATGCCATAACATAATTGAATTAGATTGGGATGGAGAAGAGGATGAAGAAGGATGCTCTGGACATTGTTGTTCTTGTGGATTCCACGATGATTGCGAATCTGAAGACGATGAAGAAAATGATGAAGATGACGATATGTAAATAAAAGTTTTTTAAGAAGGCGAAAAGAAATAAGCAAAATATTTATATTGTAAAAGTATAAATTTTTGCTTATTTTTTAATTATAAAAAATAATATAGTGTAAAAAGACATAAAAAAATTTCGCTATAGCGAAAAATTATAAAAAACAAATAAATTTTATTGTTAAGTATGTAATTTAATAACAATGTATAGTTTTAAATTTTTATTAAAAGTTCTACTATTTTATAACTTTGAAGTTAAAAAATAATATAAAAAATATAAAGAAATTTTAAGATATAAAATAAAGCAAATCACTTGATTTTATCATACTGCTATGGTATAAGTAATTTATCATTAAGTTACATACTTCACGATAAATACAAAGTTAAAATTTAATTTTAAACTAAATGCAAAAAAATTGCTAAGTATAAAATTTAAGAAAAAACAAAAGTAGAAGGAGGAAAACAAAAAATGAAAAAGAAAAAATTAAAGAAAGGAAACGAAGGTATAACCCTAGTAGCTTTGGTCGTAACAATAGTAGTACTATTAATATTAGCAGGAATAAGCTTAAATTTAGTATTAGGCGAAAATGGAATAATAAGTAGAGCACAAGATGCAAGAAATCAAACAGCAGAGGGAAAAGCAAATACGGAAAAAGCAGTAAATGCATTAACAGACGAAATGGAAGCATACGTAAAAGAAAACGAAGGCGGAAATGGAGGAAGTGGAACAGCAGCCGACTTAAGCAAATATAATATCGGAGACGAGGTCGCATACACATACGATGTTGTAAGTGGAGGATATTCATTAACAGCAGCCAAAAGCGGTTATACAAGCGATCAAACAGTAGCACAAAGTAGTACAACATTAAAATGGAAAATAATAAATAAAGACGAGAGTACAGGAACAATAGACATAGTAAGTGCAGAGCCAACAAGCAATAGCGTATATTTCCAAGGAGCACTAGGATATAATAATGGAGTATATTTAATAAATGATATATGCGAAAAATTATATAGTAATACAGCCAAAGGAATAAAAGCAAGAAGTATAAACTTAGAAGATATGGAGAAACACTTAACAGATGCAGGATTCACAGCGAGAAATGCATATAAAAGTGAAGTAACATATGGAACACCAAAAACATATACAAGCAGTAAAAAATATCCAAAATTATACGCAAGTCAAATAGGAGCAGGAATCACATCAACAAGTGTAACACAGCCAGACACAGTAAAAACAGTGGATCCATATAAAGAAAGTAGTAAAGGATATACAACACCAACAGCAGAAACATCAGACACAGCAGGAGATAGCGGATTAACAGTAACACAAACATACTATTATATACCAATAAATGAAACAAATTACGGAGCTGCAGCAGCAATACTAGCAAATTCAAATTACTATTGGGTTGCTTCGCGCTATGTGATTACTTACTCAAGTAATGCTGGCTTCGGGCTTCGCGTTGCGGGCACGAACATGGGCGGTGTTAATGAGTTCAACTCGGATGGCGACACGTTTAGCAACGACCGTCGTTTGCGCCCCCTAGTTTCTCTATCATCTAGTGTCCTAACAGGAGAGAAAGACACAAACGGAGCATGGACAATAAAATAGGGAAAGAAACAAAAGCGCCGAAAGGTTCCTAGGAGGGACTTGGCGAAGAGGAAGGTAGAAGCAGTAGAAACAAAAGAATGCTAAGTTAACATAAAAAAGAGCTAATAAAAACTATTAAATAAAAAAACAAAGTTCGCCCAAAAGGGGATGTCCCTTTTTGGGCGAGTTTTCTTACTTTAGTTTAAAATATTTTTAATAGGTAAAATAATCTAAAGGATCTACATTTTTGCCTTTATATTTTATGCTTAAATGTAAATGGCATCCAGTTGTTGCACCGTTTGTAGGGTTACCAGAAGAATCTTTATATGGATTATTAGAAATTCCATAAATATTTTTAGGACCAACAGTTGCAATTACCATTCCGTGCTTCTATAAAGTCATTTCTAGAAACTAAAAAAATAGGGGAAACATGGCAATAAGAAACTTTAATATCGTCATTTTCTACAACAACAGTATAACCACCACCAGCACCCCAACTTGCAAATGTAACAGTTCCAGAACAAACTGCAAGTATTGCGGTTCCAGCTGGTGCAGGAATATCTATGCCAGAATGGTAAGAAGATGCTCCAGAAGTTGGAGAATTTCTGTAACCGAAATAAGAACTAATATAAGAATAATCTGGCAAAGGCCAAATAAATTCGCCGTCTAAAGAGGAACGGTTAGAAGAAGTAGAACTAGAAGCCTGAACAGCTGCAAACAGTGTAAAAATAGAAACAATAATAATTGTTAAAAAATAAATGAAAATAGACTTAAAAAAATTACTAGTCATTATAATACTCCTTTAATTTAAATTTTAGTAAAAGTATTCTACTAAATTTAATAAGTGTTATAAAATACTAGTAATTTTATTTAATAAAAAAAGGTTAAAATATTTTTAAGTTAGCCTATTATATTTTTTTATACTACATTAATATTTATTTTTAATGCTACTTTTTTAGTAGCATATTATTTTTTAAATGCAAAGAATTTACTAATAAAGAAATTTAAAATTACAACAATAACGGTAATAATCATTTTTACAATAAGTTGTAATTGATTGTTAGCACTTACTGCTGGAATTAAAAATAAAAGAGCATCTAATCCAAATTCAAGAATCATAGTAAAAGCTCTTCCTAAAATAAATTTCCAAAATTCAATAAATGTTTCTTTTATTCCAGTGGCTTTAGAGTGAAAAACCAAATCTTTATTGGTAGCATATGCAACTAATACTGCTAAAATAATAGCAATTGCATTTGCTAAATTTTTTTCCATATTAGCAAATCTTGTTAATAATACAAAAGCTCCCCAATTAATTAGAGTTGTAAGAATTCCAAAAACCCCATATAAAATAACTTCTTTTGTGCAAACTTTTTTTATTAATTTCTTTATTTTTTCCATTTTAATTTACCAATCTTAGTATTGTGGCAGGGGTAGAAGGATTCGAACCCTCACAGGCGGTTTTGGAGACCGATGTGCTACCATTGACACTATACCCCTAAGTGACACAAATAATAATAACATAAATTCTAACAATGTGCAAGTAAAAAATGTAAATAATACAAAAATTGGTTGAATTTGTTTTGGGGTTTTGATAAAATACATAAAACAAA
Organism: uncultured Clostridia bacterium; assembly: GCA_934122035.1. Lineage (GTDB taxonomy): Bacteria > Bacillota > Clostridia > TANB77 > CAG-508 > CAG-245. The sequence continues at coordinate 30,242 of CAKOVP010000012.1, read as the reverse complement.
TAAATGAAAGAAGGAATTTAAATGAAAAAATCGTATATTATAATTGGAGTAGTTGTAGTTTTAATGCTTGCAGCAGCAGGAATTTATGCAAAAATTAATAAAGCAAGTGCTACAACAAAGAAAAATGAAAATGTGGAAAATAGCATTGAACAAGATAATAATGTTAATCAAGGTTCAAACGATGAAAAGGAGGATAATATGTATAGTACTGGAACACACCATGCAGAAATGGTAATAAAAGATTATGGAACAGTAAAAATGGAGCTATATGCAGATATTGCACCAATTACAGTTGCTAATTTTGCAAAACTTGTAAATAAAGGATTTTACAATGGATTAACTTTCCATAGAATAATATCTGGATTTATGATTCAAGGAGGAGATCCTCTTGGAAATGGAACTGGCGGAAGTGATGAAGAAATAAAAGGAGAGTTTGCTTTAAACGGTGTTGAAAATTCAATTTCACATACAAGAGGCACTATATCAATGGCTAGAGCAAGTGCATATAATAGTGCTAGCTCACAATTTTTTATAATGCATCAAGACTATACAGGACTTGATGGAGCTTATGCAGCTTTTGGTAAGGTAACAGAAGGAATGGAATTTGTAGATAAAATATGTGAAGATGTTGTACCAGTTGATAATAATGGAACAGTATTAAAGAGCAAACAACCGGTAATTGTAAGTATAAAAATGATAGATTAAAATTTTGAGAGGTAAAGATGGCTGAAGAAAATATAAGAATTATAAATGATTTATTAGATAGAATAAAAGTGACAGATGAAAACAGAGAGAGAATTGAAAGAATAAGAGATCATTTAGAAAACAAAGAATATCAAGAGGCTTTGCAAGAATTACAAATTCTTCAAAATTCAGGAAATGTAGATTATATAGACTATGAAGAAGTAAAAGCTAAAGAAGAGAAAATAAAAGAAAAAAGAAAAGAAGAAGAATTAGGATATCCCAAAACACTTGCTTCTACAGAATTAGAAAAAAGATATATAGGATTGCTATTAAATGATGTTAAGCAAATATCTGCATATTATTTTTTATATGAAGACTGCTGTTTTCAAGATGAGAAAATGCTTGATATATACAAAACTGTACTTTTTACAGATGCAGAACAATATGCACCAGAGATAGCAAAAAAAGATTTTAATTTTGCAAGAAGCCCAGAAAAACTTACAGACTTAAAATATCAATTACAAATGGATTATGAAGACTCGAAAGTATCAATGGAAAAAGCATATACAGATTTGAAAAAACTATTTGTACTTAGAAAGAGTTGTCAAAAAAATCCTGTTAGACATACACAAGAACAAATTGCAGAAATTACTAAATATGATTTATACAATAAGATGTCTGTGCAAGAAGTAATTGATGCAGTAGACCAAGTTACAACAACAGAAAAGTTTAAAAGGGCTGTATTAAATGAAGATTTAACCAACTTTTTGGTTACAGGTGATAATACTTTAACAAATGGATTATCACTACCATTTAAAATTTTATCTAGTGTATTTAAAGGAGTAAGGCAAGGTGAAACAATGGCATTCGCAATGCCTTCAAATGCGGGTAAGAGTAGATTTACAATTAATTTAGCTGCATATATTGCATTAATACACAAAAAGAAAGTTCTTTTAATATCAAATGAAATGTCTGAAGAAAAAATGAAATTATGTTTAATAACAACAATTTTAAATCATCCAGACATACAAAAATTACATGGTCAAAACATAAAGAAGACAGAAGGCGAACTTTTGGAGTTTAAGTTTAGACCAGATAATCCAAGTGAAGTTGAAACAGATGAAGATGGTTTTGTTCTTCAAAAAGAAGGAGAGACAAGAGCAGAATTTTCAAGAAGACTTGCAGAAATTTCAACTGAATTTACCCAAACAATAAAGGTAACAAACTGGTTCAACAAACAAGTAAATAATTCAATTTACTTTATAAATATAACAGACCATACAAACGATGAGCTAAAAAAAGTAATAATGAATTACTATTACAAAGAAAAGGTTGAATATGTATTCTATGATACATTAAAAACAGACATAGATAATATTGGAAATGGAGAAGAGCTAAAGAAAACAGCAACAATACTTTCTAATTTAGCTCAAAACTTTAATATGTTTATTGGTTCAACATTGCAACTTGCAGAAACACAAACAGATCCAATAAATTTAAATGTAAACGACTTAGCTGTAAGTAGAACAGTAAAGGAAGTATTAGATACTTTATGCTTATTTAAACAAATTCATAAAGAAAACTATGGAAAATATGAGTATTCATTAAACGAAGTTGATGATAAGTTCTTTGCTATAAAAGATTACGACGACCCAGATGAAAGATACTATGCGTGTGTAGTTGATAAAAACAGAGCTGGAGCAAAGCCAAAACTTCTATTTAACTTAAATTTAGCATACAATAGATGGGTTGAACTTGGATACTTAAGACTAAAGGATGAAAAATAAGATTACAATATTTAGGAGGTAAAGTTTCTCCGTTTGAAAGCATAGAAACAACTTTGAAAAATTCTGTTTCATCAAAGTTGTTTCTATTTTATATTAAAATTTTACGGTTTTTTCTAAATTACCAATACTAGAGTAAATATTGAAAATTTTCAGATTTGTTCTTTTACTTGATGTTGCTAATTCTTTGTGATATAATTTGCCTGAAAAGGAGCAAATTATGCAGATTTTACCAAAGGAATATGAAGAAAAAGGATACTTTATAATATCAGAAATAGAATATAAGGGAAAAACGTTTATAAAATGTGGAAACATAAACGATATTTTAATATATTTCTTTGAAATAAATAACAAAAATGTAATAAGAATACAAGACGAAGAAATACAAAATGAATTAATACAAAAATTTGCTTTAGAACATTCAAACAATAATCGAGTATATTAAGTGCGAGGGTACTATAAATGAAAAATGATGCAATTTTAGAAGATGCCAAGAAATGGATCTTTAATAAATTATTACAAAATAAGCCAATATTTAGAAAACTCGGAGCAGAAGGAATAAGAAAAAGAATTGACCAAAACATACAAGAAATACAAACTAATGAATTGGACTACAATTATAATGGCTGGTGTGACTTAAACAATCCTGTCATTACATTAAATACGCAGGATTCCGACAGTAGATTATTAACAATGGAAGAAATAAAAAATAAACCAGGACTGGAAGCAACACTACTGCATGAGGCAATTCATGCAGCACTAAAAAACAAAAATGGAACTGGTATGTTATATGCATTTAATGAAGAAGAACAAGATTTATTAAGAAAAAAACATGGACGGTGTGCTTTTCTTTTATGAAATTGGTAGAGGATTTAACGAGGGATACACAAACTGGCTAGTAGAAAAGTGTGGAATAGGCACAACATCATACAAAAGTCTAACAAGTATTTGCAAACAATTAGAAATTTGTATTGGAGAAGACGAAATGTCTGTTTTTGCAGAAGGCAATTATGAAAAAGCATATGAAAGCTTACAAATGTCTAAAAGAGAAGGAATAAGCTTTTTTAGACAGTTAGATGCAATAAATGAAAGCGAAACAAAAGTAACTCAGTACACTAATATAGAAAGCTATATAAAAAGAAAAATTGCAGAAATAAATGGAGAGAAAATCCCAGAAGGTGAAGAAAGTACAGATGTGCTATTAGAAAAAATAAAACACACATTCGAATATAGAAAAATATTTAGTTTTGAAGTTCAAAGAGAGCTACAAGAACTAAATACAATTTCAACTGAATTAAAAACCGAATTTTCAGAAACAAAAATAATGATATATAAAGATACTCTAATCAAAACTCTAGAAGAAAAGCAATTTTATCAAAAACAAGTAATAAATATTTTAAATAGAGTAGAAACACTAATAATACAAAGATTAGTAGAGGAAAAAATTGATAACCCTAGTAATAGCAATGAAGCTGTAAGAGTAATAAAATTTATTAATGAGGTTGAGAAAACTTTTGAACCATATGATGTAAATTGCTCTGCGTATAAATCATTAATATACAAGGTAAAAAATAGAATCGAAAAACTACAAATAAAAGATGATATACCAGAAGAGGCAGAAATTTCTAAAGAAACATCCATACCAGGCAGTGTAAAAAAGGTGGCAGAAAATATTGCCATAAGGTTTTCAAAAAAATCACATTTTGTTGCAAACATAAGAGAACAACATACAGACAGTAATGAAGAAAGATAAATTTAAAGGAGAAAGGAATTAATCAATTAATATAATTGATTATATGAGAAAACAATGTATTTAAAAAGATTAGAACTACAAGGCTTTAAATCATTTGCAGATAAAACAATATTAGAATTTAAACCTGGAATAACAGCAGTAATTGGACCAAATGGCTCAGGAAAAAGTAACATATCAGATAGTATTAGATGGGTGCTAGGGGAGCAAAGTATGAAATCTTTAAGAGGTTCAAAGGCAGAAGATATAATTTTTGCGGGAACTCAAAATAGAAAATCTTTGGGCTTTGCAGAGGCATCAATAGTAATAGATAATTCAGATGGAAAGCTTCCAATTGAGTATAACGAAGTTACAGTTACAAGAAAATTATATAGAAGCGGTGAAACAGGATATTATATAAATAAAGTTCCTTGCAGATTGAAAGACATAATAGAATTATTTATGGACACAGGAATTGGAAAAGATGGATATTCTATAATAGGACAAGGAAAAATAGATGAAATATTAAGTAATAAGTCAGAAGATAGAAGACACATATTCGAAGAAGCAGCAGGTATTGTAAAATATAGAGTAAGAAAAATAGACTCGGAGAAAAAATTAGAACAAACAAAGCTTAACTTACTTAGAATAAACGATATTTTATCAGAAGTAGAAGGACAATTAGAACCATTAAGATATCAATCAGAAAAGGCAAAAAGGTTCCTAAATTTAAGAGAAGAGCTAAAAAATATAGAAGTTGGACTATTTATTTATAACATAGGAGCTTATAAAGAAAAACTAGAACAAATAGTAAAAGACTTAAATATATTAAAGGACCAAGAAATAGATGAGAATATAAAATTGGAACAGAGCCAAGATAAAAAAGATGAGCTTAAACAAAAAATAGATGAACTATCAGAAGCAATCGAAAATATGCAAAACATTGGCTTTGAAAGTAAAACAAAAATAGAGCAGATAAATTCACAAATAAATGTTGCAAATGAAAGAATAACAAACAACACAGCAAATGTTTCTAGACTAGAAAAGGAAATAGAAGAACAAAAACAAAGAATACAAGACTTTAATGAAGAAAAACAATTAAAGCAATCTAAAAAGGAAAATTTAGCTCAAAACAAAGAAAAATTTGCAAATGAGTTAAAAGAAAAAGAAGAAGAACTTGCAAAATTATCTAGCAAATTATCTGCTAAAGAATTGGAAATAGAAGACAAAAAGAAAAAAGTAGAATTAGATACAGATGCAAAATATGAGAGAATATCAGAAATAAATACATATACTGCAAACTTGGAAAACCTAGAAAAAACAAAGAAAAATACAAAACAAGAATTACAAAGTGCAATTTCAGAACTAGATGCAAGTAGAATAAAGAAACAAGAAATATCAAAAGAATTTTTAGAAATAGAAAGTAATAAAAATAAGTTCGTAAAGCAAATAGAAGAAGTAAAAAATAAAAAAGAAGAATCTTTAATTGCAATAAAAAATTATGATGAACAAATAAACAAATTATCATCAGAATATAGAATGAAAGAATCAAGATGCAAATTTTTACAAGAAACAGAAAGAGATAAAGATGGTTATATTAAAAGTGTTAGGGCCTTGCTACTTGCAATAGATAAAGACCAAAGCTTAAATAATGGAGTAGAAGGAGTACTTGCAAACTTAATTTCTGTAGATAAAAAATACGAGACAGCTATACAAATGTCTTTAGGACAGGCTATGCAAAACATAGTAACAAATACAGAAAAAGAGGCTAAAAAATTAATAGAATATTTAAGAGCAAATAAACTAGGAAGAGCAAGCTTTTTACCAATATCTTCTGTAAAGGGTAAAAAGCAAGAAAAAATTAACTCAAATGGAGTTTCTGGGGTAATTGGAGTTGCCTCAGACTTAGTTAAATGTGATTCAAAATATAATGATATAATTCTAAATTTACTTGGAAGAACTGTAATTGTAGAAAATATGAATTCTGCAATTAGCCTTGCTAAACAAAACAACTATGGTTTTAGAATAGTAACACTAGAGGGAGATGTAATAAACTCTTCTGGTGCAATAAGTGGTGGTTTTGTAGAACAAAAAACAGTAAATATATTAGGTAGAAGTAGAGAAATAGAAGAATTAAAAACAGCATTAAAAGAACTAAAATTAAAAATAGAAAAAACTTCTAAAGAAAAAGAGGAATATTCAGAAAAAACTACCGACATAATAGAAAGCTCTGCAAGACTAGAAAAAGAATTACAAGAAATAGAAATACATTATGCAACAAAAAAGCAAGAGCTTACAATGCTAGAGAATCAACTAACAAATTTAGAAAATAAAGTAAGCAAACTAAAAAAACAATTAGAAGATATAGAAAACGAAAAGGTAAACATTCAAACATCTATGGAAGGTGTAAATCAAGTAATTGCAAACTTAGAAAAAGAAATTGCAGAGCTAAATGCAGAAATTTCTAAATTTGCAGAATTAAATAAAGATGATCAAACATACATAGATAACTTAAATACAGACATAACAGATTTAAAAATATCTGTATCTTCATTTGATGAAAGTGGTTCATCTTTAGATGAAATGTTAGATAGAATAAATCAAGATATAAAAAATGCACAAGAACAAATACAAAGCAAAACACAAGAAATAGAGAATACAAAGCAAGAAACTATCAAAAAAGAAGAAGAAATAGAAAGTCTAAACAAAGAGATAGAAAAAATAAAAGGTGAAGTTTCTAATAGCTCTGAAAAAATAGAAAAATTAAAACAAGATAGAACAATAAAAAATTCTGATCTAGAAAAAATAGAAGCAAAAATAGAAGAACAATATGGTGTTTTAAATGGCTTAAAAGAACAAATTGTAAAAGTAGAAAGCAAAAAAACAAGACAAGAACAAGACCTAGACGAACTTGTAAATAAATTATGGACAGAATATGAGTTAACACCAAATAATGCAGGAGAATACAAAAAACCAGAAAATGTTGCACTTGCCCAAAGACGTACAAATGAACTTAGAAAAGACATTGCAGACTTAGGAAGCATAAATGTAGATGCAATAGAAGATTACAAAAAAATGCAAGAAAGATACGACTTTATGAATGAACAAAGGGCAGACTTAGAAGAATCTATTGCAAAATTAAGAAATGTAATACAAGAAATGACAGATGCAATGCAAAAGCAATTTGCACAGCAGTTTAAACAAATAAATACAAACTTTAATGAGGTATTTAAAGAACTATTTGGAGGTGGAAAAGCAGAACTTATATTAGAAGACGAAGCCAACATTCTAGAATGTGGAATAGACATAAGGGTACAGCCACCAGGAAAGAAACTACAAAATATGATGCTTCTATCTGGAGGAGAAAAGGCATTAACTGCAATTGCAATTTTATTTGCTATACTAAAAATAAATCCAGCACCATTCTGCATACTAGACGAAATAGAAGCGGCTCTAGACGATGTAAATGTAAGCAGATATGCTCAATATTTAAAGAATTTCAGCAAAGAAACAGAGTTCTTAGTAATAACACATAGAAAAGGAACAATGGAAATAGCAGACACAGTATATGGAATAACAATGGAAGAAAAAGGAATAAGTAAGCTATTATCAATGCAATTATCAAATGTAAAAAATATATAAAATATATTCATAAGAATTTATGAAAAGTAGCATTAAATAAAAATTGTATAAAATAGAAAAAATTACAGATACTAACATTGGTGATAGTATTGAACTTAGAATATAGAAAAATATTAGAAAAAAGGTTGCAATATGGAATAAAAAATAAAGAATTCCAAATATACTTGCAACCTAAATTTTATACAAAAACAGGCAAATTAGCAGGAGCAGAAGCGTTAATAAGATGGAAACAAGAAAATGAGCTAGTAATGCCAAACACATTTATACCGTTATTCGAAAAATATGAACTAATAACAATTCTAGACACATATGTACTAGAAAGCATATTTTCTCAATTAAGCATATGGCAGAAAAAAGGCTATAAATTAATTAACATTTCTGTAAATGAATCTAGACAACATCTATATAACGAACATCATATAGATGACTTAATTCATTTAATTAATGAATATAATGTTTCATCAAATTACATTGAGCTAGAAATGACAGAAACAACAATAGTGCATAATGTAGAACTTGCAAAACAAGCAGAAAGAAATGTACACAAATTAGGATTTAAAGTATCAATGGACGATTTTGGAACAGGATATTCGTCTTTTAGTATGTTAAAAAATATAAACATAGATATACTAAAACTAGATAAAAGCTTTTTTGACGATATTATAGAAAGCAAAAGAGGAAAAATAATAATAGAAGCAATAATAAATATGGCACATAAACTAAACACGAAAACAGTAGCAGAAGGAATAGAAACACAAGAGCAATTAGATTATTTAAAGAGAGTAGGATGTGACTATGTGCAAGGATATATATACGAAAAGCCAATAACAATAAAGGAATTTGAAGAAAAATATATAAGTAACTAATTTATAAAAATTATCAATAAAATTTAAGAAAAATATAAAAACTAAAGAAAGTAAATTTTATTAGAAAAATACATTCATCAAGTGAAATGTTAAATACAATTCTGTAAAGGAAAAATATATTATCTGAATTTGTTAAAAATAATTGATTTTTATTATGGTTTGTGATAAAATAAACGAGTTAATATAAGTAGCAAAAAGGAGAATTTAAAATGCAAACATTAAAATACATATTAGTAGTCGTATATATTATAAACTGTTTAGCAGTAATTATTATAACAATGATGCAAAATAAAGACGATAACGGAGCTTCTGGAACAATAGTTGGATCTTCAACAAATAACTTCTACGAGAAAAATAAAGGTAGAACACGTGAAGGAAAACTAAAAAAATGGACAATAATTTTAGGAGTTACATTCTTAATCTTAACAATAGCTCTTGGAATTGTATATGTTATATAATTAAACAAAAATATAGCGGCAGGATTTCATTCTGTCGTTTTATTTATTAGAAAAGTTATATTGATTTTCCAATAAATAAAATATTGTACCAAAAATTTAATTCAAAAATATTTTTTAAATACTATTATAGAACAATAAAAGTTTGAAATAAACTTATAAAAATATAAAGAGGTGAGAAATTTGAGCAAAAAGAAATATTTTAAAAAAGCAAAATTCTTTGAAAAGAAGCAGAATGCTAAAAGAGAAAAAAATAACAAGAAGGACAAGCTAGATATAAATAAAATATTAGAAGATGAAAACTACAAAGTTGGAACATTTAGAAGAAAAGAGAAAGGCTTTGGCTTCGTAAACATTGGAGATGATGAAAACGAAATATTTATTGGACCAAGAGATACTAATAAAGCTTTAGATGGTGATGAGGTTTTAATAAAAATATTTAAAGATGCACCATTGGAAGATGGGCATAGAGCAGAAGGAAAAGTTATTTTAATTACAAAACATTTAAATGATACAATAGTTGGAACATTTAAGAAAAACAAAACATTTGGATTTGTTGTACCAGACAATAAAGAAATAAGTGATGATATTTATATTCCAAAGAAAAAAGCACAGGGAATAAAAAATAATGAAAAAGTAGTTGTAAAAATAGATAAATTTGCAGATGCAAACAATAAGGCAGAAGGACATATAATAGAAGACTTAGGAGGAATAGATCAAGCAGGAGTAGATATGCTTTCTCTTATTAAAGAATATAAACTTCCTAACGAATTTCCTCAAAATGTTATAGAAGAAGCCTTATCTATAAAGCAAGAAATAAACGAAGAAGACATAAAAAATAGAGTGGATTTAAGAAATGAAGAAATATTTACAATAGATGGAGAAGATGCAAAAGACTTAGATGATGCAGTAAATGTAAAAGAAAATGCTGATGGAACTTTCACTTTAGGAGTTCATATTGCAGATGTAAGTTACTATGTAAAATCTGGTTCAAAGTTAGATAAAGAAGCAATAAAAAGAGGTACTAGTATTTATATGATGGATAGAGTAATTCCAATGCTTCCAAAGGAACTTTCAAATGGAATATGTAGTCTAAATGAAAATCAAAATAGGTTTACAATATCTGTATTAATGAAAATAGACTCAAAAGGAAAAATAATAGACTCAGACATCTTTAAATCTGTAATAAAAACAACAAGAAGAATGAATTATCACGATGTGAATGACTTATTCTTATATCAAGATATTAAAGAAGAAAAAGTAGAAAATGTAGACACAGAAACACAAAAAAGAGTTAATAAAGTTTTCGAAGAATATGGCAAATATATAAAACATTTTTTGAATATGAGAAAATTAAAAGATGTTCTAAAAAATAGAAGAGATAAAGATGGAAGCTTAAATTTAGATATACCAGAGAGCAAAATAATATTAAACGAGAATGGAATTGCAATAAATGTAACAAAATATGACTATTTAGAGTCGAATGAGGTAATAGAACAATTTATGCTAACAGCTAATGAGGCAGTAGCAGAAAAATTCTATTGGATACAGGCTCCATTTATTTATAGAGTTCACGAAAAGCCAGATTTAGAAAAGGTGGAAGAACTAAATAAATTTTTATTCGGATTAGGGTATAAAATAAGAGGAATAAAAAAAGATGATGAAGATAGCGTACATTCAAAAGCTTTTGCTCAAGTACTAGAAGAAATAAAAGGAAAACCAGAAGAAAGAGTAGTATCAACATTAATATTAAGAACATTAAAAGTAGCAAGATATGAAAGCGAAAATAGAGGACATTTTGGAATTGCAAGTAAATGCTATTGTCATTTTACATCACCAATAAGAAGATATCCAGATTTATTCATCCACAGAGTAATATCATCATATTTAAAACACGACTACAACATAAATGATGAGCTAAGAAAAAAATATGAAATAGAATCTGTAAAATACGCAGAAAGTTCTTCCGAAAGAGAAAAAATAGCACAAAAAGTAGAACGTGATGCAGAAGATATAAAAAAGGCAGAATATATGCAAAATAAAATAGGAGAAGTATATACTGGAATAGTATCAAGTGTTACATCGTTTGGAATGTTCGTAGAACTAGAAAATACAGTCGAAGGACTAGTAAGATTTGAAGACATGGGAAACGAATACTTCGAATATGATGGAGAAAGAAAGCTTCTTAGAGGAGAGAAAACAAACAAAACCTACAGCATAGGAGACAAAGTAACAATAGAAGTAAAAAATGCAGACAAACTAACAAGAAAAATAGACTTTAAAATAAAAAATACTGAAAATTAAATGAAAAAATTAGAAATAATATTAAAATGGCAGATAATAATATTTAAAATAATTTTGAAAATATTAAAAATACAATAGATTTTTTATAAAGACTATTGTATAATAATTACATATGGGGATGTATTGGTTTTCGACAATATTCCAGAAGTATATATAGCGAGTAGTGGATGGCTGCTTAGGCCACTTAAAAAAAGCAGAAATAAGAATAAACGCTGATAATAGAGAATTAGCATACGCTGCCTAAGTTTAGGTAGCTCGTCATTCTAAGAAGGCCTACGGTTTTAGAAATGGCGTCAATTAGTAGGATAACAAAGCTATCTTTTCCATTAATATAGTGGGTAACTCAAATGGATACTTGTAAAATTCGGTTGTTTGTTAATGGATTTTATAGGAAAATAATAAATAATAAACTGTACTCGGAGAAATGTATATGGAAAGAATACTGGACAGGGGTTCAACTCCCCTCATCTCCACCAAAATAAAAGTGGTAATTAGAAAAATATGTAAATATAATAAATAGAAATAATAAGGGAGTTGAAAAGGAGGATTAGAAAATAGTCCAGTGGACTATTTTCCCGACGCGGCTCGGCAACTCCCCTCATCTCCACCAAAATAAAAGTGTTCAGTAACAATTGACAAAAAAATAAAAACTTTATATAATAGATTATAGGAAATGAATAACCGCAGTGAATGCGGTTACCACTACATAAAAGTATAACAACACATTCGCAATATTGGCATAGTGGAATGTGTTGTTATTTTTATCCCTTATCTATAATTGAATTTACATATTTTATGTATAAAATTGTTAATAAGGTTACGTTTATTGTTGTTGATACCATTAAGGCATATACTAAAAAAAGTATAAAACTCATAAACACCACCTCACTTTCTGATAACAAAAGTTATCGAGTGTAGTGGCAACACATATCTACTACTATGTTCATTCCCTATGTTGGCTAGTATAACATAGAATTAAAAATAAATCAACATAAAAGAAACAAATTTTCGCAAATAATTTGATAAAATTTCTTGATTTTTATAAAAAAATCTGTTAATCTATATATGAACTATACTAATAATTATTGCAAGAATTATAAGAGATAAAAGTTACAGATAAATACTTATAAGACAACAGAAAAATTTTTATTTAGAGAAAAATTACAAATATATTATAAATAAGAAAAGGAGGATAAATATGAATCAAATTTTAGTGACAGAAAAATTATATATTACACCAGAACTAAAAAGAAAAAAGAACATATATAAAATTAGATTCTTTTTATCTATTTTCCTAATATGTCTTTTATGTTCTTATTACATATATGCAGAAAACGATAGAAACAAGAGTGAAGAAGTGTCTAAACAAATACTTGCAGATTTACAGCAAGATGATAATGTTCAAGAAGATACTACAACAAAGAATTTAGTAAATGATGTTCTAATAGTAACATTAAATGAAAGTGAATCTAATAGTGCAGAAAATGCAATTATAAAAACTGCATCATCTCAGCAAACTCAATCACAAGGAGAAAGTAATGCCCAAACAAAAACAACAACAGTAAACAATGTAGAATATACAACAGATTCAAGACTAAAAATACCTTCTTTAGGAATAGATTATCCAGTACTTTCAGAAACATCGGATGAATTATTAAAAATATCTTTAAATAAATATTGGGGAAATGGTGCAAATGAAGTTGGAAACTATTGTATTGTTGGTCACAATTATGCAAATGGAAAACTATTTGGCAAGCTTTCTCAAATGGAAATTGGAGATACAGCAATATTAGAAGATATGAAAGGTAGAAAAGTTACATACGAGGCATACAAAAAAGAAATTGTGGATCCAACAGATGTTAGTTGCACAAGTCAGCTTACAAATGGAAGAAGAGAAATAACTCTTATAACATGCAAAAATTATGGTACACAAAGATTAGTAATAAAATGTAGAGAAATATAGACAAAAAAACATTGACTTTTATGAATTAATTAAATATAATTATAAAAGAAAAAAACGAAGGAGGAATTATTTATGGCTAAAAAAGAAGAAATAAAGACATCAGTATGGGTATTCTGGATTTTACTTGCTATAATTGGTGTAGCACTATTATTCGCAGGAATACAAAGTAGCTTACTTGGTGGAAGTATACCAGTTGCTGTAATGCTTATAGTTGTTGGTGTAATCTTATTATTCATAGGATTATCTATGATGCTAGGTAAAGCTAACATTCAAGCAAACGACATTGAATTGCCAGGAGCAAAAAAAGAAGATAAATAATTGCTAAACAAAAGCAAAATGCAGGAGTTTTTCCTGTATTTTTTTTGTGTTGTTTTTGTTAAGGATATATATAAAATAATACAGTTGTAAAAAGAATATTCTGTGGCAAAACATCTTCAAACTCATTATAAAACTATAAAGCATTAATTTTAAATGAGTTATTCAAAGTTATTGACTTGAATATTTTTTTCTAATGTATTATTTTTATTTATAAAGATTGAATAAAAATATTGAAAAGTGTACAAAAACTTGGTAAAATAATAAAAGCTTTTAAGAGAAAGAAGGTAATTGCAAATGGAAAAAAATACATTTTACATAACAACACCAATATACTACCCAAGTGGAAGGTTTCATTTAGGAACTGCATATACTACAGTACTTGCAGATACAATAAAAAAGTATAAAGTGCAAAGAGGCTATGATGCAAGAATGCTTACAGGTCTTGATGAGCACGGCCAAAAAGTAGAGCAGGTTGCAATAAAAAGAGGGCTTACTCCACAAGAACACGTAGATGAAATTGCTATGCAAGCAAAAAAATTATGGAAGCTAATGGATGTTAGATATGATGACTTTATTCGAACAACAGAAGAAAGACATACAAAAGTTGTAGAAAAAATATTTGATAAATTTATGGAGCAAGGAGATATATACAAGGGAGAATACGAAGGCTGGTACTGTATGCCTTGCGAAACTTACTTCACAGAAACACAATTAGTTGATGGAAAATGTCCGGATTGTGGAAGAGAAGTTAAAAAAATGAAAGAAGAAGCATATTTCTTTAATATGAAAAAATATCAAAAGAAAATAGAAGAATTTTATGAGAAAAATCCAAATTTTATAATGCCAGAATCTAGAAAAAATGAGTTATTCAACAACTTTATAAAACCAGGATTAGAAGACCTTTGTGTTACAAGAACAACTTTTGATTGGGGAATAAAAGTTCCAAAAGATCCAAAACATGTAGTATATGTTTGGCTAGATGCATTAACAAACTATATAACAGCACTAGGATATATGTCTGATGATGATACATTATTTAAAAAATATTGGCCTGCAGATTTGCAAATAGTTGGAAAAGATATAATAAGATTTCATGGAATATACTGGCCAATTTTCTTAATGGCACTAGGATTAGAGCCACCCAAAAGAATATATGCACATGGTTTCTTAATGATGAAAGATGGGAAAATGTCTAAATCTAAAGGAAACATAGTATATCCAGAAATGTTGGTAGAAAGATACGGACTAGATGCTACAAGATACTTCTTATTAAAAGAGTTTCCATATGGACAAGATGCAATATTTACACCAGAAGACTTTGTAAATAAATACAACTTTGACTTATGCAATGATTTAGGTAATTTATTAAACAGAACAATAGGAATGATTAATAAATATTTTGGAGGAAATATTGAAGAATACACAGGCAATATAAATGTTGTATTAGACGAAAATCAAAATGAAACAAATGTAGACGAAGAGCTAGAAAATGTAATTTCTAAAAAGATAAAAGAATATGAAGAAAATATGGAAAACTTACATTTTTCTAATGCATTAGGAGCAATATGGGAGATAATTGCAAGAGCAAACAAATACATAGATCAAACAGCTCCTTGGACTTTAGCAAAACAAGAAGAAAAAGAAAAACTTGCTTCTGTAATGTATCATTTAGTAGAAACTCTAAGAATTGCTGCAATACTAATAAAACCTGCAATGGAGGAGACATCTTGCAAAATATTTAAACAACTAGGAATTCCAGAAAATATGCAAGAATATAACACAATTTATAACTTTGGAAAAGAGTTAAAAAACATAAAAGTAATAGAAAAAGGTGAGCCACTATTCTTAAGACTTGACCAAGAAGAAGAAATAAACTACATAAAAGAACAGATGCAAGCAAAATAAAAAGTAATAAATAAAAATAAATAAACATATATATTGGTAGACGACCTAAATCTAAAGGGGGAATACAATATATATGTTTTTTGTTATAAATAGGAAGAAAATTGGTTCATATTTGGTATCTTTAGGTACAGTATTAATGCTATTTGTAGCATCAATTTCAATTACAAACAATAATAAAACTCTTGCAACATCCGGAAATATTGTAAATATGCAAGAAAAAAATGTAACAATTGGTATAAATTGCATAGAAAGTGTAGAGAATATAGATAGTATAGTAAAATTTTTATCTAAAGAAAAAATAAAAGCAACATTTTATATTACTAAAGACTTTCAGGAAAGTAACAAAGAGCAAATTAATAATATAATAGAAAATGGAAACAAAGTAGAAGAACAAGTAAATAAAGAAAGCAATGTAATTAATTGTGATAGCATAGAAATAGCTCAAATAAAAAATAGAATAAATGCAACAGATAGCAATTTTATAACAATTGTTATAAAAAATTCAAAAGACACAATAAACAAAATAAATAGTATAATTTATAGTGCTAAAAGTATGGGATACACAATAGAAAATTTATAAAAAGGAGATTGATAATGCCTTTTATAGAAATAATTACAGATGCAAAAAGTCAGAGTCAGCTTAGTAAAGCAATAAGCAAAAGAACAGTAAAAAATGCGGATATATTATATGTAAAAGAAAAAAATTTAGAAAATATAAAAAATATAAAGCTGGAAACACTTGTAATAAACAGAAAAATAGAAAACACTGAATTAATAGAAAGAATATTAAAAAACACAAAACATGTAATTGTAAATATAGACTTTAACGAAGAGCTAGGTAAAGTTAATAAAAACACAATAACATTTGGATATAGTAGCAAAGCAGACATTACAATATCTAGTGTAAAAGAAGAAGAAGTGATGATATGCATACAAAATACAATAAACAGCATTTATGGAGAAAAAATAGGAGAGCAAGAAGTAAAAGTAAATATAAATAAACGGTATTAGTGTATACAATATTATGATATTAATAGCTCTAACAGCACTCTATTCAGGAGAAAATAAAGAAAAATAATACAAATATTACAAAAATATTAAAAAAATGTTACAAAAATAAAGTTTTTATGTAGACAAAACAAAAAAATGGTAGTATAATAATAAATGTAGGTTAGATAAAAAATTACAAAAGTTTTAAAAAATTAGAGGAGGAAACAAAGTTGGATACAGTAAATTCAGAAAATAACCACATAATATTAGTGGGAAAGGTAACAAGCGACAAAAGATTTAGTCACGAAATATATGGAGAAAAATTCTATGTATTTGATCTAAGCGTACCTCGTTTAAGCGGTACATCTGATAGTATTCCTATCACAGTGTCAGAAAGATTAATGGTAAATGGAGAATTACCAATAGACACAAAAATAACAGTAGAAGGTCAATTTAGATCTTACAATAGTTATGGAGAAGGTAAAAACAGATTAATATTAACAGTTTTTGCTAAAAACATAATATTACTAGAAGACCAAGAAAGTGAAGTAGAAGCAAAAAAAGATTTCATATCAAATGAAGTAACTTTAATTGGTTATATATGCAAAAAACCAGTATACAGACAAACACCATTTGGTAGAGAAATAGCAGATATATTATTAGCAGTAAACAGAGCTTATAGCAAATCAGACTACATTCCTTGCATAGCTTGGGGAAGAACAGCAAGATATTGCGAAAATATGGAAGTAGGAACAGAAGTTAAGATTGTAGGTAGAGTTCAATCAAGACAATATGAGAAAAAACATGAAGACGGAACAATAGAAAGCAAAGTTGCTTATGAAGTTTCTGTTGCAAGCTTAGAAGTAATTAATAAAGAGGACGATTCAAATAAAGAAGAAGTACCTCAAGTAGAAAATAAAGAGGCTATATAATTAGATAAATTGAACATAAATAAATTCCTTTAAGATAAGAAAGAAGAGCTATTAAAAAAAATAGCTCTTTTTTCTTTTCTACTCTTATGCCAATATATAAATAAAAAATAATACAATTAGAAAAAGAATTTTCTTCGTCAAAACATCTTCAAACTACTTACAAAATTATAAATTGTCAATTTTGTAAGTAGTTATTCGAGTTCTTGACTTGAAAATTTTTTTCCAATGTATTATTTTTTGCATTATGGAATATTAATATAATAAACAATATTTGAATTATTAAGAAGGAAATGCTAGAAATAAGATATTATAAAAATAAAATTGTTCGTCCAAACACATTCAAGCTATTCAGAATTTAAAATTCTTTCATTGCTATTCGTGTTTATCCTCCAATGTTTATTTTTATAATATGTTATTTCTAGAGGAGCATATGTAATTTTAAGATTTTTATATTGACTAAAATCTTGTAAAAATGATATACTACTGTAATAGAAATAACTGTAATTATATGGGAGGAATTAATTTGAAAAACATAATAAAAAAACTAGGAATATCAGTTATTACTATGCTTATAGTAATAAATTTAATAAAAATAAATTCATATGCAGAAAATAATATTACAAATGAAAATGTAACTATAACAAAAGCAGAAAACAAAGAAGAAATAAAAAATGAGACAACAAACTCAGAAAATAAAACGAATAGTGAAACAACTAAAACAGAAAGCAAAACGAATAATGAAACAACAAAGTCAACAACAAATACAAAGACTACTAGCACATCTAAACTTACAGAGGTAACTGTTGATGGAACAAAGTATAAAGATGGAGATAGAATAAACGTAGATAATAGCAAAAACTCTGTTAGAATATATGGAGTAGGAGAAAGTCTTATTTACATTAAAGTAAATGATAAGGGAAGTACTGTAGATGTAAATTTAGTTGAAGGCGAAAATAAAATTGTTGTTACAGATTCAAAAGGAGGAAAAGTAACACTATATATAACAAGGGCGACTGCTGGAACAACAAATACAATAGAAAATACAACAGTAACAAACGAAATTGCGGAAAATGTAACAAGTACAGAAGAGGTAGATAATAGTTTAAAACTTTCTTCGTTAAATATTGAAGGAATAAAAATTTCACCAAGCTTTAATGAAAATACATATTCATATACAGCCACAATAAATATGAATGAAAAAGATTATAGTTCTTTAATCATAAAAGCAGTTCCAAGTAGAACAGATGCAACTGTTACTATTGATGGAAATGAAGAGCTTGTAGAAGGCGAAAATATAATAAATATAATAGTAAAATCAAATGATTCTTCAGAAATTAAAACATATCAATTAGTAGTAAACAAAACAAGACAAGAAATTGTTCCTGAACAAAAAAAGACTGACAGTAAATTAAACATTGCAATAATTGCGGTTGTAGCTTTAATTATAGTTATAGCAATTGTTTTAATAATACGTAAAATAAAAAATAAAAACGAAGAAAATAATGAATATAGCCTATATAATTATGACTTATATGACGAACCATTAAAAGAAAAATATATACCAGAATATAAAGAAAGTAAAGAAAAACAAGAAATAGAGGAAATTCCAGATATAACTTATGTAGAGGAACTTCCAAGTAGAAAAGAAGGAGCTCCTACGATAAGAAGAAAAAAGACTAAAGGAAAACATGCATAAAAAATAAGTGATGCTGAAGTTATTACAGCATCACTTATTTTTTTACATCTGGAATTATTACATTCTTTTTTATGTTAGTATCCTCATTGGGTTTAGCAATGTCTAAATTATCGTAAACAGGAGAAATGTTTAAGTCCTCTCCATTACCAGAAACAATTTTTATATCTTTTTCATTATTCATAGAATTTACCATCCTTTCTGTAAATGTAAAAAACGCTAATCAAACTATTGGTATAATACCATATATTACAGTAAAATTCAAGTACAAAATATTGACATAACTGGATTTAGACGTGTATAATATACAGGAAAAGATAGAGATCGTTGAAGAATGAATATATTTTTTTGGCTAAATTTATGCCCATTTATGCTAAAAAGGAGTGAAATTAAATTTGGAATTAGAACAAAAAAAAGCCGCAATAGAGGCAATATTATTTGCGGCAGGAAGAGAAATAAAAATAAATGAATTAATGGCAATACTAGAGCTATCTTCAGATGAAGTAATATCTATAGTAAATAGTATGCAAGATGAATACAAAGAAGCATCAAGAGGTATAGAAATTATAAAAGTAGAAGATGGGTACCAACTTGCAACAAAAAAAGAAATGTATGAATATTTATATCCAATATTTGATAAAAGAAGTAAACCAAACTTATCGCAAGCAGCAATGGAAACACTTGCAATAATTTGCTATAATCCTAAAATAACAAGGGCAGAAATAGAGCAAATAAGGGGCGTAAATTCAGATGGAACAATTTATAAATTGCTAGAATATAATTTAATCGAAAATGTTGGAAAAGCAGACTTACCAGGAAAACCAACAATGTATGCTACAACAACAAACTTTTTAAAGATGTTTGGCATATCTTCTCTAGAAGAATTACCAGAACTTCCAAGATATAAATTAGACGAGAATGAACAAATTGTAATAGATGATATAATTCCAGAAGAAAAACAAGAACCACAGGAGGCTCCAATGCCCGAAAGGGAAGAGCAATAATAAAAATAATGTGAGTTTTTGAAAATAAGAAAGGAAGAAATAAAAATGAAATTATCACAAACAGGATTAGGAACTATAAGAGTAAATAATTTGGATAAAAGTTATCCAGCACAAGATATATTATTACAAACAAATCAATTAGTACAATATGGAACAGGAATTTATGCATATAACAATGTTCCACTACGTTTAAGAGTAAATGTAGAAAAAGTTATAAAAAATATATTAAATAAATATGGATGTATAGAAATACTACTTCCAACATTACAACCAACAAAACTATGGGAGGAATCTGGCAGACTTTCAAAATATGTAGAAGATGGAGTTATACTTTCTGTAAAAACAGATAAAGGCGATTTTGTGCTTGCTCCAACAGCAGAAGAAGCAGTTACAGACTTTGTAAGAGGCAGAGTTTCATCATACAAAAATTTGCCAGTTACATTCTATCAAATAGGAGAAAAATACAGAAACGAAATTCGTACAAGAGGTTATTTACTAAGAGGAAAAACATTCCCAATGATGGATGCATATAGTTTTGATACAGACGAACATACTTCTGCTCAAACATATCAAAACATCAGAAAAGCATATTTAGAAATATTCAAAATACTAGAACTAAATGTAAAACCAGTTGCAGCAGATAGTGGAGCTATGGGTGGAAATTTATCAGAAGAATTTATGCTAGAATCTCCAATTGGAGAAGACACAATACTTGTAGACAAGGCATCTGGTGTTGCATTTAACACAGAAATACTAGAAAGAGAAGATGCAGACGAATATTTAAGAGAAAAATATGGTATACAAGATAAAGAAAATGTAGAAGCAAAAAAATCTATAGAATTAGGACACATATTCCAACTTGGAACAAAATATTCTAAAGCTATGAATGCAAATTACATAGATAAAGATGGAAACGAAAAAGTTTTATATATGGGATGCTATGGCATTGGCGTAAGCAGAACAGTTGCAACAATATACGAAGAAAATGTTGTAAAAGGTAAAAATGAGGAAGTAAAAGGAATATGCTTACCAGTTAGTGTTGCACCATATTTATTACAAATAGTTCCAAAGGACGAAAAAAGAGAAGTGGCAGAAAAGCTATACAACAAATTAATGGAAAAACACATTCCAGTAATATTAGATGATAGAACACAAGGAATGTTAGGAGCAAAAATAAAAGACTGCCTAATGCTTGGAACTCCATATATGTTAGTAATTGGAGACAAACAAGAAGAAGGAAAATTTGAAGTAGAAAACAACAAAACAGGAGAAAGAACTATATATACAGAAGAAGAATTAATAGCAGAATTTGAAAAAATAAATAATTCGAGGGAATATTTAATATAATTACAAAGTAATAAAAAAATTCTAAAATTGGTACGCACGTTAAAATTCATAAAATAAATTTCCTGTGCAATATTGTAGCTATTCTAGAAAATAGGAAAAACTTTCCTAATAAATAAAAAAGTATATTGAAGACTAATTTAAAGTTTCAATATACTTTTTTTGTATAATTTTTTTTACAAAAAATTAATTAGAATTATTTTGTTCTTTGGTTAATATTTCTAAAATTTGAGGATAAATAGTTCCAGCATTATTTTGCCAATTATCTACAATTTGCTTTGCTTGTTCACGAGAACCTGCAAAAGTTTTAACCTCAAAAACAGTCTCATTATTATCTACAACTCTGCAATTTATAATATAGTGATTTTCGCTAAGAGGAGTATATTCTGCAACTATAGATTTTTCTTCTTCAGAAATATCTAAAATAGGCTTTAAATTAGTATCTGCCTTAAGCTTAATAATTCCAGGTAACAAATCTAAAGTAAGATCTAAAGTACGTTGACCAGATTCTGTAATTTGATATAAAGTTTGGTCTTCCTTTTGAAAAGTAAAAATATATCCAACATTTATTAAATCTAAAATAAATTGCTGAAAATAAAAATAGTTCATATTAACAGCTGCTAAAACAATTTTATATAATACATCATTTGTTAGTGGTTTGTTTGCTTGGTCTAGAACATATAAAATAAGAACTTTGTTCTCTGCCAATGTTTCGTCATCAGATGTTATTTTCAAATTCTCTCAACTCCATTAAAAATTTATATTAGTATTATATCACAGATGTGCGGAAAATCAAGAAAAAGTTTAAAATGCGAACAAAAATTTGTAAAAAGTATTGACAAAACGAAAAATAGAATGTAATATATATACGAACATAAATTCGGAATGGAGATGTTATATATGATAACAACATTACATATAAAAAACATAGGAATTATAGATGATTTAGTAATAGACTTAAACAAAGGGCTAAATGTTTTAACGGGAGAAACTGGTGCCGGAAAAACATTAATAGTGGACTCTTTAGGAATAATTGCTGGTGGAAGATTTTCAAAAGAAATGATACGTAAGGGGCAAAATATGTCTTTTGTAGAACTAAGCTTATATATGCCAGAAAACGAAAATGCAATAGACGGAACTATAATAGTTTCAAGAGAAATTAATACATCTGGTAAAAATTTATGTAAAATAAATGGAAGATTGGTAACTGTAAATGAACTTAGAAATTTTATGAAAAATATAATAGACATTCATGGACAGTACGACAATCAAACTCTTATGGATAGTAACTTTCATACAAAATATCTAGACAAATTTGCAGGAAAAGAAATGCAAGAAATTTTAGGAGAATATACAAGTCTGTTTAATGAATATAAAGAGCTAAAAAAAGAACTTAGCAATAATTATGGAGATGATATAGAAAAACAAAGAAAATTAGATTTATTACAATACCAATATAAAGAAATAAAATCTGCTTCTTTAAAAACAGGAGAAGACGAGGCTTTAGAAGAAAAAAGAAAAATTATAATGAGCTCAGAAAAAGTTGCGGAATCTCTTAATAATGTTGGAAATAACCTAGAAGGAACCGTAATAGATGTTATAAACGACTCTATAAGGTCTCTAGAGAGAATAGAAGATGTAGATAAAAAATA
The DNA here is from genome assembly GCA_934122035.1 of uncultured Clostridia bacterium. GTDB lineage: Bacteria > Bacillota > Clostridia > TANB77 > CAG-508 > CAG-245. The sequence goes on along the minus strand of CAKOVP010000012.1, from coordinate 6,977 downwards.
TAGTGATAAATTAATAGAACTAAAAAATATATATTACGAAGTACAAGAATTATCTAGAGATATTTCTTCTATGAAGGAGGACGTATATTTTGATGAACAAGAAAGAAATAGCATAGAAGAGCGCTTAGACGAGATATATTCTTTAAAAAGAAAATATGGTAATACAATAGAAGAAATTTTAGAATATAAAGAAGAACTATCAACTCAAATAGATAAAATTAATAATGCAGAAGAAGAAAATAAAAAAATAAAAGCTAGAATCCAAGAACTAGAAAACAAAATGCTTAAATTATGTGAAAGCATAAAAACAAAAAGAATGGAAGCGTCAGTAATATTAAATGAAAAAATTAACAAAGAACTTAGTGAACTAGAAATGAAGAATGCAAAATTTAATGCAAAAATAATAGATTTAGCAGAGTTTACATCAAATGGATTAAGCTATGTTGAATTTGTTATTACAACTAACTTAGGAGAAGAGGAAAAAAAGCTAAACAAAATTGCATCAGGAGGAGAAATGTCTAGAATTATGCTTGCAATAAAAACAGTACTTTCAGACATAGACGAGGTTCCAGTATTAATATTTGATGAAATAGATACAGGTATTAGTGGAAAGGCTGCAAATTCGGTAGGAGTTAAGCTAAAGAAAATAGCACAAAAACATCAAGTTTTAATAGTAACACACTTAGCATCTATTGCGGCAAAAGGCGAATTTAATTACTATATCTATAAGGAAGTAGAAAACGGAAAGACAAACACTAAAATAAAATTATTAGACGAAGAAGATACAATAAAAGAAATTGCAAGAATTGCATCAGGAGAAGTAACAGAAATTGCAATATCTCATGCAAAAGAATTACGCAATAAAATAGCATAAATTACATAAAACAAAAAATACAATTTTCAAAAATCAAAACAGCAAACCCGCTAAAATGGCACCCTAATTTTAATTTGTCAAGTAAAAGTACTTGACAAATTTTTAAAAATATCATATACTAGATAAGCATTACAAATTTAAAGAATTTGCCAAGCAAAGGGGAAAGGTAAAATGGAGAAAAAAGTTCAGTTAAGTATGCTTTATGGAATATATGGAAATCTATTAACGCCAAAGCAACAAAATATAATAAGGGACTTTGCAAATAACGATTTATCTATAACCGAAATATCAGAAAATTACGATATAACAAGGCAGGCAGTTCAAGAAATTGTTAGGAAAGGAGAACAAAGGCTTTTGGAATACGAACAAAAGCTAGGAATTATGAAAAAGACACTAAATCAAGAACAACAAATCCAAAATATTCTTTCACAAATTAGTAAGATTTCAATAGATGCAACAGACAAACAAGTAGAAAAAATCTTAAAGAATGTAAGAAAAGAATTAATAAACTTAAATGCATAGTTTATAAGGATTTACAATAGAAAAAGGAGGTTTTAAAATATGGCTTTTGAAGGATTATCTTCTAAATTGCAAGAATTTACAAAGAAACTAAGAGGAAAAACAAGAATAACAGAATCAGATTTAAAAGATATGTTAAGAGAGGTAAAACTTGCACTCCTAGATGCAGATGTAAACTACAAAATAGTAAAAGAGTTTACAGCAAGCATACAAGAAAAAGCTTTAGGTCAAGATGTTTTAAAATCTTTAACTCCTGGACAACAAGTTGTTAAAATTGTAAAAGACGAATTAATCGAATTATTGGGTGGAACAGAAAGCAGAATAAACTTTAGTCCAAATCCACCAACAATAATAATGTTAGTGGGACTTCAAGGTTCTGGAAAAACAACAACAGCAGGAAAACTTGCAAATCTTCTTAGAAAAGAAGGTAAAAAGCCACTATTAGTTGCATGTGATGTATACAGACCAGCAGCTATAAAGCAATTACAAGTAGTTGGTTCACAACTAAATATTCCAGTATATGCAAATGAAAATTCAAAAGACGTTGTAGCAATAGCAAGACAAGCGGTAAACATAGCTTATTCTAAATTAAATGATGTTATAATATTAGATACAGCAGGTAGACTTCAAATAGACGAAGCTCTTATGGATGAACTTAAAAACTTAAAGGCTAATATCCATCCACACGAAATACTACTTGTAGTAGATAGTATGACAGGTCAAGAAGCAGTTAATGTTGCAACAGGATTTAATGATGCATTAGGAATAGATGGAGTAATACTTACAAAGCTAGATGGAGACACACGTGGTGGTGCTGCATTATCTGTAAAAAAAGTTACAGGAAAACCAATAAAATTTGTGGGTGTTGGAGAAAAATTAAGTGAACTTGAAGTTTTCCATCCAGACAGAATGGCTTCTAGAATACTTGGTATGGGAGATGTATTATCAATCATAGAAAAAGCAGAAGAAAGCTTTGACCAAGAAGAAGCAGAAAAATTAACCAAGCAATTAGCTAAAAAAGAATTCGACTTAAACGATTATCTAGCTCAATTAAGACAAGTTAAAAAAATGGGTTCATTCTCATCTCTTTTAAAACTAATACCTGGAATGGCAAACATAAAGGATTTAAAAGTAGACGAAAAAGAATTTGTTAGAATAGAAGCAATAATTTGTTCAATGACAGAAAAAGAAAGAAAAAATCCTAAACTATTAAATGGTCAAAGAAGACTACGTATAGCAAAAGGAAGCGGAACAAATGTACAAGATATAAACAAATTTATGAAATCATTTGAAATGACTCAAAAGATGATGAGACAAATGAAAGATAGCAAATCTATGAAAAAAATGATGAGTCAAATGAAAAATATGGATCCTAAGGAATTAAAGAATATGATGTAATTAAATTGTTTTTAATATTTACTACTACAAGCTTAAGAAGTAAAACAATAATTAAGTAAAATAGTAGAAAAATATATTATAAATAGTATAACTTTTCGGAGGTGAATTTAAAATGGTAAAAATCAGATTACAAAGAGCAGGTGCTAAAAAAGCTCCATTCTATCACATAGTTGTTGCAGACTCAAGATCTCCAAGAGATGGTAGAATAGTAGAAAAAATTGGAACATATGATCCAATGACAAATCCAGCTACAATCAAATTAGACAATGAAAAAGTAGAAAAATGGATAAAAAATGGTGCAAAGCCAACAGATACAGTTAAAGCTTTAATAGAAAAAGCATAATAGTGTATAAGGAAAGGCAAAAATATGGAAGAAATTTTAAGAACAATAGTAGAGAGCCTTGTAGAAAATAAAGACCAAGTTCAAATATCTAGAATAGACGATGAAAAAGGAACTTTATTAAAAGTCAAAGTCGCAAATGAAGATATGGGAAGAATAATTGGAAAACAAGGTAGAATTGCAAAAGCAATAAGAACTGTTATGAAATCAATTACAGCTAAAGAAAACAAAAAAGTTGGAATAATATTTGAAGAATAGGTAAACTTTATGGAAGAATATTTAGAGATTGGTCAAATAGTAAATACATTTGGAATAAAAGGACAGGTAAAAGTTGTACCTTTTACAGATGATATAACTCAATTTGATACACTAAAACAAATCTATATAGAAAAAAGAAAAAATTTAGAACTATTTGAAATAGAAAAATCAAACTATCATAAAAATATGATAATTTTGAAATTAAAAGGTATAGATACACCAGAACAAGCAGAAAGCCTTAGAAACTGTTATATAAAGATAAACAGAAAAGATGCTAGAAAGCTACCAGAAGGAACATACTTTATAGTAGACCTAATTGGATTGGATGTTTATACTGATGAAGAAAAACTTTTAGGAACTTTAGAAGATATATATAATGCAGGAAGCAGTGATATATATGTTGTAAGGACCAGCGAAGGAAAACAAATATTGTTACCGGCAATAAAAGATGTTATAAAAAAAGTTGATATTGAAAACAAAAAAGTAATAGTTCATATTATTGAAGGATTAATTTAAAAATAAAGGGGAAACAATATGAAATTTAATGTATTAACATTATTTCCAGAAATGTTTGAACCACTAAATTATAGTATTATCGAAAGGGCGTCTAAGAAAAATTTAATAGATATTAACTTAATTAATATTAGAGATTTTTCAAAAGACAAACACAAAAAAGTAGATGATACTCCATACGGTGGAGGAGCAGGAATGGTTGTAAGAGCAGATGTAGTATATGATGCATATAAATCTATACAAAATACAAATGCAAAAGTAATATTTCTATCACCCCAAGGAAAAAAATTAACCCAAAGTAAAGTTCAAGAGCTTGCAAAAGAGCCAGAACTAACTCTTCTATGTGGTCATTATGAAGGAATTGATCAAAGAGTTCTAGATGAAATTGTAGACGAAGAAATATCTATTGGAGATTATGTACTAACAGGAGGAGAACTACCAGCAATGGTATTAATAGATTCAGTTAGCAGATATGTAGAGGGAGTTCTAAGTAAGGACTCAACGGTAGAAGAATCTTTTTCAAAAGGACATTTAGAATATAGTCAATATACAAGACCAGAAATATTTTTAGACAAGAAAGTACCAGAAGTACTTGCATCTGGAAATCATCAAAAAATAGAAGAATGGCGAAATAAAAGTTCATTAATAAACACATATTTAAAAAGACCAGAGCTTCTAACAGAAAAAGAATGTAAAGAAGCAAAAATAATAATAGAAAATAAAGAAATATAAAGAAAGGAGAATATCAATGGATATCATAAAATCAATCGAACATGAACAATTGAAAAATAAAATTCCAGATCTTAAAGTTGGTGATACAGTTAGAGTACATCAAAGAATTAAAGAAGGAAATAGAGAAAGAATCCAAGTATTCGAAGGAATAATAATCAAGAAACAAGGTGGAAGTGTTAATGCCACATTCACAGTAAGAAGAATTGCTTATGGTGTAGGAGTTGAAAAAACATTCTTAGTACATTCACCATTAGTAGAAAAAGTAGAAGTAGTTAGAGTAGGTAAAGCAAGAAGAGCTAAGTTATACTATTTAAGAGACAGAGTTGGAAAAGCTGCTAAGACAAAAGAAGATATTGGAGCAAAAATAGAATCTAAATATCTTGAAATAAAAGCAGAAGCTGTTGAAACTCCAGCTGAAGAAGTTGTAGCAGAAGAAACAGCACCAGTTGCAGAAGCACCAAAAGCTGAATAATAGGTAAAAAATAAATAATTTAAAAACAGGTAATTTCAATATATAAGTTTATATTGGGATTACTTGTTTTCGTATTTAATATCCATAAAATGCTAAAATTAAAGACTAAAAAACTATTGATAAAATCTGTTGTGATTGATATAATTAAATTGCAGTTTATTATAAAATTAATTATTAGATAAATTAAAGATGAAGGGAAAGGAAAAATACAAATGAGTAAGGAGAAAATTTTAGTTGCATTTGCAATATTAGTATTAGTATTGGCTGCAATTATGCTAGTAATATCAAATACATCTGCTAAATACGTTACTTCTGCAAATGGAACAGATTCAGCTAGAGTTGCTCATTGGAATATTAATACAACAAATAATATAAAAGATTTGTTTGCATCTTCGTATATGAATGTTGCTCCAGGTTCTGAAGAACAAGGAATTATCGCACCAGGAACATCTGGTACATATAGTTTTACGATAGATGGAGATGTTGAAACAGCATATACATTAAGTATTAGAGCCAACGGAAATGATGAGGTAAATGGAGCTGTAAGTGACTACAATCCCATAAAATATTCGTTTACAAAACCGAATACCGGTGATGATAAGGCATCAAAGCCAACTGTTACAACAGAAAATATGACTTTTGAAGAATTAAAGTCTGCAATAAATAATATAGATGATGGTGTTCAAGTACATAATGCAGGTTCATTAGGTGGAGATACTTATACTATTGGTTGGACTTGGGAACTTGATGGAAACGATGAAAAAGATACATTGTTAGGAAATTTAGTGTCAAAAGGAGATAAGACAATTAGTTTATCTGTAAATATTGCAGTAACACAGGCTAATTAAAAACAACGCAGGCTCTATTATACAAAATAGGGCTTGCAATTAAGATAAATATATTTATAAAAGTTATTAGACACAAGGATTTTTATAAGTGTATTTATATAAATACAGTATTATACATAGGATTAATTAGAAAAGGAAATTATAATGAATAATAAAAAAAGAAAAAATTTTTTTGGACAAGTAATTAATACATTAATTTCAATTATTTTTATAATTGTGTTTGTTACCGTAATAGCATTAATACTCCAAAAATTCGTATTAGAAAAGGAAGTTCCAGATTTATTTGGATACAAAATATTGCAAGTAATGTCTGGCTCTATGTCTGGGGAATTTGAAACAGGAGATACAATTTTAATAAAAAAAATAAGTAATGAAAGCAATTTGAAAATTGGAGATGTTGTAACATATAAAATTAAAAAAAATACTTTAGTTACACATAGAATAGTAAATATAACCAAAACGGGAGAAAGCTTAAACTATACCATGAAAGGTGATGCAAATAACGCGGAAGATGAAGAAAAGATAACTTTTTCTGCTATTGAAGGAATTTACGTAAGAAAGCTTGTTTTGACAGGCAAACTAATTAATTTTATGCAAAGGCCTTATGGTATGGTGGTAATATTTACAATACCAATAGTTATGCTTATATGTGTTATTTATAGTGAAAAGGTAAAAGCGGAAAAAAGAAACAAAAGAAGAGAAAAAAGACTAAATTATGAGTTGCAAAAAAGTAAAGAGCACTTAGAAAATAAGAAAAAAGAAGATTAAAAGTATGTAAAAAACAAATGAAAGGAAAGTGGTTGCAATGGAAAAAAGTAAGATGAAAATTATTGGCATAATACTTATTTTTGCTGTAGAAATAAGCTTGTACTTTGTAGCAGGAACATATTCAAAATATGTAAGTACTGCAGATTCAAACACATCAACTAGAATTGCAAAATGGTCTGTAAAATTAGGAAATGTTGACTTGGCAGGTGGAGAAAAGGATTTCTCTTCAGAATTAGTTCTCGAAACAACTAACCC
>CAKOVP010000011.1 GCA_934122035.1 uncultured Clostridia bacterium | reverse complement strand
CTCAAATTCAATTTTAAGGCTTTAAAAATAATTTTTAGTATAAGTTTAGGGCAAAAAAATAAACCTTAAGATTTTGTCTTAAGGCTATATAATATATTTTTCGTACTATTTCATAAATTACTATATTATTATTTAATTTCTTATTTTTCTTCTAATAACCAATCTATTACATTTTTATGAATTATACCATTTTGTGAAAAATCAAATTTATCCATTGTTAAAACATATTTAGGATAGTTATCTTCTATACTTTTAAATGCTCCAAATTCTCTTTCAATAACAGAATCATCTGCTAAAATGTATGCTACTTGAATATATATCTTTTCTTTGAATCTTGTTGCTATAAAGTCTATCTCTCCATTTTCTAAATTTCCGACCTTAACATCATATCCCCTAGATAGTAATTCATTATATACAATATTTTCTAAATATGCTCCTAGTTGTGGTCTTTTTCCAATATTCATTATTTGACCAAATCCTAAATCGGTTAAATAATATTTGTATTTACCATTTAATATTCTCTTTCCTCTAACATCATATCTATCAGCTTTATTTATCATCATAGCTTTTGTCATATATTCTAAATAGTTATATAGAGTTATTTTTGAGACTTCTCTATCATCTTTATTTGCAAAATAATTTGATAAACTTTCTGCCGAAAAATTTTGAGATGGTGTTGTAACTATATATTCTACTATTCTATTAAATAGATCTAAATCTTTTATATTAAATCTTGCTATAATGTCTTTTACTAATATAGAATTATAGATGTCTGATAAATATGTTCTTGTCTGAACTTCATCTGTCATCATAAATCTTTGTGGCATTCCTCCCCAAGTCATATAGTCATCAAATACTTCTTCTATATCTTTTCTATCTGTTATATTTTTAAGCTCACATACTTCTTTAAATGTGAATGGATAGGTTTTAAAACTTACATATCTTCCTGCTATATGTGTAGCAAGTTCTCCCGATAATAAATCACTATTAGAACCAGTAATGAATATTGATACATTTTTAGATGCCTTAAATGAATTTATCGCTTTTTCCCAGTGTTCGACATTTTGAATTTCATCAAAGAATAAATAATATTTATCTTTACTTACTATTTTTTCTTTAATGTAATTGTGTAAATCCATATCATTTTTTATAAAAGAATAATCTTCATATTCAAAGTTTATATATATTATTTGAGATTCTGGTATTCCTCTTGCTTTTAACTCATCTATTATTTGTAATAATATAACTGACTTACCACATCTTCTAACACCCATTATGACTTTTATCAAATCTTGGTCATAGAATGGTCTAATTTTAGATAAATATTTTTCACGAATAATCATAATTTTCTCCTCTTTGTTCACTTTATTTTATTCTATTATATCGTAATTATTTTCTTTTGTCAATAATTTTGTTTATTGTACTAAACAAAATTTGTTGTTTTGTGTATTTTGTTTAGCGAATAGTTTATGTATTTAAGAGTATCAATATTTTTATAAAAATGGTACTAACAACAACAATCATGTGTGTATTGTCCACCATTCTCCCTTGTTCCTGGAAGATATGATTTTATATATCCAGGCTCTAATTTTGATTTTTCAAATGGAGGGTCTAATAATTTTATTATGCCAATTTCTTTATCTACAAGATGATTCTCTAAGCTCTCCATTGCAATATATTTTTTATCGTTGTCTCCTGCGCCAGATATTACAGACCAACTTTGAGATATGCTATCTATTCTACATTCTTCATTTTGCAAGCTTCCTAATACATCTCCAAAGTCTGTGTATGCCCTTTTATACCATCTGTTATCCCATCCATAGGTATTTAACGCTTTTTTTAATTGTTCTTGTATTAATTCATACTTTTTTGCTTTTTCTTCATCATTTTTCATTCTACAAATTGGTATGAATTTATTTAATACATCATACATAAAGAATCCAAGCCAAACACTTTCTCCAATTCCTTTTGTGCCAACATTACTAAGACCATCGTTCCAGTCTCCTGTTCCTATTTTAGGAAGGTTATGCTCTCCAAATTTTAATGCTTTTTCTATTGCCCTTATGCAATGATTATAAATTGATTCTTGCAAATTCGAGTCTAAATATAAGTCGTATCTTTCATTTTCACCTTCAGCTAACACTTTACCTTTTTTATATTTTATTTGTTCATCTAAAATACTATAATCGCCAGTAAATTCTATATAATCGCATACTACATATGCAAGCCACAATAAATCATCAGATATTCTGGTTCTTATTCCTTTGTTTGTTTCTTCGTGCCACCAATGCTCTACATCCCCTTCTTCGAATTGATGATTTGCGTGTAATAAAATTTGTTTTCTCATTATTTTAGGTTCTACATATTTTATGCCCAGTGTATCTTGCAACTGGTCTCTAAAACCATAGGCTCCACCAGATTGATAAAATCCTGTTCTTGCATATAATCTGGAAGCTATTACCTGGTACATTAACCAGCCATTTAGTAATATATTAATAGACTCTACTGGAGTTTTTACTTGTATTCTATTTACAAGATTTTCCCAGTATTTTTTTACATTTATACATTCATCTTTACAATTACTTATATTGGCATATTTATAGGCTATGTCTTGACACTCCTCTTTTGTATTTTCTTCTCCTAATAGTAAAGAAATTTTCTTTGTTTCAAATGCTTCTATTGTAACATAAAATTCTACAGCAATTATTCCATCCTCTCCATAAGAATTTTCCCTATTTAGCTCTATTTGATCTAGTCCTTCTGGATTACTTATTCCACCATTTTTTTCAAATGACGTTCTGCTTCCTGTATATGAATTTATTTTTTCACTACTAGAAACATATAAAATTTTAGGTTCTTTTTCAATCATATTTACTGCTGTTATTAAATTAGATTTTTGATTATATTCAATATTTATATTTCCATTCGAATTACTGATGTTTTCACCTATTACTGGTTTTATATAATATATTAATTTTAGTCTTTTTCTTTGAGGATTTTTGTTTTCTAATGTTATTAAATTAATTTTTACGTTTTCTTCAGTTGGTACAAATACTTCTACTGTTTGCTTTATTTTGCTTGATGTGTGATTATATTTTGCATAACCAAACCCATATGTTATATAATAATTGTTTTCGTCTGGCATAGGGTTAAATCCTAAAGACCATTTTTTATTTGTTTCCATATCTTTTAAATATATTATTTCTGATGGAATATCTGTAACCTGATTATTAGACCACGAAGTTAATCTATTTGTTCTACAATTTGTTTTCCAAGTATATCCTCCCATTCCTTCTGTAGTAAGCGTTCCAAAATTCTTATTTGTTAATATGTGACTCCATACAGTAGGAGTTTTGTTATTTTTATTTACTGTTATTAAATATTCCTTTCCGTCTTCCGAAAATCCACCATATTCATTGTAATATTTTAGGTTATCCATATTTTGAATGCTTTGCTCTTCTTTTTCTATATTAAAGTAAATATTTTCTACATCTTTTCCAGTTTCTTTAACATTATCTAACATTCGAGCTTCCATATCTTCAACATACTGTTTTAAAGAACTGCAATTTGCATTTATAACAAGATTTGCACGCTGTTCTAGTAGTCGTTTTTCCTGCTTATTTTCTATGTTATTTAAGCAGAATATTCCTCCAGAAATGTTCAATAAATATGCAATGTTTTTATTTAGAATAGCAGACTGCACAGCATCTTTTACATAATTTTCGTAAGATTCTTTTTCTTCGTTTAATATTACTAAATCTATTATAATATTTTTTGCTCTAAAATACTCGTATGCATTTAATGCTTCTTTTACTATATCTATATCATTTATATCTTTTATTTTTACTAATAATATTGGTAAATCACCGGAGATTCCATATTTCCAAAGTTCAGATGTTTCGTAGCTATGGTCTTTATTAAATACTCTTTTAATAGATACTTTTGGTACAAATAATAAATATGATAACATTTTTTGATATGTTATTATGTCTTGTCCTTTTACACCTAAATATCTATTTTCTGCTTCTACTTTTGCTTTTAATAATTCTTCTGTTCTTTTTATATTTTGATTATTTGTAAATTTGGCTAAATTTTTTATTACTTCTTCTTTAAAATATCCAACTGAAATTATAAAATTTATATTTGCAACTTTTTCTGGCTCTATTCTAACTGTTTGTTTCATTGCTACTATTGGGTCTGTTGTATATCCTAGCTTTCTACTAAATGGTATAGAATTTTTTACTTCATTTGGAATATTGTAATTACATCTTCCTACAAATTTTTCCTTATCTATTTCAAATTCTGGTTCTCCAACTCCACCTTCTTCTGAAACAAGTGTTACAGCCATATAAACATCTTTTTCTTTTTCTGTATGGGCTTTTCTCTTTACAACTAAAGTATTTAGTGCATCTAAATATTCAAAATTTATAAACAAATTATTAAAAGCTGGATGTGCTAAGTCTTGTTTTTGCACAGATAATATTGGTTCTAAAAATCCTGTTATTTCTAATATTTCTTCTGTATTACCAATATTTTTAAGTTCTAGCCTTCTTATTTCTACTGGCTCGTCTGTATCTGTTATTATTTTTGTTATTGTTTCTATATTTTCATCTTGTCTTTTTATTTTGTTCATTTCTGGTGCTAATTCTAAGTTTATTTTATCTGGTTTTGATCCAATAGATGCAAGTGTATTTGTCCAAATCTTTTTATTCCTTATATTTTTTATATAGAAAAATATTCCTTGGTTTTGCTCATTCTCACTACTATATCTATTTATTTGTAGGTCTTCGAACTTACTATAGCCATTTCCAAATTGATTCATTACTATTGTATATTTATCATTTGAAATTACATTAGAAATATTTAAATTTTCGTTTAATTTATTATACTTTCTTACTGCATAGTCATCATAATCTACATATTTTATTTTTTCTACTTTCTCTTTTTCTTCTTTTGTTATAATCATTTTTTCTGGCATTTTTTCTTGTAATAAAATTTCTATTGCTTGCATCTCTGGATTTTGCATAAATCGTTTTTGAAATATTTTATTATTTATTAGATTATTTATTGAAACTAATATTAATCCTTGGTGATGTGCCATATACGTTTTTACAGGTGTATATCCTTTGTTAGTTCTTCCTGGTGTAAAATCTATTGATTCGTAGAAGCCATATTTCCCATACATATTTTCCGACTCCAATTTTTTTAAGTTTTGAATTACTTGTTTTGGCACTTCGTTTATTGCTAAAATTGTTCCATAAGATGATATAACAATTTCATCTGATAATCCTCTCTTTAGTCCAAGCCAAGGTATTCCAAATGCTTTATATTGATAATTATTATTTAAGTCTTTTAAGTTAAATGCTGCTTCGGATATTCCCCAAGGTACTCCTAATTTTTTTGCATATTCCATTTGGCTCATTATCATAAATTTGCAAGATTCATCTAATATACTTGCTGGATATTGTGGAATATTTATATTTGGCATTAAATATTCAAATGCAGTTCCAGACCAAGATATTAGCCCTTTATAATTGTTAAGTGTTGTTAATGTTCTACTTAAGTTGTACCAATGTTTTTCCGACACATCCTTTTTGGCTATTGCAACTAAACTTGTTTGCCTTGCTTCTGATGCTAATAAGTCGTAATATGAATCTGTTAATTTTCCTTCTTCTAAATTAAATCCTACTGAAAATAATCTATTTTTTTCGTTATATAACTTAGAAAAATCTGTACTATTAATTATTTGAGTGGTAATTTCCAACATTAGCGAAACTTTATTTTTTGGTTCTATTTTCTCTTGATATTCACTTTTATCTTTTTTTAGTGTTTCTTTTATATTATTTAAAAATGTTTTTAAAACATACATATAACCAACAAAATTTCCACTATCTACAGAAGAAATATATCTTGGAATTAATGGTTCTAATGTTTCTATATTATACCAGTTATATAAATGTCCATTCCACTTTTGTAGACTTTGAATTGCCTCTAACATCTTGTATAGCAAATTTATAGTATCTTCTAAGTTTTCATATTTTAAATCGTAACTAGAAATTACACTTAAAATTCCAAGACCAATATTAGTTGGAGATGTTCTCATTACGATTTGTGGTTTTCTATCTTCTTGAAAATTATCTGGTGGTAAAAAATGACCTTTACTATTTAAATTGTCTTTAAAATAGCACCACGTTCTTCTTCCTACTTCATTTATATATTCTATTTCTCCTGTTGTTAACTCTGTTATTTTTTCTTGCTGTGGCTCTTTCTTAGATAATACGCACATTGTAAATGGTGCTAATATCCAAATAAGTCCAATTATAATTTGAACAAATTTCACACATAAATTTGTTTTTACAAATATTCCAATAAAAATAAATATCGCTCCCAGTAAGAGATTTAAAAACATATTTTGATAGTAATTAAACAAATCCGTTTTTGAATTTTTCTCTGCCTCTTCTGATGTTATCCATTCTAGTAGATGTTTTTTGCTTTTATACATTCTATATAGCGTTTTTATTTCTGCTTTTATTCCTAAATATGCTTTATCTGGAATTACTGCAAAGTCTAATATACTTCTTATAAAGCTCGCTTTTAATCCAGAAATTGTATTTACAAATTTTTTTGTTCCTATATTAGCCTTATGCTTAGAAAATATTTTATTTATTAAATCTAATAAAAATGGTGTTATGGCAGATATTGTTGCAATTATTGGTATATACCACAAATTCACTTTATAAATACTTACTATTACTGCCCAAAGCATAATTAAAAATGCATTAAAAAATTCTTGTTTGCTTCTTATTATATTGCTTAAAATTTTATACTTGCTTAATTTGTTTAAAGGATTTTTCTTTGTGTCTCCATTCTTATTTTCTATTTTTCCTCCAAGCCACGGAATTAATTGAAAGTCTCCTCTTATCCATCTGTATAGTCTTTGTCTAAAGCTCATATAATTTGTTGGAGTACCATCCATTAGCATAATGTCTGATACGAGTCCACATCTTAAATAGCTTCCTTCTAATAAATCGTGACTAAGTACCGCATTTTCTTTTATCTCGTTATTTAATACTGTAGAAAAAACTTTTAAATCGTAAATTCCTTTTCCTGTAAAAATTCCTTCTCCAAAATTGTCTTGATAAGTGTCTGAAATTGCATTTGTATATGAGTCTGTTCCACCTTCTCCTGCATAGATTTGTGCAAATTTACTAGCCCTTGTTTCTAAAAGTCCTACACCAACACGTGGTTGCATTAAAGCATTTCCAGATATGACTAAATCTTCGTTTTCATTTAATATAGGTTTGTTTAAAATGTGTGCCATTGCACCAACTAATTCTATTCCAGAATTTAAGCTTAAGTCTGTATCTGCATCTAGAGTGATAATATATGAAATGTTAGGAATTTCGTTACTATCTCCACTATTTTTATAGTTTTCTATTGTATTTATTCTAAATGGATTTTCTATATTTTCTAGTAAATACTCATTGAACTGGTTAAGCATTCCTCTTTTTCTTTCCCAACCCATATATGCATTTTCTGCTTCATTCCATATACGCTTTCTGTATATAAAATTAAATTTTGGGAATTTACTGTCTGGATATTTTGTGTTTAATTTATTTACTTGCTTTATTCCTTCTTCTATTACCTCTGGGTCATATACCTCTTCTTTTTTAGAAGAGGTAGAACAATCCCCAAGTAGCGTAAAATATAAATTTTCAGTTTTATTTGCAATATAAAAAACTTCTAGTTTCTCAAACATTTTTTTAACTTTTTCTTTATCTTTTATAATGCTTGGAATTACCACCATTGTACTATATTCTTCTGGAATGCCTTGTCTAAAATCTATTTTGGGTATAAGTTTTGGTTTTACTATTTTGCTTAATACGAATTGAACTGTTTTTGTTACGATATTTTCTATTGGAATGATCAGCCCTAAAAATAATATTATAGAATATATAATTCCATATTCTATTGTACTTGCTAGGTTATAATATATTAGTGCTGAGAAAATTAGTGAAAATGCTATTGTTACACACCAAATAAAGCTAATATAATTATTAACTTTTTCTACTGTTTTCTTTATTCCAATACTTTTATTTTGAAGTACCTCTGCAAGTTTGTTTATTCCTTCATCTATTAAATAATATCCTATATGAGTTTCTTTAAAGTTAGAAATCTCTCCTGTTTCTAATTTTTCCTTTGCATTTTGGCTGAGTTCCAAACATTTTTTAGCAATATATATTTCTGATATTTTTGTTTTCTTAGCTATTTCACTTGTTTTGTTTCTGTAATATGTTTTTGTATTTACATTCATTTTTTCATATTGCATAGCAGGATCTTTTTTTAGTATTTCTTCTACTCCATTTATGGTTTCAAATATTTCTAAAAAGTTTATTCTAGATATATTTTTAAGTGTTAAAATAAAATTTCCTATTAAGACTTTTTTTACTGCAATATCAAAATGTTCCTTTTTTACAATTTCTTCTATGGTAGCACCAGTTTTATTTACCTCGTCTTCTAAAATATTAAAATATGCATATCCTTGTCTTCCAAATTTTTTTAGTTTATATGCCATATATTCTATAAAAGAATTTCTCATTTTTGTTGGTCTTATTATTCCAATAACATTACTTGCTGGGATTTTTATTTTACTACTAAAAAATTTAGAAAGTATATTTTCTACTTTTGCCTTTTGCATTTGAACAGAATAAATATACTCACATATGTCTCTTATGTTTTCTATTAATGCAATTTGAATGAATAATCCAATATTCCATATTTCGTCCATACTAAGGCTTTTTTTGTTTTGATATGCTACAAGCATTTGCTTTAAATTTTCTTCGTCTATTTTTCCATCTGTATATGCAACCATTTCTGAAGCTAACACATAAATTCTTGCAAATCCTTTGTATCTTCCATTTGCTATTGCTAAAAAATTAGTATATTTTTTTAATGTTAGTTCTCCTATAATGCTTTTTATTGATTCTTCTATTATATAAAAATTATCTAAAATCCACTCACCTGCTGGATGAATTGGAATTCCTAATTCTATATGCTCATTTAATAATTTATAAACTTCTTTTATTACTTCAAAGTCCTCTTTAATTCTTGGTATTGGATATGTGTCTTTACTAGATTTGTCTGTTAATATATGATCAGATGCAATTTTTTCTAGATATGCATCTAGTTGTGCTTTATCTAATATAGCTCCTTTTATATTTAGTCTTCTTTTTTCTTTCAAAAAAACCACTCCTTGGATAATATGTTTTACACATATTTTCTCCAAGAAGTGGAAAACTTATACGTTTTTGTAAACTTATTGAAAATTTATTTAGTTGAAATACTCTATTATTCCATTATAAATACCCCATGCAAGTTTTTCCTGATAAATTTCTTGTTGCAAAATTTGTTCTTCTTCTGGATTAGATAAAAAACCGCATTCTACTATTGCTGTTGGTATTTCCACTTGTTTTATTATATATACATTACTAATCTTCATGGGCACTCTTTTATTTTCTTTTTGTATTGTTTCATTTAAATTATTTTGTATTGATGTTGCAAGTTCTTTTCCTTGCTCATTACCGTCCTTGTAAAATGTTTGCCAACCGCTATATTGATTTTGTGGAATTTTGTTTAGATGTATGCTCACAAAAATATCTGCAGATGAATTATTACCTATTTTTACCCTATTTTTTATATCTGATACCTTTTTTTCTCTTAATGTTTTTTTGTCTAAATCGTATATTGCATTTTCATCTGATCTAGTAAGTATTACATTTGCACCACTTTGCTCTAATAATTTTTGTAAATTTAATGCAATTTTCAAATTTATTTGAGCCTCTGATATTCCGTTCTCACTTGTGGCTCCACCATCTTCTCCACCATGTCCTGCATCTATTACAATTGTTTTATTGGTTACTGGTAAAGCCATTGTACTTATTGCATTTTTGTTTGTGTTTGAATATTGATATGAAAATATGCCTATTGGTAAAAGTACACTCATTAAAATAAAAGCTACTCTTCTTTTATTAATTATAAACATTCTTTTTAATAATCAGTTTTATTGTATCTGATTAATTCCTTTCTATATTATAGTTTATTACTCTTAATATATTCTATTTTATTAGATTTTATAACTAAAAAACTAAGTCTTATAGATTTCTCTATAAAACTTAGTTTTCGATTATGTATTCTATTATTCTTCTACATTATCTGTATTTTCAGAATTTTCAACATCTACTGTTGTTTTTTCTGGTTTTGCAATATTTTCTGCATTTACTTCCGCATTTTGTTCTGTTTTAGGTTCTTGTTCTGTGCTTATATGAACATTTCTATATTTCTTCATACCAGTTCCAGCTGGAATTAATTTACCTATTATAACATTTTCTTTTAGTCCAATTAATTCGTCTTCTTTTCCTTTTATTGCAGCTTCTGTAAGTACTCTTGTTGTTTCCTGGAATGATGCTGCAGATAAGAAACTTTCTGTTGCAAGTGAAGCTTTTGTAATTCCAAGTAGAACACGTTTACCAGTTGCAGGTCTTAAACCTTGTGCTTCTGCTTCTTTGTTCTTGTCTTCGAATTCGTACATATCTACTAAAGAACCTGCAAACATATCTGTATCTCCATTGTCTTCGACTCTAACTTTTTTAAGCATTTGTCTTGCAATTATTTCGATATGTTTATCGTTTATATCAACACCTTGGTTTCTATAAACCTTTTGAACTTCGCCTATGATATATTCATATACACCTTCTGGTCCACTTATTGCTAAAATTTCTGCAGGGTTCTTAGAACCTTCTGTTATTTGGTCTCCGGCTTCAAGAACGTCTCCTTCTCTAACCTTTAATTTAGAACCAAATGGTATTAAATATGTTTTGCTATCATCTTTTGATGTTACTGTTACTTCTTTTCTCTTATTTTCGTCTCTTATAGAAACTTTTCCAGCGATTTCTGTAATTATAGCAACACCCTTTGGTTTACGAGCTTCGAAAAGCTCCTCAACTCTTGGAAGACCTTGTGTAATATCGGCAACACCGGCAACACCACCAGAGTGAATAGTACGCATTGTAAGCTGTGTACCAGGCTCACCAATTGATTGTGCAGCGATTATACCTACTGTATCTCCTATGTCTACTTCTTTTCTTGATGCTAATCCCATACCATAACATTTAGCACAAACACCGTGTTTTGTTCTACATCCAAATACACTACGTACTTCTACTTTAGTTATGCCAGCATCTACTATTTCGTCTGCCATCTCTTCTGTAATCATTGTATTTGTATCTACAATAAGTTCCTTAGTTTTTGGATTTATTATATCGTGTAATGGGTATCTACCAACAAGTCTTTCTTGCATTTTTTCTATTACTTGGTTTCCATCTTTTATGTCGTAAACAAGTATTCCTTCTTTAGTTCCACAATCGTCTTCTCTTACGATTATGTCTTGTGAAACATCAACAAGTCTTCTTGTTAAGTATCCAGAGTCTGCTGTTCTTAAAGCTGTATCTGAAAGTCCTTTACGAGCACCATGAGCAGATATGAAGTATTCTAGGGCATCTAGTCCCTCTCTGAATGATGACTTGATTGGAATTTCTACTGTTTTACCAGTTGTACTTGCCATAAGTCCACGCATACCAGCAATTTGTTTTAGCTGGTCTAAGTTACCTCTGGCTCCAGAGTCTGACATCATAAACATTGGGTTTTCTTTGTCGAAGTTGTTTTTCATTGCAACTTTAACATCGTCTGTTGCTTTTTCCCAAATTTTAATTACTTCGCTATATCTTTCATCGTCTGTAATTAAACCACGTCTATATTCTTTTAATACTTGATTTACATCTTCTTGTGCTTTTGCAATTATTTCTTTCTTTTGAGGTGGTACTTGAACATCTGCTACAGATACTGTTACGGCACCTAATGTTGAATATTTGTAACCAGTTGATTTGATATAATCTAGTAATACTGCTGCTCTGCTTAGTCCATGTATATTAATACATTTTTCTATTATTTTTCCTAGATTTTTCTTTGATACTGTTGTATTAATTTCATACTCAAATTCATTTTCTGGTTTGCTTCTATCCACAAATCCTAAGTCTTGAGGAATTCCTCTATTAAATATTATCTTTCCTGGAGTTGTAGCAACTTTTGCATGTTTTTCAACACCATCAACTATTTTTGATCTTCTAACAAATATTTTCGAGTGCATTGTTACATCATCATTTGCTAAAGACATTATTGCTTCTTCTGGAGATGAGAAGTATGTTCCTTCACCTTTTTCTCCGTCAACATCCATTGTTAAAAAGTAACTTCCTAAAATCATATCCTGTGTAGGAGTTGTTACTGGTTTACCATCCTGTGGTTTTAAAAGGTTGTTTTCTGAAAGCATTAAATATCTTGCTTCTGCTTGTGCTTCTGGTGATAATGGTAAGTGAATAGCCATTTGGTCACCATCGAAGTCAGCGTTGAATGCTGTACAAACTAATGGGTGAAGTTTTATTGCTCTACCTTCAACTAGTACTGGTTCGAATGCTTGAATACCAAGTCTATGTAGTGTAGGTGCACGGTTTAGAAGAACTGGATGATCTTTTATAACATCTTCTAGTATATCCCAAACCTCTGGGCGTAATCTTTCTACCATCCTCTTTGCGCTCTTTATGTTGTGTGCTATTCCACGACCAACTAGTTCTTTCATTACAAATGGTTTGAATAGTTCTACTGCCATTTCCTTTGGCACACCACATTGATATATTTTAAGTTCTGGTCCAACTACTATAACTGAACGTCCTGAGTAGTCAACACGTTTTCCAAGTAAGTTTTGTCTAAATCTTCCTTGTTTTCCTTTTAACATATCTGATAATGATTTTAGTGGTCTGTTTCCAGCTCCTGTAACAGGTCTGCCACGTCTACCGTTATCTATTAAAGCATCTACTGATTCTTGAAGCATTCTTTTTTCGTTTCTAACGATTATTTCTGGGGCTCCAAGTTCTAGTAATCTCTTTAATCTGTTATTTCTGTTTATAACTCTTCTATATAAATCATTTAAGTCTGATGTTGCAAATCTTCCACCATCTAATTGTACCATAGGTCTTAAATCTGGTGGTATAACTGGTACAACTTGCATAATCATCCATTCTGGTCTATTTCCAGATAATCTAAATGATTCTACAGTATCTAGTCTTTTTACTAGTTTTGCTTTCTTTTGCTCGCTAGCTTTTTCTAGTTCTTTCTTTAATTTTTCAGATAATTTATCTAAGTCAATTTCAGAAAGTAAATTTCTTATTGGTTCAGCACCCATTTCTGCTTTGAATGAGCCTTTTCCAAATTTTTCTACTGCTTCTACGTATTCTTTTTCTGATAATACTTGTGCTTTAGATAAAGTTGTTGTTCCTTTGTCTGTAACTATATATGATGCAAAATATATAACTTTTTCCAAAGCTTTTGGAGATACGTCTAACATTAAAGCAATTCTGCTTGGTATTCCTTTAAAATACCAGATGTGAGCTACTGGGGCAGCAAGCTCAATGTGCCCCATTCTCTCTCTTCTAACCTTAGATTTTGTTACTTCTACACCACATCTATCGCAGACAATTCCTTTATATCTTACTCTTTTATATTTTCCACAATGACATTCCCAGTCCTTTGTTGGTCCAAATATTCTTTCACAGAATAGACCATCTCTTTCTGGTTTTAGCGTTCTGTAATTTATAGTCTCTGGTTTTTTTACTTCTCCATGTGACCATTCTCTTATTTTTTCATCAGAAGCTATGCCAATTTTCATTTTATCAAAGTTATTTAATTCATCCACGTTTTTTTCCCCCTTGGATTATACTTTTTTTACTTATTCTTCATCGCCATTATCTATAATGTCGCTATTATCTAGTAACATATCATCATCTTGTTCATCTAATTCAAATATATCATCTGAATCTGAAGTTTCTTCTTCATCATCTATGTATCCGTCTGAAAGTTCATCTTCATCTACTATATTTTCTTCGTTTAATGATTTATTTTCTATGTTACTAAAGCTTGAAGATTCGTCTAGGTCTTCTTTTAATTCTATTTCTTGGTCATCATGTGTATATAGTCTAATGTCTAGTCCTAATGCTTCTAATTCTTTTACAAGAACTTTAAAGCCTTCTGGAATACCTGGTTCTGGAACATTTTCACCTTTTACTATTGCCTCATATGTTTTAACACGTCCAACTACATCATCAGATTTAACTGTTAACATTTCTTGTAGTGTATATGCTGCACCATATGCCTCTAATGCCCAAACTTCCATTTCTCCAAAACGTTGTCCACCGAATTGTGCCTTACCTCCTAGAGGTTGTTGTGTAACTAGTGAATATGGTCCTGTTGAACGAGCATGTATTTTATCATCAACTAAGTGGTGAAGTTTCATCATATACATAACACCAACTGTTATTGGTTTTATGAATTTTTCTCCAGTTCTTCCATCATATAGATCTGTTTTACCATCTCTACGAAGTCCTGCTTCTTCTAGTAAATCTTCAATTTCGTAGTCTTTTGCACCATCAAATACTGGTGTTGCAACTTTCCAGCCAAGGGCACGTGCTGCCATACCTAAGTGAACTTCTAGAACTTGTCCTAAGTTCATACGAGAAGGAATACCCATTGGGTTTAGAACTATATCTACTGGTGTACCATCTGG
Source organism: uncultured Clostridia bacterium (assembly GCA_934122035.1). GTDB lineage: Bacteria > Bacillota > Clostridia > TANB77 > CAG-508 > CAG-245. The sequence goes on along the minus strand of CAKOVP010000011.1, from coordinate 23,624 downwards.
TAAGAATGGCATATCTTCTTCTGGTAATATTCTTGAAATAACACCTTTATTACCGTGACGTCCAGCCATTTTATCTCCGACTGATATTTTTCTCTTTGTAGCTATGTAGCATCTGATTACTTGATTTACTCCAGGTGCTAGTTCTTCTGAATTTTCTCTAGTAAATATTTTTATATCTACTATTGTTCCAGCTTCTCCATGAGGTACACGAAGTGATGTGTCCCTAACTTCTCTAGATTTTTCACCAAATATTGCACGAAGTAATCTTTCTTCTGCTGTTAGCTCTGTTTCTCCCTTTGGAGTAACTTTACCAACTAGTATGTCTCCTGGTCTTACTTCTGCACCAATTCTTATAATACCGTTTTCATCAAGATCTTTTAATACATCATCACCAACGTTTGGAATGTCTCTTGTGATTTCTTCTGGACCTAATTTTGTGTCACGGCATTCACAATCATATTCTTCTATATGGATTGATGTATAAACATCTTCTTTAACAAGTCTTTCACTTATTAATACAGCGTCTTCGTAGTTGTAACCTTCCCAAGTTGAGAATGCTATAATTACGTTTCTACCTAAAGCCATTTCTCCGTTTTGTGTTGCAGGACCATCGGCTAAAATATCTCCTGCCTTAACTACTTCTCCTCTTTGAACTACTGGTCTTTGGTTTATACAAGTTCCTCCGTTTGTTCTCTTGAATTTACGTAGTTTATATTTGTCTAATTCATTTTTCTTATTTCTAACTATTACTTCATCTGCAGTAACTTTTTCTACGATTCCTTCATTCTTTGCAATAATTGTAATTCCAGAATCACGTGCTGCTTTATATTCCATACCTGTACCAACTATTGGAGACTCTGGTATTAGAAGTGGAACTGCTTGACGTTGCATGTTAGAACCCATTAGAGAACGCTTAACGTCATCGTGCTCTAAGAAAGGTATCATTGCAGCTGCAACAGATACAAGTTGTTTTGGAGAAACATCTACGTAATCTACTTGGTCTGCATTAACCTCTGTTATCTCTTCTTTATGTCTAACTTTTATTCTCTTATTTACAAATCTTCCTTCTGAATCTACTGGTTCAGATGCTTGTGCAATTATGTATTTGTCTTCTTCATCTGCTGGCATATAATCAACTATATCTGTTAATTTACCAGTTTCTTTATCTACTTTTCTGTATGGTGTTTCTACAAATCCATATTCGTCTATCATAGCAAATGATGAAAGTGCAGAGATAAGTCCAATGTTTGGTCCTTCTGGAGATTCAACTGGGCATAATCTACCATAATGTGTATAGTGAATATCACGAACTTCGAATCCAGCTCTTTCACGAGAAAGTCCTCCAGGTCCTAATGCTGAAATTCTTCTCTTATGAGTTAATTCTGATAATGGGTTTGTTTGATCCATAAATTGTGATAATTGAGAACTTCCAAAGAATTCTTTTATTGAAGATGTTATTGGTTTTGTATTTATTAATGTTTGTGGTGTTACAGAATCTAGGTCTTGAATCGTCATTCTTTCACGAACAACTCTTTCTAGTCTTGTTAAACCAATTCTAAATTGGTTTTGTAGTAATTCACCAACACATCTAATACGTCTGTTTCCTAAGTGATCTATATCGTCTATAAATCCTATTCCATATTCTAGATTTAATAAATAACTTATTGAAGCAACCATATCTTCTGTTGTTATTGTTAATGGAACTAGTTCGTTGTATCTTTCTTTTAATACATCATGTAACTTTTCGTCTGGTGTTGTTTCCATTATTGTTTTAAGAACATTATAATTTACACCTTCTTTGAAATGTAAGTCTGATAAATCCACATTTGGTAACATTTTGTGGATATTTACTATTCCATTTCCTATAACCCTTACTTTTTGGTCGTTTACTAATACGTCTACTACATTTATTCCAGAGTTTTGTATGTTTTCTGCCATTTCTGCAGTAATTACAGAACCTTTTTCTGCTAATACTTCTCCTGTTGAAGGATCTATTATATCATCATAAGAAACTTGTCCTGTTATTCTTGTTGCTAAACATAACTTTTTGTTAAATTTATATCTACCAACTTTTGCTAAGTCGTATCTTCTGTTGTCGAAGAATAAACCATCGAATAAATTTCTTGCAGCATCTGCTGTAGGAAGTTCACCTGGTCTTAATTTTTTATAAATTTCTATTAATGCTTCGTCTTGTGTTTTTACTGGGTCTTTTTCAAGTGTTGCTTTTATCTTTGGATCTCCAGCAAATAAGTCTAATATTTGCTCATCTGTAACAAAGCCTATGCTTCTTAATAAAGATGTTACAGGTAATTTTCTTGTTCTATCTACTCTAACATAGAATATGTCGTTACCATCTGTTTCATATTCTAGCCAAGCTCCTCTTATTGGCATAACAGTAGATGTATATATTCTCTTTCCTGTTTTGTCGAAGTCTTGTGCATAGTAGCAAGATGGAGAACGTACTAACTGGCTAACAATTACTCTTTCTGCACCATTTATAATAAATGTTGCGCTATCTGTCATTATTGGGAAGTCGCCTAAGTAAATTTCTTGCTCTTTTATTTCTCCAGTTTCTTTGTTAATTAATCTTACTTTAACGTGTAATCTTGAAGAATATGTTGCATCTCTTTCTTTTGCTTCTTCCATTGTGTATTTAGTTTTTTCTTCCATGTGATAGTCTAAGAACTCTAATACTAAATTGCCAGAATAGTCTACTATTGGCGAAATATCTTTTAATACTTCTCCTAAGCCTTCTTCTAGGAACCAATTATAGGAATCTTTTTGCACTTGGATTAAATTAGGCATTTCTACATAATCGCCTATTTTTGAAAAAGTTTTTCTTGTGCATTTTTCGTGTTTTACGTCTTTTAGATTCAAAGTTATTCACCCCATATAAAAAATTAAGCAGAATTTAATTTATATAAAGATTACAAAAAAGTCCTTCTTATTTTAAAATCTTTTATTTAAGCAAATTTCCACTGCTCCTTAAAATTTGTTCAAATAAAATTTTTTAAATAATTCCTCTTTTTTGATAATTTACATAGCATAAAAAAGACAACAAAAAATCTATTGGCAATATTTCTTTTGTTTTGCCAATTAGTTCTTAATTGCATTTACTCTATTTTACTATTTTTTAATTTTTTTATATTAACCACCCTTACTGATTTTTGGAGATTAATAGTAATATTTTGTTTGAAAAGTACTCCATACTATCATACTTTTAAATATCTTTTTTAATTATACAATTTTACAAATTGAATGTCAATAGAAAGCTCTCTATTTTTTAATTTAATGCACTTCTTTTTTCAAAAAATATTGCACTTTTGAATTTTAGATAGCCTATTTTTTATTTTTTCTCAATCTTTTATACTCTTTTGCATAAAAATATTCCGATAATTTTTAAGTAGTATAGCTTTTTCTTATTCAAAAAAGAAGTGGACATTTTGCCCACTTCATAATCTTTATTGTTCCTCTAATATTATTTTATTATTTTTTAAACTTTTTTGAACATTTATTACCCTTTGGTTTGAAGAACCTTTCCATTTCAATTTTGGACTATGTAATTCATCTACATATTGTCCATCAACAAGAACATCTATATATTGCATTACATTTTTGTCTTTTAAGTCCTTATCGAATAAAAAGCCTGACCATACCCATAAGTTCTTTTCTGGATATTTCTCTTTGAATGCTTGTGCTAATCTTTCTGTTCCATCTATATTCTTTGGATGCATTGGTTCTCCGCCCAAAATGGATAATCCTTCTATATATTCTGGTTCACATAGTTCCAGCACTCTTTTTATGGTTTCTTCTGTAAATTCTTCTCCACCAGCAAAGTTATGTGTTTCTGGATTAAAACAATTCTTGCAATTAAATGTACAACCTTGCATAAATATTGAAACTCTTACTCCTGGTCCATCTGCAATATCCATTTTTCTAATTTTATTGTATCTCATCTTTCTTTGCTTCCTTTTCTACTTTTTTTACATCATCTTTATTGTCTATATGTAATACTCTTTCTTTTATTTCTTGTGTTCTGCCTTTATTCCAGAAGTTACTTCCTATATATCCACAAGTCCTTCTTGCAACATTTAATGTGCTATGGTCTCTGTTGCCACAGTTTGGGCAGTACCATTCTAAATTATCATCTAATAATATTTCTCCATCAAATCCACATTTTTGGCAATAATCTGATTTTGTGTTTAATTCTGCATACATTATATTGTCATATATAAATTTTATTATTTGTAATACTACTTCAAGATTATCTTGTAAATTTGGTGTTTCCACATAAGATATTGCTCCACCTGGACTTAGTCTTTGAAATTTACTCTCTAATTTTAATTTAGAAAATGCATCTATTTCTTCAAATACAGGAACATGATATGAATTTGTTATATAGTTTCTATCTGTTATTCCCTTTATTTTTCCAAATCTTCTTTGTAAGCATTTTGCAAACTTATATGTTGTAGATTCTATTGGTGTTCCATATACACTATAGTCTATATCTTCTGCTTCTTTCCATTCTTTGCATTTGTCATTTAATTTTTGCATTACTTCTAATCCAAATTCTTCGCCCTTTGCGCCATCTGTGTGGCTATTTCCTGTCATATATTTTACACATTCGTATAATCCAGCATATCCTAATGATATTGTCGAATATCCTCCATGTAGTAATTTGTGTATGCTTTCTCCTTTTTTTAATCTTGCCAAAGCACCATATTGCCATAGTATTGGTGCAACATCGCTTGTTGCTTTTGCAAGTCTTTCGTGTCTTACTTTTAAAGCTTTGTGGCATAATTCTAGTCTTTCTTCATATATCTTCCAGAATTTATTCATATCTTTACCAGAAGATAATGCCACATCAACCAAATTGATTGTTACAACTCCTTGATTAAATCTTCCATAATATTTTGGTTTATTTGTTTCTGGATCTATATATGGTGTTAAGAATGAGCGACATCCCATACAAGGGTAGCATTGTCCATTTCCGTTTTTGTCCACTTTTAATTCTTTCATTATTTTTTCAGATATATAATCTGGAACCATACGTTTTGCTGTACATTTTGCAGCAAGTTTTGTTAGATAGTAATATTTACTATCTTCATGAATATTATCTTCTTCCAATACATATAAAAGTTTTGGAAAAGCTGGTGTAACATATACACCTTTTTCATTTTTCATTCCTAATATTCTTTGTTTTAAAATTTCTTCTATAATCATGGCAAGCTCTTCTTTGTATTCTGTTGTCTCACCTAAATACATGCAAACACTTAAGAATGGTGATTGTCCGTTTGTTGTTGTCATTGAATTTATTTGATATTGGAATGTTTGAACTCCATCTTGTATTTCTTTTTTGAGATCTTCTTTTGCAAATTTTTCACATTGTTCTTTTGAAAGATGTCTTTCTCTATATTTCTTCAAATAAGCATTGTAGCTATCTCTTACAAATGGTGCAAGATGAGTCATTGTAACTGTTGCTCCACCATATTGACTAGATGTAACAGCTGTTATTATTTGAGTTGCTATTGTCATTGCAGTTAAAAATTTATGTGGCTTTTCTATTAGTACGCCATTAATGTTTGTTCCATTTTGTAGCATATCTTCTAGGTTTATTAAATCACAGTTATGTAATGCATTTTGAGCAAAATAATCTGCATCATGAAAATGTATTATTCCTTCATCATGAGCTTTAACAACGTCGTCTGGAAGTAAAAATCTTCTTGTTATATCTGTACTTGTTATTCCTGCTAAATAATCTCTTTGTGTTGTAACTACTTTTGCATTTTTGTTTGAGTTTTCATTATTCCAATATTCACTTTCACCTTCAATTAGTTCTTTAATAGATTGATCTGTAGTGTTGGCTTTTCTAACTAATGCTCTTGTATAACGATAAGTAATATATTCTTTTGCAAGTTCATATTTGCCCATTTCCATTAGTTTTTGTTCAATTATGTCTTGTATATCTTCAACTAATATTCTAGATTTTTTTAATTCTTCTATATATTCTATTATATCTTTTATTTCTTCTTCTGTAGCTCTGTATTTTTTAGATACTTCATTATTAGCTTTCCCTATTGCAATTCTTATCTTTTCTCTATCATATTCTACTATCTTGCCATCTCTTTTAATTACCTTCATTGTTATTCCTCCTAATATATGTATTACAAATTTTATAATTTTTTCATTCAGTGCATACATATATTACATTATATTAAATATAATGTCAAAGTGATATTTATTATGTTTACGTAGGTCGTATTCAGCTAGTTGCAAGGTTTTCACGTTATAGTAGTATTTGCTTTTTTATGTAATTTTTGTATTTTTTTGGAAGTATTTGTATCTTTAAAAGCTTATATTTAAAGCTTTTCGTCCATTCTGGTTATATCATTTTTATATTCTCTGTTACAAAATTATTACATTTTTAAGTTTTATTAAAAAATCATTTTTTCATTTTTTAGTATTTTATTAATTATTTTTATTATTAAGTAGCGTTTGTTTTTATTTATTTTCTCGTGTTTTTCTTATTTTTATTTCATTTATTTTTTTATTATATTTTCACATTTTCAAAAAACTATTTTTTATTTTTCTTTATTTTTCAATAGTTTTTTTAGCATTTGTTCATTATAAGCAGTTCTTTCTATTTTTAGCCAGAACAAATCTGAAAATTTTCAATTTTCAGTATTTTCTCTTCCCCTTTATGATTCTCTATAAAATTGAAATTTTCAGTAAATTTGTTTGTATGCAAAAATTTATGAAATAAATTTTTTGTGCAACATTTTATTTATTCTGGAAAGTCAGTAGGACTTCCCTAATAAAATAAAAAAGAAACCTAGACTATAAAGTCTAAGTCTCTTGGGAGTTGTGTAATTACTTATTTCTTCTTAACAATTTTTATTGTTATTGCAATTCCTGCAATTAAGATTACAGCTACTACAAATCCTAATATATAGTAAATATAGTTTTGGCCAAATGGAGGTAATATATTTATTTCTTGTGCATCATCTGCATCAATTTCTTGTGGCTCAATAGTTGGATCTTGATTTCCTGCTACTGAGTAAGCCATTCTTCTACCTACTGTATTGCTTGATTTTACAAGTTCTACCATATTATTATATACCATATCGTCGCTACTGTTATCTTGTGTAATCATTTGAGATAATACAAGTTTAACTCCTACTACACTATTAGTTTTATTTACTGTATTCTCAATTGCATTTAATGGATCTTTTTCTAATGCATCTGCAACGTTTTTGCTATTGTTTTCATCTGCAATAATTGGTAATAAATCTTTTTTCAACGCATCTGTTGTAATTATTGTTGTATATTTTTTAGCATTTTCTAATGCATTGTTATTTAATAATCCATTATTTCTAATTTCATCAATAGTCATTACATTCCAAGCAGCATTTTGTTCTTTATTAAATTGTAAATTATTTCTTGTTGCTGTTTTATCATCTGCAAAATTTGCATTATGTACTTGTGTTCCAACATAATCTATTAATGTATCTGCTGATGTTCTTGCAATATTGTTTGCATTTGTATTATTTGTTTTACCTGTATAGTAGAATTGATTATCTAAATAGTCTACCTCTCCTATATTGGCAGCTGTTATTGCATATGTTACTTGAAGTGTTGATCCATGCATTAGTTCTTCGTCCATTGTAAGTTGAATTTTTCCTTTATTTGAAGAATTTGCTCTTACAACTGGTTCTTTCATCATTTGATTTCTGTAGTTGTTGCTTATTGTATATGTGTTATCTGTATCTTGTCCATGTGCTTTGTGATTCATCCACATAACGTTTGTTGCTTTACTAGAAGCATCAAACAATGTATTTCCATTAGCAAGTGTAACCTTTACGTTTGCAACTTGTTTTGTTATTTTAATTTGGGCTTTTGGTCTTTCTACTAAACCAAAGTCTAAATTTTCTATACGGTAGTATCCTGAATTATCTGTATTGCTTGAACCAGCATTGTTTTGAGTATTTTGTTTTACATCATCACTTGTATTGCTTTCTGTTCTGTTATACTCTAATTCAACACTTATTTGACCTGACTCAGCAACCATATATGTTTTTGGAGTTGTATCATGTAATTGTTGTGATAATTCATTTGTAACACCATTTCCACTGTTATTGCTGTAATTATTTACATATTTTCTTGTTCCTTCTGTTTGAACGTTTCCCATTACATCTCTAGCATCTGATTTACGAATTCCATTCTTATTATCAGAATCAGCTTGAGCTAAGTTATAGAAATATGTTGTTTCTGTATTATTACTTTGCATTCCATAGAAATTATATGTTTGTGGTGTTTCTGGATTATTAGCAGTTCCTACATAAGTGTATGCATTGTTATCTGGATCATTTACATTGTATTCTACATTTGATGAAGGTGTATAATATGTTGTTGATTTATAGTCTTGTCCATTATATTTTATAGTTTCATCTTCGCTGCCTAAACCATATGTAAATTTCATAACATAATTTGATGGAATATATCCGCTAAATATGTAGTTACCATTTGAGTCTGTTGTTGCTTCAGCCTTTTTCCAGCTATATCTCTTTCCAGCAACATTATCAATTATGTTACCATTACTATCTTCTACTAATATAGTTGCAACTATATCTGTTCCCTTAGTATTTTTATATTTTGCAGATAATTTCATATCTATAAGTTCAACTTTAACACCTTGAACTCCTGCTTCTCCATTGTCTAATTTTCCATTACCAATTCTTGCAAGGTCTGAATTTGTATCTCTACTATCATCCCATACAGTTCCTGAAGCTTTTCTTTCATGTTCTGTATCATTATATAGTTTTATCTTGATACTTGGAGCCTTATCAGAATCATCTTCTAATCCATACTCATTTCTTAATTGTTCTGCTGATTTATTTGCAAATGAAGTATTCTTATCAATTCTGTCTGTTCTTAGGTTACCTGCAATTGAATCTCTATCTACAAGTCCTGCAATATCTCCTGCAGAATATTCTGTATCGGTTTGTGAATTTGATTCATTTGGAGCATGTGTTTTATCTGTATAATATGTTTTATAACCGTTTATTTCTATAATGTTTGCCTTTCCATTATCATCTGCTCCATTGTGTCCATCATCTAATACAAGTAAATTATTTATGCTATTTACTCTGAATGTTAGGAACATGTATAAATCTCCTCCAGATTCTGGTATTTTTATTTCTGAATCTGTTCTAATGTAAGTTTTATTATATCCTGACATATTAGATTCTGTTCCAGCACCATATTTGCTGTTGTTATTAGTTGTAACTTTTATTCCTTTTCCTAGAATATTATCTGAGTCTGTTTTACCATTTCTATCGCCTATATATGGTTTATATTTTTGCTCACTTGCAACTGTATTATCGCTTCCAATTAATGTATATTCATCATCATAGTAATCTACTATTTCTTGAACAACACCAGCGATTGTTTCTGATTGATTTGTTAATCTAATTTTATATGTAACATATATTTTTAACCAATCGTCTGCATCTAATTTAGTATCTTCATTATTATCTAATGGTTTAAAGTAATCTTCTTTATATATTTCTCTTGTATAGTTTGTGCCATAGTAATAGTCTGATACTCTCACTGATATATCAGCTGCGCCAGAGTCATTGTTTTTATTGTATTTATAAACTTGTGGATTCTTTCCATTCATTTCTAATGTAGTTTGTAATACGTCCTTACGAGCTGCTAAGTCTGCAATTTCTCTTAATACATATCCTTGATTTACGCAAAGATTATTATAATTTCCAGCATATAGCATATTATATGAGCTTATTGCTTGTCCTGAAGAGTCCCTTGTTATTGTTGCTTTGTTTGCACCATTTATTTCTCTTCCAATTACAAACTTATTGTATACTGGATAATAATCTATATTGAAACCTCCTTGATTATATCCTGTGTAAGAAGACATCATACAATCATTTACATATTGATTATAGTTTCCAGTTGGATTTCCAAATTCATCTATATATCCACCATTTTTCAAATCATCTCTTGTGTATACTGGTCCTCCAGCATAGTTTTGTGGATTTGAACCAATTTCTGCAAATTTTGCATTAAATGCTTGTCTTTCAGAAATTATATCTACACCTTTTGAACTATTTGCCCAATCTCCATTTTTATATATTGTTGGTTGATAATATTGCCCGTTATATACAAACTCTACATAGTAAGTATATAGTGCATTTAGGCTTTCAAATGAATATTGTCCATTTCCATCTGTTTTAGTTTGTGCTTTTACACTTGTAGAACCATTTGGAGTTCTTTGATGTAATTTTACTGTTACATTTGACATAGCTCTGTCTTGGCTACCATTAAATTGTCCATCATATTTTGATTCTTTTCCAGCTTCTCCATCTACCCAAACTTTTCCACCTATCTTAATAGTTAGGTCTATTGATTCTTCTGCTTTTGCAGATGCCTTATGAGCATATGTAGATTGACTAGATTCTGGTTCATCTACAGTAACAGTTATACTTCCGCTATTTGAAGAAGATCTTGTTGAGAAGTATGAAACTTTTCTTGCTTCCTGTGCAATATCTGTTACTTTTGTATTATATTTGTTATCACAATCCATTATTATAATACCTTGCATTACTGCAGCAGTAGCAGACACAGTATCATTATGATTAACTAATTTTGTTGTTGTAACAGATTCCCATGTACTTGGATCTTGTCCTGTAGATTCTATATACCAACCTGTTAGTCCTTTATCTGCAGGCGATTGTTCATGTGAATAAACTTTTTGACTGTCTCCATTTCCATGTTTCCACAATTGATAAGTAGCACCTGGTACCTCTCTTTGAGTAGTTGTTGTGGATGAATCAGCCCAATAATATTTAACTGTGTATGTTATGTCTCCACGAGCAACAAGTCCAACATATCTATAAACTTGAATTCCTCCATTTGGATACCAAGTTGTATATTGTGTTTTGCAATAATCTGTATACTCAAATTCTCCTCTTATTTTTATTGTATCTGGATATGCTGCTTTTGAAGCGTTTACTATTATATAAAAGTTTTCATTTGAAATTCCATTTTCTCCTGGGAATGCTGTTCCTCCTGTTAAGCTATTTCCTCCTTTTGATTGCATTACAATCTTAAAATCACTATTTTTATAGCTTAATTTAGAACTTCCGCCGTCCTTATTTGTGGCTTCTAATATAATATCAGTCATGTATGATATATTATGATAATATGGATATGATATAGAAACTGGTCCTATTATATATTCGTCATTACCTCTATTTGAATCATCTCTACTAACAAATACTTGTGCAGATGATGTATTTACACTTGCAACATATTTATTTCCGTTTGCTTTATATTGGCTTATAAATTTGTAAAAATCTCTTGCTTCTAAATATAACGTTCTTCCTCTTGAAGAGCTAATTCCTTGTGTAATTGTAGAAGAACCTGAACCATCAGCATTATATCCATGTGCACCAGATCCTCCGTGTTGATTATGATCATTTTGTAGCCAGTTTGCAACTTGCACATCTATTAGATCATAACCAGTTGGATTTTGTCTTGATTTATGATATTCCCCAGAATAAATATATGCAGTCATAATATCTTCAAATGATGAAGTTGAACGTGTATCTATTGTTTTTCCACCTATATTACTATAGCTTGATGTTGAGCCAGTTCCAGATACAGCAACTTGCACCCCCAAACTTATTTTTTCACGTTTTTCTATTACTGTTGGATATTCTCTTTCTGTTGAATCGTATCCTTCTTGTAGTTTATGTGGCTGAGATGTTTTTGCTATATCATTAAATTGTTGTCGTAAAGCTCTTTCGCACCCATCCCTAGCTTTCATTAATCTTCTATAATCAACTACTTCTCCGCCAGTCATTGGGTTCGTTTCTCTTATCATGGCAATTAATGGTTTTGAGTCATCTGCTAATTTTCCAGCATCATCATCATACCAATCTACAGATACTGAACTTGGATATTCTCTTGGTGCATCTTTTAAATTGTCTGCTCCTGTCGAAGCATTATCTGATGTGTTTATCCATTGCTTATCTAAATTAGTTTTATTTGTTGCCTTTATTAGCTTGTTTGCTTTTCCCTTTAAAAAAGGGATGAAATTGGAATCATTTGCACTTCTCCATCTGTCCATTGAAGGATAATAGTCATCCAATGTTGGATAATAAACTTTATAATCTTTGCTTCCCCATCTTACAACTGCTTGGTCATCATTACAAAGAGCTATTCCTCCAGAATAAGATTGAGGGAAATAACCTGTAATTCCATTGGCTGATGAAGATGGCATACTTCCACTCCACACAGGTAATGTAAATGCTTGTACAGCTGTTGTAGCAATGTTTAGAATGAAAGATAATAGTACAAATGTTAAAAATGTTACTAAAAATTTGGCTATCTTTTTACAATTTTTCATGTTTCTTTTCCCCCTTTCTTATTTTAGTACTTTCTTTTTTATCATATATATGCCAATACCTATAATTGCAATTGATGTTATAGTTAATGTTACATATATGAATATTTGTCCAGTTTTTACTCCGAGTAAAATGTTTGCAGTAGAATAATCATCTTCATCTGTTTTTTTGTTTCCTGGTGTTGAATCTGTATCTGCTAATCCATAGTCGTTTGAAGCTTCATAAATTTCTGCATTATTTGTTATCATTCCAAATGTATTATCTGTAACTTTAACTGTTAATGTTAATATTACTTCTTTGCTCTCTCCAGGATTAATTAATGTATTTGATAACGAACTATTATAAATAGTATTGTTTTCTTTGGCTGTATACCAGTCTTTATTTAGCTCTGAATTGAATTTTAAGCTTTCAGGAAGATAATCAGCTATTTTCTTAACATAACCTGGAATTGCTCCTTCGTTTGTTATTTTTATTTTGTACTCTACAATCATTGTTGTATTATCTGCATCTTTTGAAGCAATATCTATTTTAGCTAAATTTTTATTATATTCATATACTTTTGATTGTTTATTATTATTTAATGTTATTTTGCTTATTGTCTTTTCTAATTTTAAATCAAATTTTTTATCTGCTATTAGTCCAAGGTCTATATTATATATGTTCTCATTTTGTAATGAAATTTCTTCCGATACTCCAGCTTTTTTAGTTTCTCCTTCATAGGTAACATCTTTGTCTATTGCATCAGAGTTTTTAGTTTCGTCAGCTCCATCTTTCTTGTAAGCTGTAGCACTATAATTTGCAGAATCATAGAAGAATATTACTGTATATTTTCCTTGTTTAACATTACTAAATGCATACTCGCCATTATTGTCTGTTTTAGTAATTAAATCCTCTGAATTACTATCTTTTGCAACATCTCCAGTTGAGTTATTTAGAAGTAACACCTTGACATCAGATACCATTTTTTCATCTTGATCTTTTATACCATTTTGGTTTTCATCATACCAAACTGAACCTGTAATTTTTCTTGTTTCTTCGCCTGGTACTATAATGTCGTCATCATTTGAATTATATGCTTTAATTGTATTCTCAATTGAATTTGATTCAATATTTCCAAGTTCAGACTGAGAAACAACTGCTTTATTGGAAATTTTTGTATCACTATCTTGTTTTGATGCAACAACTCTTACCGTTAAAGTTGCTGTTGCTTTTTTATCAAGTAATCCCAATGTTGTAGTAAATGTATTATTTTCATCAACACTTCCACTTTCTGATATTACACCAGCATCAACTTTCATTTCCATGCCAGAATATACAAGTTCTTTAGGTAATTGGTCTTTTATTTCTACATCAAGTAGTTCTGTATTTGATTTATTTGAAATTGATATTGTGTATGCAAATTCTTCTCCTGTTTTTATTTTTGTATTTGAAGGTATGCTTGATGTAAGTTTTACATCTACACCTATCTTATTTATTTCAATGTTTGTTTCTTCAATTTTTTCAGAAGAACTCATTTCGTCTGCAATTATTTCTGGAGCTATTGTTACATTTTTCTGATAAGTATCTTTTAAATCATTTGCCTTTAATGTTACTTTAACTTTTACTGTTTCATCTGCAACAGTTCCAACTGGAATTGAAACTTTGCTATCTTTGTTACTAATGGATTTTGTAATATCTTCATCGTCTTTTGAAACTTGTGTAATTGAGCATTCTTGAGGCAAGTCAAAACTTATTACTGAATTATTTCTATTTCCAGTATATTTATATATTCCGTCTTCTATATATAGGTTTGGTTCAGAAGATTGTACATATATGTTAAAGCTGAATTCTTTTCCTACCTGTACTTCTGTATTTTCATTTTTTAATGAAGTTTTAAAATATGTTTGTGCTATTGTTTTTGTAATAGAATTTGTTTCTGCTGTAACATCTCCATTAGATACTGCCACTTTAGCAGTATATTCTATTTCATTTGATGATGTTGCATCTGTTAGTAACCATATTTCTTTTTCTATTGAAGAATGTGGTTTAACTTCGTCTAAATCTATTGTTAAAACACATATTGTGTTTCCATTATCGTCTATTTTATTTTCTATTCCTGAGCCAATTTCATATCCATTTATATTTTCATCATTTTTTATTACATATGTAAATGAGTTCTCTACTGGTATTGTTGCCTGTAAACCTTTAGCAGATTCTGTTCCATTGTTTTCTACAGTTAATTTATATTTTAATATATCTCCACCTTGTATTTTTTCTCCTTGAGTAGAGCTTAAGTTTGCGCTTATTGAAGGCCCATTGCCAGTTGTTACGCCAATCTTTGGAGCAACTGTTTTATTTTCTGTACTTTCATTACTATCATAATAAACTACATAATTTTCATATGCTGATTTGTTATGTTCTAGGTTTCCTGGTATTTGTGACTTATACGAAAATGTAAAACTATCACCTTTTTTCATTGTGTAATTGTTTAGTACTATCATATAAGATTTTATATTTGTTAAGTTTTCAGGATTTGTTGTCCATCCATTTTGTTCGTTTTGAATATCTTTATTTGCTTCACCATTTTCTGAATAATATATTGTTGCATTTGAAGATTCTATGTTCTTTATAGCAAGCTTTTCTACTAAAGAAAGCGTGATATTTGAACCAAGACTTTGGTTTGTTAATATATCTTTATTATTTTCAAATGGTATTCTACCTAGCACTACAACATTTGATAAATCGTAATTATAATTGTTTATTACATTCATAGTAAATGTTGTATTTCTGCTGTTTGATAATGTTGGTATTATTGCTTCTTTTTCTTCTCCACTAATCGACATTAACTCTTCAGCATTTTCTTTATAGTTTGCAATAGAGTTTGTTGTTACAACTCCTGTTGGTGCAACATATGCAATTTTACAACTACTATTTGCTGTTTCTCCATCTTCATTTTTTATTGTTAACTCAATTTCTGTATCTGTTGTAGGTGTTAATTTATTTAAAGTTATATCTGCAACTATACTTAAAGTAGCTCCCTTAGCTGCAACATTGTTATATTTTGTTTGAGTTCCATTTAATGTTGTTATTATACTTTTTGTTCCATCTGAGTTATTTACTAATTTTGCCTCTTTAATTTCTAGTTCATCATCAAAATATAATTTTTCATCTTTTACATTTATTGTTTCTATATTAGAAGGTAACTTTATTGTTACAGTTGGATTTGTATATAACATATCCTCTATGCTATCTGTTTCTAATGTTGCTTTTATTTCTACATCTTTATTTTCTAATATAGTAGATAAACTTTCTTTATTTGAGCTAATGTTAGCTTTTAAAGTTGGTTCTTCAAGCTCACAAACATATGTTGGTTCTACAGTTTTTTCTGAAATTGCAATATCTTCATTAAAAGCTTTAATAGTTGCTGAAGATCTTAATGTCTTGAAATTCTTAATTTGATTTTTACTATAATCTATGTCTTTTGCAATCGCTTTTTCTATGTAAAATGTTATATTTCCCTCACTTACAGGTTTAGAAGTTTCTATTTTGATTTTATTTGTATTTAAGTCTGATATGTATAATACATAATATCCACTTCCAGACAGAGTATCTTTGTTTATAACATTTACTTCATCACTGCTTAGCATTGCAGTTGCTCTAGTAATAGTATTGACTTGTTCATTATCTTTGAATATTTTTATTGTACCATCTTGTCCAAGTATCTTATTAAATTCCTCAACTGAAACCAATACCGTTTTATTATATGCATAGTTTTTATTACCTACTGTAGTTGAACTTTCTGTTTCATTGCTATCATAAAATCCATCAACACCTTGTTCAATAACTATTTTATCAACGGCTGGAGCATAAGCAACACTTGCTGTATAAAGAACATTATATATTGTTTCTTTTTTATCAGCTGTACTTGCAACTTTATTATTATACATGTATCCTTTATTTAAATTTCTTGTCATATATGTTGAAAAATCTATAATATCACCAATTGCTTTATCTTGGTCATCATAGCCACTTGTTTTAGCTGTTAAATTTGTGACTCCAGTTCCATCATTATATAAACTTATTTTAGAATTTGCACTATATGTAATTCTTACTATAGAATCTTTTACTGCATTATATGCATTTTCTGAATATACATATGTTACTATATATACATCTTTCGAATCCTTTTTCCAACTAATTTTTCCATTTTTAGCTTCATTATTAACATTTATTATTATTTTTCCTGTTGTATTATCATAGTTCCAATTATTTTCTGTAAATAAATTTCCACTTATATCTCCATTTGTTGCAGCATTCGTGTTTGCAATAACGCTTACTTTTTCTGGATACTCATTATTTATTTGTGGTGCTGTTACTTCTATACTTGTATTTTTTATAGGAAGAACACCGTCTTTTAAATATGATGTAATGTTACCTTGAACAATTATTTTATTAGTTCCATTAACTGCATATGGAATATACTTTGTTGTCTCATAATTTAATGTTGCTTTATCTTCTTTGGCGTTCCATCCAGTATGAATAACTAGAGTTTTTGATATAGCAACCTCTTTTCCATTACTATTTACATATGTTGCTGTAAGTTTTATATTATTATCCTTGCTAAACATATCCGCATTTACGCTCTCATTTTTTTCTGCAGATATCTTTATTGCCTTTGTAATGTTACTTCCAGCATTTATTTGATTAAATGATATCGTTTTCTTTTTTTCATCTACATTTTGAATTATATTGTCGTCGTCTTTTTCTGCTGTAATAGCAAAATTAGAATCTGAAAAATCTACTGTGATATCTTTTAGATATCCAGCATTCTTTACATTAAGCTTGATATTTAGTTTTGTATCTACGTCATTAATGTTTATTGATTTAGAATGTGTGTTGTCATCGTAGTACACATTAAAATCTACATTTTCATTATTTGTAGACGTTTTTTGTTTTTCTAGCTCTGTACTTGATAACAAAGTGTCTGCAGCATAACTTATTACAACCGCTGAATTTGCATAAAGCATTGTAGCTATTAATAATGCTGAAATTACTTTTAATAATTTTTGTTGCATAATACTCCTCCTTAAACATTTCACTAAGTTTAATTATACGCCATTTTCAAGCATTTTTCAATGGTTTTTTAAAACTTTTAGCATTATGTTTACTCACTATATATCATAGTACATTATGCCATTTATTTTGAGTCTTTTCAATATACTTTTTGAGCTACTATAAAAATCGTCTTTTCTTTTACTGCGGAAAGCGTTTATTTGGCTTTTATTAAATTTTTATTACAATTTTTTAAATAATCTTTGATTGTTATTTGTTTTAGTTTTTATAAAAAATTTTATTTTTTGATCTTTTCCAGTATTTTCAAGCTTTTCTATTTTATATTTTTTTAGATTATTTATTCTTTTTTTAATTATGTAAATTTATCTTTTTATCACAAATGCCTATTTCCCTAAGTTTTTTTAATTTTTTCACATAATTTGTTTTATATGAGTTACTGCATATCTATTATTATGAATATAGACCTCTATTGCATCTATCCTTATTTGTATGTTTGTGTTATATAAATGATTTTCATACAAATAATATTTTATTGTATTTAACATATGTACCTGTTTTTTCTTGGTTATTGCCTCTACTGGCTGTCCAAAATTTAAATTACTTCTGGTTTTGACTTCTATAAATACAAGAGCATTTTTGTACCTTGCAATTATATCTATTTCACCTCTTTTAGTATTATAATTTCTCTTTATAATTTCATATCCATTATTTAGTAAATATTCACATGCAAGCGTTTCTCCTAATCTACCTATTGTTTTATTTACATACATTTTAAATAAATTCCTTTCTTATATTATAAATTTTATAATTACTATTTTTATATAAAGTGCGGCTTAAATACTATTTAGTAGTCAAATTTAATTTATCTTTTTCAATACATACTGATCCGTTGTAAGTTTTGTTATATATCCTTCTATTTCCATTAAACTTATCGTTCCACTTATTTCTGACACAGGCTTTTTTAATATTTTAGAAATTTCGTTTATGCGCATTGGTCTTTGTTTTAAAACATTATATATTTCAAAATATTCTTGCGGAATTGATATTTTTTCTATATTTATGTTTGTTTTTTCTGATGAGCTTATTATTTCTTCTATCATTTGAGATGGATTTGTTACCAGTCTTGCTTTATTTTCATATATAAGCATATTGGTGCCACTATTTTTTATATTATAAATATCTCCTGGAATAGCATATAATCTTTTCTTTTGTTTTAATGCAAAATTTGCTGTTATTATACTTCCACTTTTTATTCCTGCTTCTATTACTAATATTGCTTCTGAAAGTCCGCTTATAATTCTATTTCTTTTGGGAAAGTTGCTACTTTTATGTTTATCATCTTTGTTATATTCCGAAATAATACATCCTCCATTTGATATTATTTCTTTAAATAACCAACTATTCTCTTCTGGAAATATATCATTAAATCCACTGCCAAGTACTGCAATTGTCTTGCCTATTTGATTAATTGCAGCCATATGTGCAGATGCATCTATTCCAATTGCCATTCCACTTACAATGGTTATCCCATTACTTGCAAGCCCTTTAGCAAATGTATAAGCTGTGTTACACCCCATATAGCTGCACTTTCTTGTTCCAACTATTCCGACTTTATGTTTACTATATAAAAGTTTTATGTTCCCCAACGCATATAATTTTTTTGGATAATTTTCTATTTCTAACAATTCCTTTGGATAAATTTCATCCTTAAAATTAATTTCAGTTATCTCTATATTAGCCTCCATTCTGTAATTTTATAATATACTATAAAAATTTCTTGCTACATTCTTTTAATCTTCTATTAAAAAGTATTTTTATTTAGCAAACCTACTAAATACTATCATAAAAGATTAATGTTCATTTTTGTTTTTATAAAAAATATATTGCCTTTATTGTTAATCGTTTCTCCTTTTGCATTATTCTATATTTAGTTTTTAAAATTAATATTTTCTCTGTCTAAATCTCTATAATTTATTGCCTCTGCTAAATGAATTGCTTTTATATCATTTGAATTAGCGAGGTCTGCTATTGTTCTTGCAACTTTTAATATTCTTGTATAGGCTCTTGCACTTAACTTTAATTTTTCAAATGCATTTTCCATTATTTTTTGACATTTGTCATCTAAATTACAATATTGATTTATTAAACTTTGAGTTAGTTCTGCATTAGAAAAAATACCAAATTTTCTATATCTTTCTAATTGAATTTTTCTTGCATTGTTAACTCTTTTTCTTATTTGTTCTGATGTTTCCTCTTCTGCTTCAGTGCTCAATTTATTGTATTTTACAGGATTTACTTTTACTTGTATGTCGATTCTATCTAACAATGGTCCACTTATTTTTGACATATATTTTGCAATTTGACTTTCACTGCAAGTACATTCTTTTTCCTTAGAACCATAATAACCACATGGGCACGGATTCATAGACGCAACTAACATAAAATTACATGGATATGTTAAACTTGCACTAACTCTACTAATTGTTACAGTTCTATCTTCTAATGGTCCTCTTAAAACTTCTAAAGTTTCTCTTTTAAATTCTGGTAGTTCATCCAAAAACAATACCCCATAATGTGCTAAGCTTATTTCTCCTGGTTTTGGTATTTTTCCCCCGCCAATTAAAGAACTTTTAGATACAGTATGGTGTGGTGCTCTATATGGCCTTTTGGTAACTATTGGTTGCTCTTTAGGCAAAATTCCAGCTATGCTATGAATTTTAGTTACTTCTAATGCTTCATCGAATGATAAATCTGGCAATATCGAAGGTATCCTTCTTGAGACCATTGTTTTGCCAGCCCCTGGCGAACCGATCAACATTGCATTATGTCCTCCTGCTGCTGCAACTTCCAATGCTCTTTTTACTTCTTCTTGCCCTTTTACATCTGCAAAATCTAAGGAATATTGGTTATTATTCGAAAATATATCTTCCATATTACTAATGCTTGGCAATATTTCTTCTTTTTTATTAAGATAATTTACAGCCTGTCCTAGAGAACTAACTCCAATAACGTTTAATCCGTTTACTATTGAGGCTTCTTGACTATTTTCTTGCGGTAAAATTACATTCTTTATTCCTAAATTTTTTGCTTCTATGCACATAGGAAGAACTCCATTTATTTTGTTTAATCTACCGTCTAACGACAATTCTCCTAAAAATATTGTTTGAATTATACTTTCATTGTTTATGTAACCTAAATTTTGTAAAATTCCAATAGCAATTGGTAGGTCAAAAAATGAACCTTCTTTTTTTGTATCTGCGGGTGCAAGGTTTATTACAATTTTTCTGCTAGGAAGTTCAAATTTAGAATTTTTAATTGCTGTTCTTACCCTTTCTTTTGATTCCTTTACACTTTGATCTGGCAAACCGTACTACCTCCCAATTTGGAATTCCAACAGATATATCCACTTGTACTTCTACAAGGTAGCCTTCTAAACCGTGTAAAGACATACTCTTAACGGTTGATAACATATATTTTTCCTTCTTTTCTGGATTTTATTTGATTAAAATACTTTTGTTTACGAAACCCTATTAGATTAAAATACTTTTGTTTACAAAACCTTATTAGATTAAAATTATTGAGTGTTAAAAATTATTGTATGTATATTATCATATAAGATTTATAAAGTCAATACATTTATGGAAATTTTTTCCATTTTTATTTTAGACCTTAAAAATAAAAGTAAATTACACCGATGGATTAACAAGAATTTAGTTTTGGAATATTTCATGATATAATTATATTAATACCTTACTTGGGTACAAGTAGGTATTATCATAGAAAATACAAATCAAAAACATTTAGCTTTAGAGGATAGAAATTATATTGAACAAGCACTTAATCATGGTATGACATTTAACGAAATTGCTAAATTTTTATCTAAAGATCCAACCGCAATTTCAAAAGAAATTAAGAAACATAGGATAAGAAAAGAACCTAATCCTAGTTTAAATAATGCTACTCCTTATGATTTAGCACAAATACTTTTAGATAAAGATGTATTAAAAAAGTTGAATCTTCAAAAGGTTGCCGCCAATGAGATTCAACTTAAACCAAAATTACTAAAGAAAAATTAATTTAAATTAAAGTTTTACATATACCCAAGTAAAGTTTTAATTTAAAATTACATTATCCAACGAGTGGAATTTACTAAAAAAATTTTAATCCCAGTCGTTTATTTGTTATGCAATTTTTTAAAATTTTTCTTTATCATAACTATATTTTATCATATTTTATGCAAGATTACAACAAAAAGAGAAAAAATCCTTTATTTACTGGACTTTTCTCTTGGATTAGTAAATTCAGCCAAAAGTGGAATTTACTTTTATATTTAACCTTTTCCAAATTAATATAATGGTTATTAATATCATTTTATTTTTAATAACGATCGTATTTTTTCTTATCATCTTCATACATGATTATATCTGGTCCTCCATATTCAGACAGATATTCTTAAACTTCTAAAATCGAATTTGCCAGTATTTTATAATTCTTAATCTCTTCACTTTTTACAATTTTCTTTCAAACACAAAAAAAGTTTCTCTTAAAGAATGCTTTTCTCTGGATATATATCTAATATCATCAACTCTAATTCAAAGTTATGTCTTTTTTAACATCAAAATGTACCAGTAAAAATTAGATTTTTGTCCAACTTTCTGATGCACTTCATAAAGCTTTAAATACTTTTTACACAATTCTAAAACATTTGGTGTTAGACAAATCGGTGTGGAAGAGTTTTATTACTATCTAAAATAGCACAATGAGTTAAAATAAGGGTAACCTTAAATGCCAATTCATATTGGTTTCACTTAGGTGAATAAAGAGTTCTAGCTTGCTAGGGCTTTTATTTTTTTAGATATTTTTTCCAATTGTTTTTATTGCTTTAATAGAAATATTTTCCAATTACATACTATCATATAAGATACACTTTATCAATATTTTTATTGTATTTTATAAATTTCTATGAAAATAATAAATCCCACATTTCTGTGGGACTTTTCATTATTCAATTTCAATATATTTTTTGCTTGGCAATTCTTTCTTGTCTTCCTTTTTGGGAACAACAATAGTTAATGTACCATTCTTAAATTTAGCTTTAATTTCTTCTTCTGTAATATCTTCTCCAACATAGAAGCTTCTAGAGCAAGATCCAGAATATCTTTCTTTACGTACAAATCTGCCTTTTTCTTCGTCATTTTCTTCTTTATTAACACTAGCATGTACTGTTAAATATCCATCTTGAATTTCAAGTTTTATTCCTTCTTTATCATATCCTGGTAAGTCAATGTCAATAATGTATTCATTTTTCTTCTCTTTAATATCTGTTTTCATTAGTCTGCTTGTTCCCTCATTAAAAAATGAATCTCCAAATACATCATCAAATAAATCAAAATCATGTTTTCTAGGTATCATCATCATAAAAATCAACTCCTTAAAATATATTATGTGTTGACACTTGATGAGAGTGGCACATGTTTATGATAAATATTCTTTACCATTTACAGATATATTATACATCTAATTTTAGCAGAATCAAGTATCGAGTGCTAATTTTCACATAAAATTCATATTTTTTCCATACTTATTGATACCAGCTCAATTCAGCGTATTATTTGTTTTTATTAAATTATCTCTCATTATCTTCTACTTCTTTTACAAGTGCAGTTTTCATCTTATTTCTTTTTCCACCATATATGTCATCAAACAAACTATCACCAACCATTAGTACACTCTCTGGGTTTACATTCATTTTTTCACATGCCTTTATAAAATTCTTTTTTAATGGTTTGCATGCAAATCCTATGTAATCTATTCCGTTTTCTTTAAAATATTTTTCTATATCTCTGTCTACGCCATTGCTTACAATCATAATTTTTATCTTGCCTTTTAAGCCTTCAATCCATTCCTTATTACATTTTGGAATGTCTTTCATTTCTTTACGCAATGTGTCATCTACGTCTAAAATTATTGCTTCAATTCCATATTGCTGTTTCATTTTTTCGATTGCTTGTATATCTAATTCATTTACTTTATTCAAAGTAATATCCGGTTTTATAAATTTTGATAGTACATAATGCACTAAATCTAATATTTTATCTGCTACCAATTCATCTAAAGTCTTCATAATTTGCTCCTTTGATTCAT
>CAKOVP010000010.1 GCA_934122035.1 uncultured Clostridia bacterium | reverse complement strand
AAGAATCGTTATTTGCAATATAGGTGCTCAAAGTATTTATTTTAAATAATTTGTGACAAATGATTGACTAACCTACATAATTAAATAAGAAAAAAGTAAAAAATAAATTGATAAATAAAAGATTGTATTGTATAATGTACATGTAACTTTAAAAGAAAGGAATTAATCAAAAATATTTGATTATAAGAGAAATACAAAATGAATTTACCAAACAAATTAACATTATTTAGAATTATTTTAGTGCCAATAATGGTTATAGTATCATTCTTTAATATACCAGGAAGCTTTTTAGGAATACCAACAACAATGTGGATATTAAATTTAATATTTATAGTCGCATCTATAACCGACAAATTAGATGGATATTTAGCAAGAAAGAACAATCAAGTTACAAACTTTGGAAAATTTTTAGATCCAATTGCAGATAAAATTTTAGTAGTAGCAGCTATGATTATATTTGTAGAAATGGGAAGACTACCAGCGTGGATACCAATTATAGTAGTATTTCGTGAATTTGCAGTATCTGGTTATAGATTAATTGCTGTTCAAAATAGTGGAAAAGTAATTGCTGCGAATGTTTGGGGAAAATTAAAAACAGTAACACAAATGATTGCAATAATATTAATGTTCTTAACAACACATCCTTATTTTGCATTTGTTCTAAGAGCAAAAACAGAGCAAGAAGCATTAACCAATAGTGCACTTACATACATGAGTACAGGAGATTTTATTATAAATATATTAGCTAGTCTATTTATGACAATATCTGTTATAGCAACAATATTCTCTGGATATGAGTACTTAAAAGGTGGAAAAGACTTATTAAAAAATTGTTAATTGTCTAATCGCCCAAAGGGGACGTCCCTTTTTTGGCGAAACGAAAGTTAAAAAATAAAAAGATGACTTTTTGCATTTATGTCAAAAAGAGGAAGGAACGAACAATGGAGCTTGAAGAAGCTAAGAAACAAATAAAAGAATTAAGAGAAAAATTAGAGTATTATGCAAAACTCTATTACGATATGGATAACCCAGCAATAACTGATTATGAATATGATATGATGATGAATAAATTAAAAGCTTTGGAAAAAGAATTTCCAGAGCTTATTACAAAGGATTCGTTAACTCAAAAAGTTGGTGGACACGTAAAAGAAGGCTTTAAACAAGTAACTCACGAAGTACCACTTCAAAGTCTTCAAGATATTTTCTCTTTTGAAGAGCTGAAAGATTTTGATACAAGAGTTAGAAAAGTTGCAGAAGAAAATAATGAAGAACTAAAATATGTTGTAGAGACAAAAATAGATGGTTTATCTACAGCGCTTAAATATGAAAATGGCGTTTTTGTACAAGGCGCAACACGTGGAAATGGCTTAATTGGAGAAGATGTAACAGATAACTTAAAAACAATTGCACATATTCCAAAAGAACTAAAAGAAAAAATAGATATTACAGTTCGTGGAGAAGTATTCATTGGAACAAAAGAGTTCGAAAAAATGAACGAAGAAAGAGAAATATTAGAAGAGAGCTTATTTGCAAATGCAAGAAATGCAGCAGCAGGTTCTCTTCGTCAATTAGATTCAAAGGTAACTGCAACAAGACCTTTAGACATTTTTATATTTAATGTACAAAAATATGATGAAGATACATTTGATGCAGAAAATTCGCATTTTACAGAACTAAATAAATTGCAAAAACTTGGATTTAATGTTGTGCCAGTAAGAACATTATGTAGCACAATTGATGAGGCAATAGAAGCAATTAAAAAAATTGGAGAAGATAGAGAAAATCTATCATTTGGAATAGATGGCGCAGTTATAAAGGTTGATAATTTGAGGTTAAGAGAGATATTAGGAACCACTTATAAAGTGCCAAAGTGGGCTATTGCATACAAATATCCACCCGAGAAAAAAGAAACAAAACTTTTAGATATTGTATGCCAAGTTGGAAGAACAGGTGCACTTACTCCAACTGCAATACTAGAGCCAGTTAAGGTTGCAGGCTCGACTATTTCTAAAACAACACTTCACAATGAAGATTTTATAAAAGAAAAAGACCTAAAAATAGGAGACACAGTCGTAATTCAAAAGCAGGGAGACGTAATTCCAGAAGTTGTTGATGTTATAAAATCGAAGAGAGATGGTACCGAAAGAGAATTTGTTATGCCAACAGTATGCCCAGTTTGTGGAGCACCAGTTGTAAGAGAAAAAGGCGAAGCAGTTGCACGTTGTATAGGAATAGAATGTAGTGCAAAAATATTAAGAAACCTTGCCCATTTTGTATCAAAAGAAGGAATGGATATAGACGGGCTTGGGATAAAAATATTAGAACAATTAGTAGATAAAGGTTTAATAAAAAATATTGCTGATATTTACACATTAACAGTAGAAGAAATTGCATCACTTAAAAAGAATGGAAAGAAATTTGCTCAAAATCTAATAGATTCAATAAATGCAAGCAAAAACAATGACTTATTTAAGTTACTAACAGCACTTGGAATAAGACATATAGGAACAAAATCTGCTAAAGGATTGTGTAAAAAATATAAGTCAATAGATGATATTGCAGAAGCAAGTTTCGAAGAATTAAGTATGATAGACGATGTTGGAGAAATTACAGCACAAAGTATTTACGAATTTTTCAGACAGCCACAAACAGTTGATTTAATAAATAGACTAAAAGAAGCAGGAGTAAATACAGAGGTAATACAAAAAGAAAATACTAATACAGATGACAGATTTGCAGGAAAAACATTTGTATTAACAGGAAGTCTAGAAAAATATACAAGGCAAGAAGCTAGTGATATAATAGAAAGCTTTGGAGGAAAAGTATCTGGTTCAGTATCTAAAAAAACAAGTTACGTACTAGCCGGAGAAGAAGCAGGCTCAAAACTAACAAAAGCACAGGAATTAGGAGTTGCAATTATATCGGAACAAGAATTTAAGAATATGATAGATTAAGAAAGACTTACAATTTTGGCTGTGTCAAATTTATCTAAAACGCGGTTACATACAACAAGTATGAACTCTTGCCTTTTAGATTTCATTTTCCTTGCAAAAATTTGATTCTTTCTCAATCTAGATGTAACTAATAAAATGAAAGGACAAATAAATAATATGGACGGCACCTATACATTTGAACGAATGGAAGACGAATTAGACAATGGTTATGTAATTTTTTATACGTATGTAAGAAATAGATATCAATTGTTTAAAACATCAGAAAATTGTTATACGCAAAAATTATTAACAGAGGAATTAAAAAATCCACTACCAAGAATTACAATAATAACTCATAAAAGATTAAAAGAAATATATCCATATATGGAGAACATAGAATATAAAACAAGTGGAATATAAGTATAAGCTTAGTATTCTATAAATGGTTTGGTAAAATAGTTTTTTGTATATGGAAAGTAGTTAAAATAGAATAAAATAAAAGATGAAAGTAATAAGGGGGCTTTAAAATGTATACTTATGACGAGGTAAAAGAACACAGTAGTGACAGAGAATATGTTGAAAAAGCAATCGAAGAAGATGGACTTTTATTAGATGCAGCGGATGAACAGTTTAAAGATGACAAAGAACTAGTAATGAAAGCTGTAACAAAAGACGGTGGAGCATTAGAATTTGCCTCAAAAAGATTAAAAGGAGATAGAGAAATATTAATGCAAGCAGTAGAGAAAAAAGGCTGGGTTTTATGCTATGCATCTGATGAATTAAAAGCAGATAAAGAGCTTGCATTAAAAGCTGCAAAAACAGATGGTCAAATTTTATACTATGTAAGCAAAGAACTAAGAGATGACTATGATGTAGTATTAGAAGCTGTAAAAAATAAAGGTTTAATTGTAAAATATGCTAGTAAACGTTTGCGTTCAGATAAAACCATTGCATTAGAGGCAATAAAACAAGATAAAAGAGCATATGATTTCATAGTGCCAGAATTAAGAAAAGATGAAGAAATACAAGCAATAATAAATCCAGAACCAGTACAGTAAAAAAACTTTAGCTAAAATAGAAAATCTAAGAATATCGGAAAGTTTGTGTAAACTTTATACCAATTATTCTGTATTTTTAAGAATCTACTAAAAAGTAGTTTCCTATTTTAAGCTAAAGTTTTTTGTAGATAATTTATTTTATAAATTTTAATTAACAAACACATATATTACTTAAGCGTTTTAGATAATCTACTAAACAAAATTTTGTGGATTTGCATATATTGTTTTATTATCAGTATAAATAACCATTCCAGGCTTTGCACCATTTGGCTTTTTTACATATTTTATATAAGTATAATCAACAGGTACATTTTGAGACATTCTAGCCTTGCTATAATAAGCAGCTAGGCAAGCACATTTATATAAAACACTGTCTGGAACTCCAGAATTTGAAAGATTAAGCTTTTTACTTATAGAAGGCAAAGAAGAACTTTCATTATGCTCAGAATTTGATTTTTCAGACAAACTGCTAGGTCTTATTACAACGTGACTTCCATGAATATCTTTTGTATGAAACCATATATCGGAATTCTGCGCAAGTTTGCAAGTTAAATAATCATTCTGTTTATTATTTTTTCCAACCCATACTGTAAAGCCGTCAATTATTAACTTAGTAGGCATCAAAGAAGAGTCATCCTTTTTTGATTGTTTTTTCGTATTTGAAGAATTTTTAATGTTATTTTTTACAGTATTAGAATTTTTAGAAAATACAAAATTATCGCAAACTTCGGAATAAATACTTTCTAATTCATCTAAGGTAGAAGCGGATTCTAATTCGCAAATTATACTTTCCAAATAATTAAGTTCAGCATTTGCCAAAGCTTTTTGCTTACTTACAATTGCAATAGTGTTTTGCAATTTTCTATATTTTTTAAAGAAATTCTTAGCATTCTTGGAAGGAGAAATACTCTTATCAAGTGGAATTGTTATAGGATTATTATTATCATAATAATTTTCTAAAACGATAGAGTTTTGAGGATAATCTTTTATTCTGTACAAATTAGAAGTTATTAGTTCTCCATACAACTTATATAAATCAGTTTTATCACATTCTTTAATTTTTAATTCAATATTGTTTAACCTACCTTTAATTTTTTTTACTTGATTAAGTACAATTCGAGAAGTAGTCTCCTTATATGATTTAAACTCTTCATCTTTTTCCTTAGAAAAATAAAAATCATCAATGAAAAAGTTAATCTTTAAATTATCAAAGTTAGTAGCATTATCCAACAATACAAAATAATCTGTTTTTTTATTAGAACTTTTAGAAACAATATACTCTTTATTATTAGAAATACTAACACAAGAACTATCATTAGAAAGTGCGTTATTTTCAAGCATTGTAGTTAATTCTTTTAAATAACCATAAAGCTTTTTATAATCATCTAAAGTAGTTGAATTATCTTCAATATTTAATTCATTTAATAAATACAAAATATTATTTTTTCCAAAACCATTAACAGAATTTGCAAGAGCCGTGCTAATTGAATCACCCATAGTAAACAATTTATAAAAATCATCAAAAGTTTTTATAGCAGAAAATTCTGGCTTAGAAGGTTCTATTTGAAAATATTTGCTACCAGGGAAAATATCTCTAGTAGAATTATCAAACTTATTTAAATGTCTCAAACTATCAATTACTACATTATTAGCAAGTAAAATAACATTGCTATGTTTGCCCATAAGCTCAATTACAAGAGTATTTGTAATTAAGTCATTAAGCTCATTATGGCATTCAACATCAATAAAAATAACACGCTCAAGACCATTAGAATAAATTTTTTTAATAACACCAGAAACAAGATGCTTTCTTAAAACCATGCAAAAATTAAGAACATTTTGTGGATTAGGCTTAGAAGTAGTAGTTAAATTAATTCTATAATTAGAAGAATCTATAGAAATATTTAATGCGTAATTTTTGCCACCACAATAAATACCTAATAAAAGTTCATTTCTATTAGGTTCAAAAATTTTATTAATCTTTCCATTAATTAAACATTGCAGCTCTGCAACAACAGATTTTGCAACAATACCATCAAATGCCATAAAATTAATCCTTTCCGTATTATAAAAAATAAACTAATAAAAATTATAGCCCAGAACAGTGGAATAATCAAGAATTTTAGTAAATAACAGAAAAAATAAAAAATGATTAAGATATGGTAGAACATAAAAAGATAAGATACAAGTTATAAAATAAAAAAATTCGCTATAGCGAAAATTTACAAAAAAGGAAAATGAATTTATCGTTAAGTATGTAACTTAATGATAGAATACTTATATCATATATTTACTGGAAGCAAAGATGCAAGTTAAGAATGTAAATTAAAATAAAGTGTAAGACAGTAGTAAATTTGGGTATAAGAACCAAAATAAATGGTTTACATATACATATTTTAGGTATATAATATAACTATTGAAAATAAAGAATATAGAGTAAATTTTCAATAGTGAAAGGAATATCTAAAATATGTTTAATTTTTATTTAGATAAAAAATATTTATACATAATAATAGCAATAATTGCAGGTTTAACACTTATTAGCTATATACAAAATACATCAGAGTTACTTGCATTACTATTAACACTTCCAGGTGTAATAATTGCAATTACATTTCACGAATTTGCACATGCTTTTGCAGCAGATAAGTTAGGTGACGATACACCAAGAAATCAAGGAAGACTTACACTAAATCCACTTGCTCATATAGATCCATTTGGATTTTTAATGCTTATATTTGTTCACTTTGGTTGGGGAAAACCTGTGGAAATTAACCCAAGGAATTTTAAAAGAAACAGGTCAATGTCTGCACAAGAAGCTATAGTGGCTCTTGCAGGACCATTAATGAACCTTATTTTAGCAATTGTTTTAACAATAATTTTATTTGCAATTGTTACATTTGCACCTGGTTTTGTACTTACAACAGTAGGATATCTAATTTTAACTGCTTTAAGAATGGCAATTTCAGTAAACATAGGACTTGGAGTATTTAATTTAGTTCCATTACCACCACTAGATGGTTCTAAAATTTTAATGCATTTTCTACCATATAATGCTAAAAATTGGTTTATAAATAATCAACAATTATTCTATGTAATATTTTTAGTATTATGGGTTACAAACTTGGTAAGCTATATAATATCACCAGTAATAAATGGAGTATCAACAGGAATTTATTGGCTTGTATCATCTTTATTCGGAATTTTTATGTAAGTTTAAAGATAAAAGAAATAAATATAGCTAAAATAAATTAATAAAAATACTAATAAACATTATAAAAAATATATAAGAAAGGGACTAGTCAATAAAATATAATTGATTAAAAGCAAAAATGAAAGATATATTAATAATGGGAATAGAATCTAGTTGTGATGAAACATCAATTTCTATTGTAAAAAATGGAAGAGAAGTTTTATCAAACGTAATAGATACACAAATAAGCATACACGAAAAATATGGCGGTGTTGTACCAGAAATAGCTTCAAGAAATCACGTTGAGGCTATTTCTAATGTAATGAAAAAGTCTTTAAAAGACGCAAACGTTAACTTAAAACAAATAGATGCAATTGCTTGCACATATGGTCCAGGGCTTGTAGGAGCACTTTTAGTAGGAGTATCTTATGCAAAAGCTCTAAGCTATGCAACAAATAAGCCACTTGTACCTGTAAATCATATAGCAGGTCATATTAGTGCAAATTATATTACTCATAAAAAGTTAAAACCTCCATTTTTATGTGTTATGATGTCTGGTGGAAACACACAAATAATAAATGTTAAAGACTATACAGAATTTGAAGTTCTTGGAAGAACAAAAGATGATGCAATAGGCGAAGCATTTGATAAAGTAGCAAGAGTAATAGGGCTTGGATATCCAGGAGGACCAAAGGTGGACAAGCTTGCAAAAGAAGGAGAACCTAACATAAATCTCCCAAAAACCCATATGGAAAATTTAGATTTTAGCTTTAGTGGAATTAAAACTGCAGTTATAAATTTACATCATAAAGAACCAGAAATAAACAAGGCAAATTTAGCTGCAAGCTTTGAAAAAGCCGTTTCAGAAATGCTAATTACAAATGTAGAAAAAGCTGTAAATCAAACATCTATAAACAAAATAGTATTAGCAGGAGGAGTTTCTGCAAATAGCTACATAAGAAACGAATTTGACAAATTAGCAAATAAAAATAAAAATTTACAAATATACTATCCAGAATTAAAGCTATGTACAGATAATGGTGCTATGATTGCATCTGCAGGATATTACGAATTTATAAAAGGAACAAGAGCAGATTTAAGCTTAAATGCAATACCAAACTTAAAACTTGTATAAAAGGAGGAGAAAAATCAAATGTCTATATATGCAATATCGGATTTACACTTATCTTTTAACACCAATAAACCAATGAATATTTTTGGTTGGATAGATTATGAAAATAAGATAAAAAAAGACTGGTTAGAAAAAGTATCAGAAAATGACTTAGTACTTTTGCCAGGAGATTTTTCTTGGGAAATAAAGTTAGAAAATACATATAAAGACTTTGAATTTATAAACAATCTTCCTGGAAAAAAATTATTATTAAAAGGTAACCACGATTTATGGTGGGGAACCTTAAATAAAATGCGAGAATTTTTAGAAGAACAAAAACTAAAAAACATAGACTTTATATATAATAATAGCTATGAATTTGAAGGAAATATTATAGCAGGAACAAGAGGTTGGAATTTATCAGAAGAAACACCAGAAGATGCAAAAATAAAAAAAAGAGAAGTAAATAGATTAGAATTATCTATAAAAGATGGAATAGAAAAATATGGAGATAATAAGCCAATAATAGCGTGTATGCACTATCCACCAATATTAAAAGGCAACACAAACAATGAATTTACAAAAGTGCTAGAAAAGTATAATGTAAAAAAATGTATTTATGGTCATTTACATGGAAAATCACAAATAAATGCAGAAGAAGGAATATTTAATAATATAGAATATAAATTGGTAAGTTGCGATTACACAAATTTTGCATTGCAAAAAATCTAAAAACACTTGCAATATGTGGAAATTGTGGTATAATGTATTAGCATTTAATTAGCAAAACTAGAAAGGATTGAAATTAATGAGTATAAAAATAGAAAAAACAGACAACAAAAATGAATTAAAACTAGAATTTAAAATTGAGGCTGCAAAATTTGATGAAGCAATAATGAAAGTATATAGCAAAAGTGCCAAATACTTTAATATACCAGGTTTCAGAAAAGGAAAAGCCCCATTTAATATAGTAGAAAGAATGTATGGAGACGAAATATTCTATGAAGATGCTTTCAATGAAGTAGTTCCAGCAATATATGAAAAAGAAATAGAAGATAACAAACTAGAAGTAGTTAGCAAACCAGAAATCAACATTGTAAATATGAAAAAAGGAGAAGACTTAGTATTTACTGCAGTAGTACAAACAAAACCAGAAGTTACTCTTGGAAAATACAAAGGAGTAGAACTTAAAAAAGTAGAATACAAAGTTTCAGATGAAGACATAGAACACGAACTTTCTCATATGCAAGAACACAATGCAAGAATCATCACAGTAGAAGATAGACCAGTTAAAGAAAAAGACATTGCAGTAATAGACTTTGAAGGATTTGTAGATGGAAAAGCATTTGAAGGTGGCAAGGCAGAAAATCATGAATTAGAAATAGGAAGTGGCTCTTTCATACCAGGATTTGAAGACCAAATAGTTGGAATGAAAGTAGGAGAAGAAAAAGACATAAAAGTTACATTCCCAGAAGAATACTTTTCTAAAGATCTAGCAGGAAAAGAAGCTACATTCAAAGTAAAAGTTAATGAAATAAAAGAAAAACAATTACCTGTATTAGACGATGAATTTGCAAAAGATGTTTCAGAATTTGATACACTTGCAGATTTAAAAACAAGTATAAAGGAAAAGAAACAAGCTCAAAATGACGATAGAGCAAAACATGAAACAGAAAATCTTGCTCTAGAGGCTGTTGCAAACGATACAAAAATAGATATCCCATCCGGAATGATAGAAACAGAAATCGATGCAATGATTAGAGACTTAGAACAACAATTATCATATCAAGGAATTAATCTAGAACAATACTTACATATGATTAACAAAACAAGAAAAGAAATAGAAGACAATTACAAAGAACAAGCTGAAAAGAATGTAAAAACTAGATTAATACTAGAAGAAATAATAAAAGAAGAAAAATTAGAAGCAAGTAAAGAAGAAATTAATGCTAAAATAAAAGAAATGGCAACTAACTATGGAAGAAAAGAAGAAGAATTAGACAAAAATGAAGCATTAAAAGAATATCTTGCAAATACAATTAAAACAGAAAAAGCAATAGATTTAATAGTAAAAAATGCAAAAATAAAGAAATAAACTAAACAATAGTTAGGGGGGATTATTTATATTTTTATAAATATTATTAATGCTCGCTAGCTATTTTTATTCTATTTGGGGTTTGGCAAATAATTTTAGGAATAAAAGTTTGTAAATTATTTAATATATGCTATAACTTAAAAAATATGTAAAAAAAATAGACAGCAAAAATGCTTTTAAAAGTAAATAATTAATTTAGGAGGAATTTATTATGTTTGAAAAAGACAGTTTAGTACCATATGTTATAGAACAATCTGCAAGAGGAGAAAGATCTTATGACATATTTTCAAGGTTATTAAAAGATAGAATTATATTTTTAGGAGAAGATGTTAATTCAACATCTGCAGGATTAGTAGTTGCACAATTACTATTCTTGGAATCAGAGGATCCAGATAAAGAAATAGACTTATACATAAATTCACCTGGTGGATCAATTACAGACGGTATGGCAATTGTAGATACTATGAACTATATAAAATGTCCAGTTTCTACTATATGTGTAGGGTTAGCTGCTAGTATGGGTTCTGTATTATTAGCATCAGGAGAAAAAGGAAAAAGATTTGCAACACCAAATTCAGAAATATTAATACATCAACCATTAATTGGTGGTGGCGGTCTTTCTGGTCAAGCAACAGAAATAAAAATTCACGCAGATCATATGGTAAAAACAAGAGAAAAATTAAACAAAATATTAAGCGATAGAACAGGTCAACCAATAGATGTAATTAATAGAGATACAGAAAGAGACCATTATATGACAGCACAAGAAGCTTTAGAATATGGCTTAATAGATGGAATTATGGAAAAAAGAAAATAAAAAAGGAGAAAATTTATGCCAAAATCAGATAAGGACAAAACTATAAGATGTTCTTTTTGTGGTAAAACACAAGAGGAAGCTCAAAGAATTATAGCAGGCCCAGGTGTATATATTTGTGATGAATGCATAAAGGTTTGCACAAACATTATAGAAAATGACCTATATGAAGATAGCGAATTAACATATGATGAAGAAATTTCAGATAAACTACCAAAACCTGAAGAAATAAAGAAAATATTAGATGACTACGTTATTGGACAGGACGAAGCTAAAAAAACATTAGCTGTTGCAGTATACAATCATTATAAGAGAATAAACAGTCAAAAAAATACTGCAGATAAAGACGATGTAGAAATACAAAAAAGTAATATACTATTATTAGGACCAACAGGATGTGGTAAAACACTACTTGCACAAACTCTTGCAAGAATATTAAAAGTACCATTTGCAATTGCAGATGCAACAACACTAACAGAGGCAGGATATGTTGGAGAAGATGTAGAAAATATCTTACTAAAGCTAATACAATCTGCTGATTATGATGTTGAAAAAGCAGAAAAGGGTATAATTTATATAGACGAAATAGATAAAATATCTAGAAAATCTGAAAATCCTTCAATTACAAGAGATGTAAGTGGGGAAGGAGTGCAACAAGCATTATTAAAAATAATAGAAGGAACAGTTGCTTCAGTACCACCACAAGGAGGAAGAAAACATCCACATCAAGAATTTATACAAATTAACACACAAAATATACTATTTATATGTGGAGGAGCCTTTGATGGACTAGAAAAAATAATAAAAGCTAGAGTAGACAAAAAAACAATTGGATTTGGAGCAGAGCTATCTAGTAACAAAGAAATGAACAAGTACGAAGTATTTGAATCACTTCTACCACAAGATTTATTAAAGTTTGGGTTAATACCAGAATTTGTTGGAAGACTTCCAATAATAACTACATTAAAAGAATTAGATAGAGATGCATTAATAAAAATAATAACAGAACCAAAAAATTCTTTAGTAAAACAATACAAAAAATTATTTAAATATGATAATGTAGAACTAGAATTTGAACCAGAAGCTTTGAATGCAATTGTTGATAAAGCAATAGAAAGAAAAACTGGTGCAAGAGGATTAAGAGCAATAGTAGAAGACATTATGAGAGACATAATGTTCGAAATACCATCAAATCCAAAAGTGGAAAAATGCATAATTACAAAGGAGACTGTACTTAATAAGGAAGCACCAAAAATAATTATAAACAATAATAGAGAAGTTTCTAAAAAAATAAAAACACAAAGAAGAACTACAACTAAGAAAACTGGAACAGCATAACTTATGTAGTAAGACTAAGGAAGGATTATATTTTTAACATATATTCCTTCTTTATGGTATAAAAACAAAAGTAGAAGTGGAGAAATAATATGATAATAACAAGAAGCGAAAACGATGGTAACAAAAAGATTAGAAACATATTTTCAAATTTGTTTACTATTGTAATAATCATTATTGCAGTTGTAATATATAGGCAGTATGATTTCAACTTTTTTACAAAAGGAATTTTAGGAGAAGGAAAAACACAATTTTCTAGAGATGCAAACGAAAAATACTCAAAAACAAGAAGCTATAAAATCGATAACATATTAGAAAATGATGCAATGTTTTTTAGAACTGTTTCTGTAACTCCAAACACTCCATATAAAGTAACATGTATGGTAAAAACAAAAAATATAGAAAATTCAGAAAATAATCCGGTAGCTGGAGCACAAATATGCCTTACTGGAACAGAAGAACATTCGGAAGTTTTAACAGGAGATAACGACTGGACAAAACTAGAATTTTACTTCAATTCAAAAAATAATACAGAAGTAGAAATTGGCTTTAGACTAGGTGGCAATTTAACAAAAGCTTCTGGAACAGCCTGGTATTCAGATTTGAGTTTAGAAAAAGGTGTATTAGATGACTCAAACATTTGGAATATGGGATGTTTTATAATAGAAAATACAAACATACAAATAGAAGAAAAAAACATAAATCAAAGGCTATCATATTATCAAAAATTGCAAATAGAAAGTGATATGAGAAAATTCCAAGATACAATAAAAACAATGTCAAATAATAAAATAAATATAAAATATGAGGTTATAAACATAACAGAGCCGTTAACAACCCTTACATATGACGATGAAAACGGATACTATATAGGAGAAAAAGATGTATATAATCTAATAAATGACTATGTTAAAGCAAAAGAATTTGATCATATATACATTTGTAGCAACATTCCATTAGAAAGCAAACTAATAGACACAAGTGTGAGTGATTGGATAGGACTAGGCAATATGATGTATGAAGGAAAGGGATTATCAGACATTAGAATAATGGATGAAAATTACAACTATTCTAGTAAAGATACATTCTCAGAAGAAGTTTATATACACGAATTTTTACATACATTAGAAAGAAATGCAAAAGAAAATGGATACGAAATACCAGCACTTCATGATAACGAAAAATATGGTTATAAAGAAGATAAATATTATGGTTTAAAAAATTGGTATACAGATTATATCAATATGAACATAAATAGTAATGGTACGAAAACAGGTTTACCAGAACAAATATTAACATTAAAACCACCAAAAGAAAATGATTTTGAATATTCAAGCAAATTAAAGTCATTAAATGAACCAAGCAATATTGTAGAAACAATAAGAAGTATAATGGACAAAATTCAAAAAGTATTTGAAAAAAGTGACAAAAATTACGTAACAGAAGGAGTTTCACAATGAAATTATCAGAATTTAATTATTATCTACCAGAAGAACTAATAGCGCAAACACCAATAGAAAAAAGAGACGAATCAAGATTAATGGTGTTAGACAAGGAAACTGGCCAAATAGAACATAAAACATTTAAGGATATAATTAATTATTTAGAACCAGGAGATTGCCTAGTAAGAAATAATACAAAGGTTATACCAGCACGTCTTTATGGCAAGAAAGAAACAGGAGCAAATGTAGAATTTGTATTACTAAAAAATATAGAAGGCGACATATGGGAAGCAATGGTAAGACCAGGTAATAAACTACATCAAGGAGCTAAAGTGATATTTGGAGACGGTTTATTAAAGGCAGAAATATTAGATTCGCTTCCAGATGGAACTAGAAAAGTTCAATTCAGCTATGACGGAATTTTTAATGAAATTCTAGATAAAATTGGACTTATGCCACTTCCACCATATATACATGAAAGTTTAAAAGATAATGACAGATATCAAACTGTTTATGCAAAATATGATGGCTCTGCTGCAGCACCTACTGCAGGATTACATTTTACAAACGAATTATTAAAACAAATTGAAGAAAAAGGAATAGACATTGCAAATGTTACATTACACGTTGGAATAGGAACTTTTAGACCAGTAAAAGAAGAAAATATAGAAGAACATCATATGCATACAGAACATTATTATATAAAAGAAGAAGATGCAGAAAAAATAAATAAAGCAAAAAAAGCAGGAAAAAGAGTAATAGCTGTTGGAACAACATCTTGTAGAACAATAGAAACAATAGCAGATGAAAATGGTTTTGTAAAAGCTTGTGAAGGAGATACAGGTATATACATATATCCTGGATATAAATTTAAATGCTTAGATGCACTAATTACAAACTTCCATTTACCAGAATCTACTCTATTAATGCTTGTATCTGCATTAGCAGGAAAAGAGAATATAATGAATGCATACGAAGAAGCTGTAAAGGAAAAATACAAGTTCTTTAGCTTTGGAGACGCTATGTTTATAAAATAAGTTAAATTTAGAAGAAAGGAAATTAGTCAATTATATAAAATATAAAAATACTTAATTGATTAGAAATAACAAAATGAAACCAGCAATAACATACGAACTACTACACACAGATGCAAAAACAGGTGCAAGAAGAGGAATTGTGCATACTCCACATGGAGACATACAAACACCAGTATTTATGCCTGTTGGAACACAGGCAACAGTAAAATCTATTTCACCAGAAGAACTAAAACAACTAGGTGCACAAATAATATTATCAAATACATACCATCTATATTTAAGACCAGGAGAAAAAATAGTAAAAGAAGCAGGTGGACTTCACAAATTTATGAATTGGGACAGGCCTATTTTAACAGACTGTGGAGGATTTCAAGTATTTAGCTTAAGTGATTTAAGAACAATATCAGAAGATGGCGTAGAATTTAAATCACACTTAGATGGAAGCAAACACTTCTTTTCACCAGAAAAGGTAATGCAAATAGAAGAAGACCTGGGAGCAGATATAATAATGTCTTTTGATGAATGTTGCCCATATCCATCAACATACGAATATACAAAAAATTCTATGGAAAGAACAACAAGATGGGCAGTAAGATGTAAAAAAGCACACGAAGGACACGAAGAAAAACAAGGTCTATTTGGAATAATTCAAGGTGGATTTTATGAAGATTTAAGAAAGAAATCTGCAGAAGACCTAATAGCATTAGACTTTCCAGGATATGCAATTGGCGGAATAAGTGTTGGAGAACCAAAAGAAGAATATTTAAAAATGCTTTATTACACAGCTCCATTAATGCCAGAAAACAAACCAAGGTATTTAATGGGAGTAGGTTCACCAGACTATTTAATAGAAGCGGCTCTTGCAGGAATAGATATGTGCGACTGTGTGCTTCCAACAAGAATTGCAAGAAATGGAACTGCAATGACTTGGAATGGAAAAGTTGTAATTAGAAATGCAACTTACGAAAGAGATTTCACACCACTAGATCCAGAATGTGACTGCTATACTTGCAAAAACTATACAAGAGCATATATAAGACATTTAGTAAAAACAAAAGAAATAATGGGAACAAGATTAATTTCATATCATAACTTATATTTCTTGACTAAACTAATGGAAAGGGTTAGAATAGAAATTGAAAATGATAATCTTCTAAATTTTAAAGAAGAATTTTACAAAAAATATGGATATACAAAAGAATAGAGGGGAGAATGTGTATGGAACTTTATGAAGAAAAAAGATCAACAGATGCAATCGAAAATAAAAGCAAAAAAATGATGAAAATAATAATTATAATTTTGGTATTATTATTCTTAGCAACACTAGCAATAATTGGAGCGTTATATTATATAAAAGGAAAAGAATTTAAAATATATTTAAATCAAACAAAGGTATCAACATCTTCTTTTAGTGATGATACATTTGTAATAGAAGGAGACGAAGTATATGTATCTATAAAAGACTTTGCAGAAAAAATGGGATACACATACAATAAAGGAGAGTATAAATATCAATACTCAGAAGATGAAACAAAATGCTACATATATAATAATGGAGAAACAGCTTCTTTTTCGCAAGGATCAACAACACTTTATAAAGTTTTAAAAAATTCATCTTCTCAAAACGATTATGAATATTATACTTTAACGAAAGCAGTAAAAAGAATAAACAATAAATTATATACAACATTAGATGGAATAAGCAAAGGATGCAATGTTGCAATTTCTTATAACTCAGAACAAAACAAATTAACAATATATACACTAGACTATTTAACAAAATATTATGCAGCAAATATAACAGATTCTATATTTGCAAAACAAATAGATGCAAGAGATTTTAGCAATCAAAAAGCTGTACTATACAATTTAATGGTGGTAAGAAACTCAAACAACAAATATGGAGTAAATAGCTTAAACAATCAAACAATAATTGGTGAAAAATATAAAACTATAACTTTCTTAGAAAGCTCACAAGAATTTATAGTTGAAACAGATGAAGGAAAAATGGGCATTATTTCTACAGATGGAAGAACTAAAATAGAACCAGCATATAGCAGCATAAAACAAATTGATAAAGACTCAGGATTGTATCTAGTATCAAATGGATCAAAATATGGAGTAGTAAATAAAACAGGACAAATAGTTATTTACTTAGAATATGATAGCATAGGAATAGATGCAAGTAAATTCTCAAATGATGATATAAAGAATCAATATTTGTTATATAATAACTGTATTCCAGTTTGCAAAGAAAGAAAATGGGGAATGCTAGATAAAAATGGAAATGTACTATTACCAGTAGAGTATGATGGCTTTGGATGCCAAATGAATAGTGGTTCAATGACAAGTCTTTTATTAGTACCTGAGTATAATGCGTTTGTAGTACAAAAAAATAGACAATATGGATTATTTAATTCATCTGGAAACAAATTAATAGAAGTTGCAGTTACAAATGCTTATTCTGTAACAGAACTTGGAGAAAAGAGTTACTATGTAACATACCAAGGAATGACAATAGACATAATAGACTACTTAACAAACACTATGGGGATAAAACCAGTAAATTCAAATACAGGAGTTTCTATAGATAATGAAGCTGCAAATACAAATAATACTGTAAGTAATACTACAACACAAGGAGAAAGTACAACAAACACAGTAAGCAATAATACTACTAGTGGTACAGTAACAAATTCTACAGCAGGTGGAGCTACGAACAGTGTTGTACAAAATACAGTGTCAACCAATACTACTAATAATACTTCTAGTGTAACAGTAAGTGCAAATGTATTACAATAATAAGAAAGGAAAATATAAATGGAGTATATTCAATTTATAGTAACAATTATAATAATTTTAGTAATATTTTATATTGCAAATTATGCAAAAAGAAAACAAGATCAAGAAATAAAAAAGATGCAAGATGAAATAAAAGTGGGGGATAAAATAGTAACTTATACAGGTCTTAGTGGAGAGGTAGCAGAAGTTTTAGAGGATAGGGCAATTGTAAAATTATATCCAAACAATATAGAAGTATCTATAGAAAAATGGGCAATAGCAGGATTAGACGATAGATATACAGAAAATAAAAAAATAGCAGATAAAGCAAAAAATGAAGTTAAAGACGAAAAAAACGACTAAGTTCAGATAAAATACACATTGTCAAAAAAATTATAAAGTAATTATAGAAAATTATTATTAGTATCTGGACTAGAAGAAGATAAAAAAATTAAAATAAGAAACATAAAAAGCCTTTAGTTATAATATATTTTAGTATTAATTATAATTGGAGGCTTTTATGAATATTAAAGATTTAGGAAAATTAAATACAAGAGAAAATTTAAAGAAAAGTAATTATATTTACATATTAAGGGGCATAATAGTATCAGTATTAATAACGATGTTAGGTTTGTTAATATTTTCAATCATACTTACAAAAACAAACACATCTGAGGCAACAATATTTCCAGTAGTTGTAGTAATCACTGCCATTAGCATTTTAATAGGAAGTTTTATAGCATCTGGGAAAATAAAAAATAAAGGAATAGTAAATGGAGCAATAGTTGGTGGATGCTATATGTTAGTTATATATTTATTATCTAGCATAATGGGAAATAGTTTCTCCTTAAATGTTCAAAGTTTTGTTACAATAATAGCTGCAATAATGGCTGGAATAATAGGTGGAATATTAGGAGTAAATTTAAGAAAATGATTGATGTTTTAATCTAAATAGAGTAAAATTCTAAAGATGAAAAAATAGGTAAATTAAAAATTTTAAGAGTTTACTTATTATAAATCTTTTATAAATACTAAAATAAACTTATTGAAAATAAATATTTATGAAAAAAACTTTTAATCATAAATAAAAAAACTAAAAGAAAGGAATCAACCAATAAAACTAAATAATACTTATTTGTTTTATTGATGATTAAATTACAGATGGTAACTTTTTCAGATATAAAAAATAGTGAAGAAATAAATTGTTTAATAGAAAAATCACAAAAACAACTAGATGCACTTGGCTATACAGAACACTCATCAAGACACATAAATATAGTATCTAGTAGAGCTGCAAGGTTATTACAAGACTTGGGTTATGACGAACATAGAGTAGAACTTGCAAGAATAGCAGGATATATGCATGATATAGGAAATGTAGTAAACAGAGTGGACCACGCACATTCAGGAGCTATTCTTGCATACGAAATTTTAAAAGAAATGGGCATGAACATAGACGATAGAACAGAAATAATGATGGCAATCGGAAATCACGATGAAGCAACAGGAACAGCAGTAAGTGACATATCGGCAGCATTAATACTTGCAGATAAATCAGATGTTCATAGAGATAGAGTAAGAAATAC
The DNA here is from genome assembly GCA_934122035.1 of uncultured Clostridia bacterium. Taxonomy (GTDB): domain Bacteria; phylum Bacillota; class Clostridia; order TANB77; family CAG-508; genus CAG-245. Next base: position 21,149 of record CAKOVP010000010.1, on the reverse strand, counting down.
CAATATGTCTACATTTGATAAACACGACAAAGTAAATTATGCAGTCACAAATGCAAATTTCTCTCTAGATAAGGAAAATAGAAAAATAACACTAGACTTAACAATAGACACAAAAATATGTCCTGTACTTGATTACTTTGAAATATTTATGGATAGAACAATGATGAGTAAATATGCAGCAAAATATTTAAACTTATGGTTTGAACTAGTAATAAATGAAACAAAATTATTATAGAAAATAGACTAAAAATCTATATAAATAAAGGAATTTTGAAAAAAATATAGAAATATATAATATAGGCAATAAATAAAATTACAATAAATTGGAGGAAAAAAACTTGAAAACAGAAAAAATAAAAAACAAACTATCAATTAATTTATTAGGAAAAATACTTATAGTACTTGTAATAATACTAGTAAGCTTACTTTCTTTTACTGGAATATATGTAAAAGATAAAAACACATACAAAAACTTTATTCCAGATTATAAATTTGGAGTGGATCTTTATGGATATAGAAACATAGTTGTAAAAGTAGATGATAGTACAGAAACTAAAAACTATGATGAAGAAGGAAATTTAATAAAAGGAACAACAGACGAGGATAAAAGCAAAATTGCAAAAACTATAGAAGAACCAGTAAACAGTGAAGAAAGTCTAACAATAGATAACTACCAAGCTGTAGAAGACACAATAATAAAAAGACTTAACTACTTAAAAGTAGAAGGATATCAAATAAAATGTGATGAAAACACAGGCAGAATTTATATAGAAGTTCCAGAAGACGACAATACAGATTATATTGCCCAATATTGTGTAACAAAGGGAGAGTTTAAAATATTAGATAATGATACAGACGAAGTACTACTTTCTAATGCGGATTTAAAAGAAACTAAAATTCAATATAGTGCAACAAGCTCTGGAACAACAGTATTTTTAACAATAGAATTTAATAAAGATGCAGTAGAAAAACTAAAAAATATTTCTAATACATATGTAAGTTCAAAAGATGCAGATGGAAACGACACAACTAAAAAAATAAAAATGACAATAGACGATGAAACAGTAGTATCAACATATTTCGAAGAAGAAATAGACAATGGAATAATCCAACTTTCTATTGGTACAAGTTCAGACTCTTCAACACTACAAACATATTTTAGACAAGCATCAAATATAGCAGTACTTTTAAATACAAACCCAATGCCATTAACATATGAAATAGAAATAAATAGATTTGTACATTCAGATATAACAATGCAAACTATAAAAATGATAGCAATAATATCAGCAATAGTATTTGCACTAATGCTAGTATATATGATTATAAAATACAAGAAAAATGGATTAATGGGGGCTATATTAAACATTGGATTCGTAGCACTTTTACTACTAGCTATTAGATATGGAAATGTTACAATAAGCAATTTAGGAATTTTAGCAATAGCACTTTCTACAATAATAGAATATATAACAATAATGAAAATATTAAACATATATAGTAAAAAAGACAACGACAAAATATTAAAAGAATTAAAAACTTTTGCAAAAAACTATGCAATTGCAATAATTCCATTAATAGTACTTGCAGTTACATTTGCACTTATAAAATGGCAAGAATTAAACAGTATGGGTATGGTATTCTTCTGGGGTACACTAATAATGATAATATATAACGCAATAGTAATAGTGGCAGAAAGAGAGGCAAAATAATGAAAAAAATAATTACAGTAATTCTTTCTTGCTTAATTATAGCAGGAGCAATAGTAACAGGTATTCTAGGTTTCAATGTAGGAACAAGATATGCAGAACAAACACAAATAGGAATAAACGTAGGAAAATCATTCGAATTAAATGAAATAAAGCAAATAGCAAACGAAGTATTCAAAGGAAAAACAGTGTTAGTTCAATATGTAGAATTATATAAAGACATGGTACAAATAACTGTAAAAGGTGATGTAACATCAGAACAAGTAGAAAGCCTAAATACAAAAATAAATGAAAAATATGAAACAGAAAATAAAGTAGAAGACGTAGAAGTTTTACACAATGCAAACACAAAATTAAAAGACCTAGTAAAACCATATATTGCTCCAATAGCAAGTGTAACAGCAATAATTGCAGTATACACAATGATAGTATTTAGAAAACAAGGAGCTTGGAAAGTTCTATATACAATATGCTTAGCAATGGTAATTCCACAAGTAGTTATTGCAAGTTTATATGCAGTAACAAGACTACCAATAAATAGAATTACACCAATAATATGTTTAGCAGTATATATAATTTCTATAATGCTTACAATATTTAGTTTAGAAAAGAAGAGTGAAGTTAAAGAGTAAATAACATAAAACTTTATCAGGATTAGATGGTTAGTTGGAAAAAATTAGCCATCTAAAAGTTTAAAACTATATTACATTAAGTAAACAAAAATGATATTATAAGCCTATAAAAATTAAACGATATAATTAATTGAAAATATAAGATTAACATAAAAAAAGTATTGGTAATAAAATATATTATCAATACTTTTTTTGGAGGTGTTAATTTTGAAATGGTATAAAAAAATATTTTTCAGAACAATAAAAACAGACTTAACTTATGAAGAAGCAATGCAGATAATGGGAACAGGTCAAGCAATATTAATAGATGTGCGTTCTGAAGATGAATATAAACAAAAACATATAAATGGTGCTATAAATGTGCCTGTGTATAATATAGAAAGTATAAGTACAGAAATTACCAATAAAGATGAAGTAATATTATTGTATTGTAAAACAGGACAGAGGAGCAACATAGCTAAGGAAACATTAATGCAAAATGGCTATAGAAACGTATATACAGTTAGAGTAAAAAATATTTAAAACCAAAAAATTGAAAATAAATATGTTTAATAAAAGCATTTTTGTAAACAATTTTTTTAGGATAGATATTAAATTATTATAATAAAATTCATAGTAAGATTAATAAAAGTTCAAATGTTTAACTTACATTTGAACTTTTAAGTGATTTTACTATTGCTTAATATTTTATAAGTTCTGCAAATATTACAATCAGAACAGATTACAACTTTTCCATCGAATATTAATCTTAAAGTATTAATAAATTCATTTTCAGGACTAACCAAATGAATTATAATTTTTTCAGGAAGTAAAGAAAGTAATGTATTTAGTGCATAATCGTTAGATGAAAACGAAATATCAGATAAATAATGAGTATCTAAATTAGAGTGGGAGAGGGAAATAATATTTTTATTTTCATCAAGTAAAATAGATTCATCATTAACATATATTAAATGCACAAGTTTTGTTTTGGTTTCTTTAGAATTTATATACAATTTTAACAAATCAATAAATTCTGTATATTCTCTATTCAAAATAAATTGATTAACACAAAAATCAACAAAAGAATCTAATATATTAATATACTTAAAAAGCCTAAATCTAACAAATCCATCTATAACCATAGACTTGTGATTTTTAATATAATCACAAACAGATTCAAATACACAATTTTCTCGATCCAATATTTCTATAGGAAGATAAGAAGACACATCTATAGCAGTTGTATTAGACAGACTATTTAAAATTTCTGTGCAATTAGTTTCTATTTTAGACAAATCCATATCATCAAAATAAAAATAATTAAATTCCAAAAGTTTATGCACAATCTTATATTCAAAGTTATTTATAATACAGCCAGTTAAAATATTTGCAAAATATTCATAAAACAAATTAGTATCAGTTCCAACATAATGGACGATAATATTAGTGTATTTAGAAAAAAATTTTTTAACAAAAATAATATCACTCAAATTTATTAAAGCAATATTATCCATTAAATAGTTTTGAATTTGCTCATTGTTTGTTTTTATACAAAAAGAAACCACTACAAAAGTCCTCCCAAGTAAGTTTTTATTAGTATTTACTAAAAAACTCTTGATATACATATAATATTCTAAATTGTATAAAAAGCAATTTGTCCATAATATTACAAATAAATTTTATAATCAATTTCAGGGAAGATGCAATCAACCTCATTTATTTCTTTAATGAATTTCTCATCAATTTCATTGTTTTTAATTTGATAATAAATTTTTGTGAATCTTCCTATATGGTCTTTTATTCTTTTTTTGGCATAGTCAACCATAGTTCCATTGGTAATGATAAATAGCCAGTCACTACTTTGTGCTAATAAAAGTTCTCTTGCACATTGATTTAGTGCTTTTTCTAGAGAAGAACCAGCTTCTGCATTTGGATATAAATTTGCAAGTTCTACCATTCTGTCACCAGCAACGTGTAAATGTCTATGAACATAGTCGTTACTAGAGTTTAACCAAACTTCGCTATAACCGTTTGCACCCCAGCTAGATCTACAAGGAGTAGCTACTTGCATACTAGGATATTTATCTATGTATTCGCTAGGTGTAATTAAATCAAAATCACATTTATCATAATAAATTTTCTTAAATAAAGTGTAAAGCCAATTTGGACCTTCATACCACCAATGTCCATAAAGTTCTGCATCATATGGACACAACACAATAGGTGGATTGCTTGTTAAATTTGCAGCTTCTGTTATTTGTTTTTCACGTGAATCGAAAAAGTGTCCTGCTTGTTTATTAATAGAGTCCCAAGCCCACTGTACATTGTAATAGTCTTTTTCACAATTCTTTCCTGTAATTCTATAATATTTAATACCAGTAGGAACTCTTGCACCATTACAAGCAATATAAGGTTTTATATAATCATATGGAGCATCATAACCAATGTCTCTATACCATTCTCTGTAATTATAATCACCAGGATAACCGTTAATAGAACTCCAAACTTGTCTAGAAGATTCTAAATCACGACCAAATGCAACAATTCCGTCTGGCGAAACAATTGGAGCAAATGTACCATAAACAGGAGTAGGGTTAGCATATAAAATTCCGTGGGTTTCTGTAATTACATAGTCAATTCCAAATTCTTTTAAGTACTTATCTGCTTCTGGAACATATCCACATTCAGGAAGCCAAATACCACGAGGCTTTCTTCCAAAATATTTTTCATAGCATTTAACACCAACAGCTATTTGAGCTCTTACTGTTTTTTCGTTAACATATAAAATAGGAAAATAACCATGTGTTGCACCACAAGTTATAATTTCTAAAACTCCAATATCTTGAAAATGCTTAAAACCAGTAATAATATTACATTTATAAACATCTTTAAAAACGTGTAAATCGTTAGAATATCTATCAACATAGTATTTTGCCAAATTTTTTAAAGCTTCATTTCCTTCATTTCTAACAATTTCTTTTTCTGCAAGTTCAATATGATTTTTTAAATATTTAATATAACGTTCTTGCAAAAGTTTATTATCTAACATATTTAGTAAAGGTGGAGTCATAGACATAGTAATTCTAAAATCTACATTCTCGTTTACTAACTTTTCAAAATTTAAAAGTAGGGGAATATAAGTTTCAGATATTGCCTCAAAAAGCCATTGTTCTTCTAAATAATCTTCACTTTCTGGATGATGAACAAATGGCAAATGTGCATGAAGCACAAAACTTACATAGCCTTTTGGATTTTGTTTCATAAATAAATCTCCTTATATATCTTAATTTTTACTATAAATGCTTTTATTAAATAGAAATTTGATTTATATCTAAATTTTTAAGCACAACCAAAATTTATTCTTATATAAAATAAGTGCCTAAATAAAGGCACAGATTTGTTCTTATCTAAAAGTTGGACTAGAACTAGAAGATGGATTCTGTAAGTCCATTTGCCAATGTTCACTATTTAACCAATTATTTTTGTTGAAATCACTATGTAAGTCATAAATATTATAAATTTTTCCCATATTACGTAAGAATGATAAAGAAGTGATATCTTTGGCAGATATAATATTTGTTTTTATATCTTTAAAATAAACAGTCTTTAAATTCTTATCAAATAAAACATGGTCATTTGGTGCATCAATTTCGTTAGAAGAAGTAACATACAAGTAATTATTTGGAATATCAATAGGTCTTTCCTCGTTATAATATTTGGCACGTCTTCCAAGCTCAATAGAATATTTGCAATTTGCATCATTAACATGTAAATACCAGCTGTTTGCAAAGTCATCTATATCAATTTCAAAAGAATAATGCATAGTATCATTACGCACAACCAATACAGGCTTTGTATTATTAAAGAAATCTTCTCCATATTCTTTTACAAAATTTTCTCTGTCTTCATCAGAAATATCCCAATATATAAATAAAGTATTAGGAGTTTGTGCCAAAACTTTAACTACAGTTTGATTATATCTGTATGGCAAATCGTAATATTCTATAACTTCTATTTTTTTAGTTAAGTCTGTAGAAGAGGTAATATCATCTGGTAAAAGGACCTTTTCAGCCACTTTTTTTGTCTTAGAAGTAGATCTTTTTTTAGACTTGCTTGTAGATTGCTTAGATTTAGATGCTAAAGACTTTGTGCCAGAGGCTTTAGTAGTATTCTTCTTTGTAGCCGAAGTCTTAGTAGTTTTTTTGTTAGTAGATTTTGCTGTTGTTTTAGTAGTTTTTGTGCTAGAAGACTTAGATTTAGAAACTTTTGTACTTGAGGCTTTTTTTGGTTTACTTTCTGCATTTTCTAAATTTGCACTATTTATAGAGTCTAACTTTCTAGACTCCTTTGCAGTACTTTTTTTAGAATTAGTAACTTTTGATACAACTTTTTCAGCACCATCTTTTTTAGCAGCAGATGCTTTTGAGGCAGTTCTTTTAGCTCTAGAAGTTGGCTTTTTTTCTGCTGTATCTAAATTCTCTAAGTCCTTTTTTACGTCTGTAGATGATTTACTTGGCATTTAATTTCCTCCTTTGTTTACGCTCATATAAAATCTTATTATATACTATATCAAAAGCAAAATAAATTCAATAGAAAAAGAAAAATAAATTTAAAAAAATTATCGAAAAATGTTTACATTTGTAATTTTTTTGTATAGAATATATCAAGTAAAAAAGATACCAAAGAAAATAATTTGAAGGGAGATTTTAGCAAATGAAAATTTTAATGCTAACTTGGGAATATCCACCAAGAATAGTTGGCGGAATAGCGAGAGTCGTACACGATCTATCTAAAAGATTAATAAAAGATGGTCACGAGGTTACAGTTGTAACTTACAGAGATAATATGGATATACCAGAATACGAAAACGATAAAGGAGTTAATGTATATAGAGTAGACAACTACATGATACATCCAAACAACTTTATAGACTGGATTCTACAGCTTAACTTTAATTTAATTGCAAAGGCTACCGAAATAATAAATAAAGAAGGAGCTTTTGATGTAATTCACGCCCACGACTGGCTAGTTGCAAGTGCTGCTAAAACCCTTAAAAATGCTTACGGTATTCCAATTGTTGCTACAATACATGCAACAGAAGCAGGAAGAAATAGTGGAATACACGATGATACACAAAGATATATAAACGATACAGAATGGATGCTTACATACGAAGCTTCTGAGGTAATTGTAAACAGCAATTATATGAAAAACGAACTACAAAGATTATTTGGACTTCCATACGAAAAAATAAACGTAATACCAAATGGAATAAATTTAAACAATTATGTTGGAGTAGAAAGAGATTACGACTTTAGAAGAAAATATGCAATGGACAACGAAAAAATAATTTTATATGTTGGAAGATTAGTATACGAAAAAGGAATTCAACATTTAATTGCTGCAATGCCAAAAATACTTTCTAATTATCACGATGCAAAACTAATAATTGCAGGACGTGGTGGAATGATAGAAGAACTTAAGGCAGAAGCTGCAAGTCTTGGATTAAACGATAAAGTATATTTTACAGGATACTTAGATTCAAAACAAGTTCCTAAAATGTATAAATGTGCAGATGTTGCAGTATTCCCAAGCACATACGAACCATTTGGAATAGTTGCTTTAGAGGCAATGCTTGCAGGTGTTCCAACAGTAGTATCAGATGTTGGTGGACTAGACGAAATAGTAGAACACGGAGTAGATGGAATGAAATCATATGCAGGAAATCCAAATTCAATTGCAGACTCTGTAACAGCACTATTATATGACCATCAATTAGCTGCAAATGTTTCTAAAAAAGCTAGACAAAAAGTAAAAGAACAATTCAACTGGGAAAAAATTGCACAAGATACACACTTCACATACGAAAAAGCAATATGCCAAACAATGGCAGAACGTCAAGCAAAACAAATGCTTCAAGAAAAAGCTCAAAAAACAGAAAAAGCGGAAAATACACAGAAAGAAATAACAAATTTATTAAATTTCAAAAAAAGACACGCTTATGCATAATTTAAAGGAGGCAAATGTAAAATGACAGTTTACGATACAGCAAATAGATTAGCAACAGAAATAAAAGAATCTGCAGAGTATACAGAATACAAAAAATTAAAAGACAGCATAAATTCAAATGCAGAAAAAAAGCAAAAAATAGAAGACTTTGAAAAGCTAAGATACAACATACAATTAAAAGCAATGCAAGGTCAAAATGCAGACGAAGAAACAAAGAAATTACAAGAACAATATGCAAATTTACAACAAGACGAAGAAATAAAAAAATACTTTGATGCAGAAGTAAGATTTAATGTTTTAATAGGCGATGTAAATAAAATAATAGCAGAAGCAGTAAGAGAAGTTTTATAAATAAAAAAAGAAGAGGCAAAAAATGTATTATATTTTTATAGTATATTTTATGCCTCTTTATTAGGAAAACTATATAGAACGCAATAAATAAAATATTGCATAAGAAAATTTTTTCATAAATTTTAAATTTTGCAGAAAAGCTAAAATAGCAAAAGATAAAAAATAAAAACTTTAGATTTGTTCTATATGAGGAGGAAATATTTTGATAACAACAATTTTAATATTAATAATTGGGATAATTTTACTTACAATATGTTTAAATATAAAACTAAAAGACATAAAAAAGTTAAAACAAATTTCGGAAGATAAAGAGCTAAACAACATAGTAGACAAATTTCCAGAAGACAAGCAAATATGTAAAGAAATACTAAAACAATTAGAAAACGAAAATGTAACAATAGAAGAGGATAATGATTCTAAGACAAGCCTATATTTAGTAATGCAAAATAAAATATTAATAGGAAAAATAAATTCATTTGCAAGAATACAAACAATAGCACACGAATGTGCACACTCTGTGCAAAACAAAGTTGTATTAAAGTCAAACTATGTAATTTCCAACATAAATAATTTATTTTTTATAATATTAATTATATTAAGACTATTAAAAATATTAAATTCGGAAGCAAGTTTAATACTAATAATTGCTTTTATTGTTATGCAAGTAATTAACTATATAATAAGAAGTTACTTAGAAACAGAAGCAATGGTTAAGGCAGAATATGTAGCAAAAGAATACATAGAAAAAAGTAAAATAACAAATGAAACAGAAAACAAAAAAATAACGAATGGTTACAGAGAAATTAACAAAATAGGTGTAAAGTTATATAACTATACATTAATATTAAAAAGCGTAGTAAAAATAATAATTGCAATAATATTAGTACATTAAAACTTTTTGCTAAATGGAAGAATGCTATTTCTCAACGCCCAAAGGGGACGTCCCTTTTTGGGCGAAGTAACTTTTTTATAATATTATATCTCTAAAAAACAAAAATATGATACAAATCAACTAACAAGAATTAAAATATATTACTGTAGTTAAAAAATATAAAAAAATTTTGGAAAAGACAAAAGCCGAGAAATAGGCAAATTTAATACAGAAAGTAGTGGTAATAACAATACAAAACAGGTAAAATAAGCAAAATATTAGTGGTATTACCCACTTTTATTTTTAAGTAAAGTATGATATAAAAGAATAATAAATATTTAATATCTATAAAAGTTTATAGAATTAAATATGACCAAAGCATAAACTTTAAAATGGATATTAAATTTTAAGGCAAAAATAAAATTAAGGTAAGAAAAAAATTTTTTTTACCAAGCAATAGTCAATATATGACTAAAAACAAAATCTGGAAAATACAAAAGAAAAAGAATAAAAGAACACAAAATGTAAATAATAAGAATAAATCTAGAAAGCAAAGCTAGAAATACAAAACGAAAGGAAAGAAAGGTTGAAAAATAAAAATGGAAAACAAAAAGAAATATTTACAAAATAAAACAAAAAAAAATAGACAAGAAAAACGGTATAACACTAGTAGCTTTGGTCGTAACAATAGTAGTACTATTAATATTAGCAGGAATAAGCTTAAATTTAGTATTAGGACAAAATGGAATAATAAGTAGAGCACAAGATGCAAGAAATCAAACAGCAGAGGGAAAAACAAATACGGAAAAAGCAATGAATACATTAACAGATGAAATGGAAGCATACGTAAAAGGAAACGAAGGTGGAAATGGAAACAATGGTGGAAATAATGGAGGAACACCAGCCGACTTAAGCAAATATAATATCGGAGATGAAGTCGCATACACATACGATACAGTAAGTGGAGGATATTCATTAATAGCAGCCCAAAGCGGGTACACAAGCGATCAAACAGTAGCACAAAGTAGTACAACATTAAAATGGAAGATAATAAATAAAGACGAAAGCAAAGGAACAATAGACATAGTAAGTGCAGAACCAACAAGTAATACAGTATATTTTAGAGGAGCATTAGGATATAATAACGGAGTATATTTAATAAATGATATATGCGAAAAATTATATAGTAATACAGCCAAAGGAATAAAAGCAAGAAGTATAAACTTAGAAGATATGGAAAAACATTTAACTGATGCAGGATTCACAGCAAGAAATGGATATTCTGGAAGCACCGTTAAATATGGAGTAACAAAAACATATACAAGTAACAAACAATATCCAAAATTATACGCAAGTCAAATAGGAGCAGGAATCACATCAACAAGTGTAACACAGCCAGATATAGTAAAAACAATAGATCCATATAAAGAAAGTAGTAAAGGATATACAACACCAACAGCAGAAACATCAGACACAGCAGGAGATAGTGGATTAACAGTAACACAAACATATTATTATATACCAATAAATGAAGCAAATTATGGAGCTGCAGCAGCAATACTAGCAAATTCAAATTGGTTTTGGGTTGCTTCGCGCTATGCGAATACTACCCCGAGTCATGCTTACTTCGGGCTTCGCGATGCGGGCACGAGCGTGGGCGGTATCAGCATATTCGATTCGGATGGCGACGCGAATAACTACTACTATCGTTTGCGTCCCCTAGTTTCTCTATCATCTAGTGTCCTAACAGGAGAGAAAGACACAAACGGAGCATGGACAATAAAATAGGGAAAGAAACAAAAGCGCCGAAAGGCTCCTAGGAGGGACTTGGCAAAGAGGAAGGTAGAAGCAGTAGAAACAAAAAAATGCTAAGTTAACATAAAAAAGAGCTAATAAAAACTATTAAATAATAAAACAAATTCGCCCAAAGGGGACATCCCTTTTTGGGCGAAGTAACTTTTTTACAATATTATATCTCTAAAAAACAAAAATATGATACAAATCAACTAACAAGAATTAAAATATATTACTGTAGTAAAAAAAAATGAAAAAAATTTCGCTATAGCGAAAAATTATAAAAAACAAATAAATTTTATCGTTAAGTATGTAACTTAATAACAATGTATAGTTTTAAATTTTTATTAAAAGTTATACTATTTTATAACTTTGAAGTTAAAAAATAATAAAAAAATATGAAGAAATTTTAAGATATAAAATAAAGCAAATCACTTGATTTTATCATACTGCTATGGTATAAATAATTTATCATTAAGTTACATACTTAACGAAACAAAAGTAGAAGGAGGAAAACAAAAAAATGAAAAAGAAAAAATTAAAGAAAGGAAACAAAGGTATAACACTAGTAGCATTGGTGGTAACAATAGTGGTATTGCTAATACTAGCAGGAATAAGCTTAAATTTAGTATTAGGACAAAATGGAATAATAAGTAGAGCACAGGATGCAAGAAATCAAACAGCAGAGGGAAAAACAAATACGGAAAAAGCAATAAATGCATTAACAGATGAAATGGAAGCATACGTAAAAGAAAACGAAGGCGGAAATGGAAATAATGGAGGAACACCAGCCGACTTAAGCAAATATAACATAGGAGACGAGGTAGCATACACATACGATGTTGTAAGTGGAGGAAATACATTAACAGCAGCCCAAAGCGGTTACACAAGCGATCAAACAGTAGCGCAAAGTAGTACAACATTAAAATGGAAGATAATAAATAAAGACGAAAGTACAAGAACAATAGACATAGTAAGTGCAGAGCCAACAAGCAATACAGTATATTTTAAAGGAGCGTTAGGCTATAACAATGGAGTATATTTGTTAAATGATATATGCGAAAAATTATATAGTAATACAGCCAAAGGAATAAAAGCAAGAAGTATAAACTTAGAAGATATGGAAAAACATTTAACTGATGCAGGATTCACAGCAAGAAATGGATATTCTGGAAGCACCGTTAAATATGGAGTAACAAAAACATATACAAGTAACAAACAATATCCAAAATTATACGCAAGTCAAATAGGAGCAGGAATCACATCAACAAGTGTAACACAGCCAGATATAGTAAAAACAGTGGATCCATATAAAGAAAGTAGTAAAGGATATACAACGCCAACAGCAGAAACATCAGACACAGCAGGAGATAGTGGATTAACCGTAACACAAACATTCTATTATATACCAATAAATGAAGCAAATTATGGAGCTGCAGCAGCAATACTAGCAAATTCAAATTACTTTTGGGTTGCTTCGCGCTATGTGCTTACTGACTCAAGTGATGCTGGCTTCGGGCTTCGCTATGCGAACACGGACATGTACGGTCATAACATGTTCGGCTCGGTTGGCAACAAGTATTACAACAGTAATCGTTTGCGTCCCCTAGTTTCTCTATCATCTAGTGTCCTAACAGGAGAGAAAGACACAAACGGAGCATGGACAATAAAATAGGGAAAGAAACAAAAGCGCCGAAAGGCTCCTAGGAGGGACTTGGCGAAGAGGAAGGTAGAAGCAGTAGATGCAAAAGAACGTCGAGTTGACATAACATACAAAACAAGAAAAAACAATGAAAATTATTAAATAATAAAAAAAATTCGCCCAAAGGGGACGTCCCTTTTTGGGCGAATTTTCTTATATATGAACTAAATAAAACTTTTTGTAATACAAATAAAAAATACTAATTTGCAATTGTAATAGCTAGAATTTTGTTTGGAAAAAGTCAAAATTAGTATAAATTTGACGTACGAATTTACTTGAAATATGGCTGTTTATTGAATATAATAATAAAAGCTTAAGTTTAGAAAAGCTCCTCAATAATAAACTTCTTCGAAGAAAGATTAAATCAAAAGAAATTAATTCTAAAAATTCCAAAGATAATAAAAATTGTGAATACAATAACTAAAAAATAATAAAATAGCAAACGATAAAATTAGTTATACAATATTGACTAATAAGTAAATATATATTATAATGTGAGGTGAAGAAAATGCAAAAATATGAGCCAATTGGATTAAAAACAATGGATGGTAAAGAAATAATGACATATACAAAAGAATATTATTTTACATATGTTAAACCAAGACTCGAAAAAGCATCAGAAATATATGAACGAATGCTAATAGAAAGTTCAAAGGGAAAAGAAGAACTATATCAAAATATAGAAGATGTAATCGACAACCAGGAAAATTTAGATGGAGATAAAGAAGAAAATAATCAACAATTGGAAACATTAATAAAATATGAATTAACGGGAACAGAAAATGAAAACATTATAAAAAACTTTATAGAAAAAATAAAAAATGGGAAGGGAGATGAAACAGATATGACAAATGCATCAAGAATAATAAATAGAGAAATGAGAGCTAGAGAAAAAGCAGCTAAAAATGAAGGAATGTTGCTAGGTATTTCACAGGGAATTTCGAAAGGAATTGCAATGATGGCAAAAAAATTAAAAGATAAAATGAGCATTGAAGAAATTTGTCAACTAACAGGGTTAAGTGAACAACAAATAGAAAATTTGTAAAAATTAATAAAACCTACACACCTATATGCAGTATTTTTAATAAAGTAAAGTTCGCAAATAGAGATGTTCCTTTTTAGGTAAATTTTTTACTCTTAAAAAGATGCAAGGTAAAAAGATGCAAGATAAAAAGACATAAGATAAAAAATATTAGAGACCAGTAAATCAAAAATATACTACTATAATTTAAAATAAAAAATCACCTAAATAGCAGAAGCAACATAGCTATTTAGGCTTTTTTCCTTAAAGAAACCACGTTTTTACCTGTAGTTATGATTTCATCACAAAGGGGCAAGGATGCTTTAAAAAATGAACATCTCCTAGAAACGTGTAAAAATACGCACAATGATCTCCAAAAAATGTGAAAAAAGTATAAAAACATCTCCAAAAAACGTGAAAAAACTTGATATTTTTACAAAGAAATGGAATACATGTATCCAAATGGACTTTGAAGAATCTTTGATGACAACATCTAGTCAGAAACTCATTGACGAAATTTATAAATGTAATTTATTAAAAACAATTCAAATTCCACCAAAAACATATGAAGATGAAGAATAATTTAACTCTAAAGTCTATACCGCTATATGCAGCATTTTTAATAAAATAAAGTACTCGCCCAAAGGGGACGTCCCTTTTTGGGCGAGTATTTTATTTTAATCATTTTGATTATAATATTTATCCATATAAATAATTAATCTCTTTAAAGCTAATCTATCCTTATTAGAGAAATTACTAAAATATTGCTGAATATTATAATCTCTAGATTGTTTTTTTAAGTCGTTTAATAAATCTTCGAAAAATTGATCTGGTGGAATTTTAAGAACATTACACAAATTAAGCATAGTGGCAATACTGCCAGTATTTCTACCAGACTCTATATCTCTATAAAAATCTACAGACATACCAATCTTATCTGCCATTTCTATCTGAGTAAGTCCTAATACTAATCTTTTTTTTCTAAGTTTAGATTCGAAAACTCTTTTTACATCATCATTTGTAACTTTAGGAGCTTGTTTATATCTTCCAACTTTTAAGTATTTGGTTTTGCTAATGTCAACATTACGTGGCCTACCACGCTTTTTGCCAGCGTTCTTTTGCTCTGGATCTTTTAATGTTTTATCCAAAGTGGTATTACTATCAGAATTTTCTGAAACTTTTTCTGGTTTAGAAATTTTTTCTTTTTTGTCCATTTTATCCTTCTTCTTTTTTGAATTTTTGGGGGTTGTGTTAGTGTTCTTGTTAACATTTTTCTTGTCAGAAGATTTAGCATCAATAGTATCATTAGTTGTTTTTTTAGATTTATTAGATTTTAAAGACTCAGTAACAGTCTTGTTTTTTTCGTTTTCAAATTCATTATTTTGAGATTTCATTTTTACACCTCTTATAAAGTTATTATTATATAATATCATAAATTTTATACTAATAAAAGTGGGCGAAACCCCTAATTTTAAGCCAAAAAATGACAAAAAGTAGGGGTATTACCCCTAAAAAAAATCGAAAAATATTGAAAAATGTATTGATTTTTTGGAAACGGTATTTTATAATAAAAAATGTAAAAATTATAAAGAATTATAATATGAGATGTATAGCAACAAAATAAGCTGTATACGGTTATAATTAAAACATTAAGCACAAAGCTTAAAAAAACAAAAGTAGAAGGAGGAAAACAAAAAAATGAAAAAGAAAAAATTAAAGAAAGGAAACGAAGGTATAACACTAGTTGCGTTAGTAGTAACCATAGTAGTATTGTTAATATTAGCAGGAATAAGCTTAAATTTAGTATTAGGTGAAAATGGAATAATAACAAGAGCACAAGATGCAAGAAATCAAACAGAAGAAGGAAGAGTAAATACAGAAAAAGCAATAAATGCATTAACAGATGAAATGGAAGCATACATAAAAGGAAATGAAGGCGGAAATGGAAACAATGGTGGAAATAATGGAGGCAATAGTGGAAATGGAACAGCAACAGAAAAACCAGAAACAACAACAACAGATACATCAGTAAGTTTTTCAACCGCATATGGAAGAATAGATATAGTATGGTTAGATAAAAATAATAATGTAATAAGTAATCCATTAGAGCCAGTAATGATGAGTGGAATGACAAAAGTGGCATGGAATGGAACAACAGAAATAACACCAAGTACAAATGCAGAATGGTATAGTTATACAGCACAAACAGGAACAACAGATGGAAAAACAAGTAAATGGGCAAATGCAAAGAACGATGGAAGCTATTTTGTATGGATACCAAGATACGCATATAGAATAACATATTATTCAAGTCAATCAAGCACAGATGCAACAGGATATTATGATGGATTCGGAATGTGGAGTGCATCAGACAAAAAAGTAAAATATGCATTAGACACAGGAGCAAAAACAGTAGTTAGTAATGGAAAAAGTTATATAGTACACCCAGCATTCGAAACAGACATAAATTTAGGTGGATGGGATTCACAATTATCTGGAATATGGGTAGCAAAATATGAAATGAGCATGGAAACAAACGGTAGCCATACAGAAACAGGAAGTTCAAGTGTAGGAAATGTAACAACATCAAGTACAGTAAAAGCTGTAAGTAAACCAGGGGTATCAAGCTGGAGAAATATAAATATAGGAAATTCATATACAAACTCATACAATTATGATAGGGATAAAGAAAGTCATTTAATGAAAAATAGTGAATGGGGAGCAGTAGCATACTTAACACAAAGTCAATACGGAAGAAATGGAAATGAAATAACTATAAATGGTAGTTCAAGCTTTATAACAGGAACTGGAGGAGTAGAAGCAAGTACAACAGGAAATTCATATGGAATATACGATATGTCAGGAGGAGCTTGGGAGAGAGTTGCAGCGTTTAATGACACAGATTCAAATAATTATGAGACAACATATGGAAGTTCATTTGCAGGAACAACAAAAGCAAGTACAAAATATGCAACAAAGTACTCAAACAATAGTACTACAAATTCAGGAACATTACTATATACAGTAGGAAAGACAGGAGATTCAACTAAAGAGGTATACACAGGATCTGGAACAGCTAACTGGTTTAGCGACTACTCGTACTTCTTGTGTTCGAGCTATCCGTTCTTCATACGCGGTGGCAATTACGGTAATGGTTCTGATGCAGGTGTGTTCGATTCGAGCGACACTCATGGTAATGACAACAACAACAGTTCGTTCCGTGTTGTGTTGGCCGGTGTGTAGCACTTTGAACACTTGTTCCTAAATTCCTTTTATTCGGCACTGAATAAGTGACTGTAGATAGGATTAAATACGGGCAAGTAAACATAAAGCCACTATGGGAAATATGGCAGAGATTTGTGTAAAAATATAGCAGAAGAAATAACTTTTGTAAGGGTGCCGTAAGGCACCCCAAAAAAATAAAAATTAGGGATTAAGCTATTACTACTCGAACTTCTTGTATTCGAGCAATCCGTTCTTCAAACGCGGTGGCAATTACAATAATGGTTCTAATGCAGGTGTGTTCAATTCGAACAACACTAATGGTAATGACAACAACAACAATTCGTTCCGTGTTGTGTTGGCCGGTGTGTAGCACTCTGATACACAAGGTTTTTTTAGAAACCTGTCTCAGCAGGGCATATGTTCAAGGACTATGCCGAGAGTAAATACAACACATTATTTATAAAGTACTAATGGAAATGAAAAAAGTATCTATAGTAAATAATAGAAATTACAACAAGATTTGTATCAAAGAAGTTTAATTCCTTTGGTATTAGCAAGGTTTTAATATCATAAACACATAAATAGTATTCTTCGTTTTAGTAGTAAAGTGGCGAAAATCCGAGAATATGAAAAATAAGAAGTTTTGACATTACAAAACTTCTTATTTTTATAAATTACTATTAGAATTATTAATAAAATCATCAAAAATATTTTGTTCCATCTGAGAATATGCTTTATCTGTTAATAAAAAATTGCAACTATTTATAATCTTTTTTTGAAGAGTATAAGAATTACAATGAGATGCATGGCCAATCCAAGAATTCAAACTTTCTGTTGCTTGGGCAACATTTAATTTGTTATTTTTATATAGATAGTTCCATTTTTTTACATTTTTCTTTATTTTCTTTTTACTATTTAACCTTAAAAGTTTATGTGTTGTAAAAATTCGATATCCACAAAAATCAACTCCCATTTTATTTGGGTAATATTTTGATTTTGCGTTTAGTTCTAAATGTAATTGTTGATGCAAAAAGGTTTCTATTGTGTGCTTAATTAATTTGCATTCTTCTTTAGTATTCAATAGTAAAATAAAATCATCCATATACCTTACATAGTGTTTTATTTTTAAAGTTCGTTTTACAAATTGATCGAGCTCATTTAAATAAATATTAGCAAAAAATTGTGATGTATAGTTTCCAATAGGGATTCCGATTGCTCCCATTTCTTCTCTTCCATCAAAAATTAAAAGCTTTGTAAAATTTAAAAGTTCAACATCTGCAATATACTTACACATAATTGAGTATAAAATATTTGGATCAATATGATAAAAAAATCCTTTTATATCACATTTTAAAATCCAAAAGTTTGGATTATTCTGATTACAAATTCTAATTTGCTTTTCAACTTCTAATGCAGCTTTATGAGTACCTCTGTCTTTTAAGCAAGCAAATGTCGTACTAATAAATTTTGGAACAATATTAGGTTTTATGAATTCTTCAACATACCATTGATGTACAATTCGATCTACGTATGGTAATGCTTTTATAGTACGTTCTTTAGGTTCATAGACTTTAAATGTATAATATTTTCCAAGATGATAAGTATGATTTCTTATTTTGTTAAGCAAATTTGTTAAATTATTTTCTAAGTTTATTTCAAATTTTACAACTTCACTTTTGCAAACTTTGTGCTTTCTTGCACGTAAATTTGCTTCATACAATTTTTCAAAAGTTAAATTTTTATAAAAACAATTTTTTATTTTTTTAGGCATGAATTAATCCACGCTCCTAACATATTACATATAATTGTTATTAATTCGCACCAACTTTCATAATTTCTCATAGAAATGTAGCGGTATTTGTAAGCAATTCTTACCTGAACTTTTAGTAAATTTAGATTAACATCTAATTCATTAAGATTCTGTAATTTTTCCTTTTTGGAATATAATTTTATTGCAAACATTAAAGAACGTAAACCCGAATATAAAGAAAGTTTTATTTCTTCAACTAGTGCAAACTTTTCAGACTTTGGAAATTTTCGAACAATATCATTAGTGTAGTAAATAAGATTTAAATATTTTTGATATATAGATAATGTATTATCATTGTTTTCCACTTCTAATACCTCCTAGCAATTCCTTACCTTCCAAAGATATTGTTTGTAATAAATCAAAAGCTTCGCTTATAGATAAATTATCTGCATTTATTTTGGAAATTCTCTTTATAAAATTTGTGAACTTTTTTAAATAAATATAATCATTTTCAGAAAATGCAGCAGTACTCTTATACGATTCTATTACTTTTATAGGAACATTTGCAGATTTTAAATAGGCTAAATATTTATCTAATTGTGTGGTTGGAAAACCACATTTTACAACAGAATTATTTAAATTAGTTAACTTTAAACTTAAAATAGGAGATAACCTTTTTGCATCTTCGTCTAAAAATATATAAAAAATACCACATTTAAATAAATAACTATATTCACAATTTTCTTGTTTTAATTGTAAATATTTTTTATGTAAGTTACTCATATTAAAACCTCCTTCTAAATTTTAGAAAATTATATATTAAAAGATTTGAAAAATATACCACTACCAATGGTGGGAAAATTACACATTGTATAGTGGTTATAATAATCATTCTTTAAATATATAATTTGGAACAAAGGTGAAAAAAATGACTTGTTTTAGTAGATTTTATAAAAAAGAAAAAATGATTAGTAGAACGCTTGATATTGATGAGAACTTATATTTAGAATTAGAAAGATTGTCGAATGACGTATATGATGCGTCAATTAGCAAATTGGTTAATGCTGCAATAGAAGAATTAATAAAAAAAGAAGACATAAATATTTATGAAAATAAAAACAAGTCGTATGTATCAAGATCTTTTTTAATAAGGGAGAGTCTGCTAGATGGAATTTATGAGCTGAAATCTAAGTATAGAATATCTTTATGCTTAATTGTGAACATTGCAATTAGAAATGCAATAATAGAAGAAGAGGAGGAAAAGAAGATAAAAAAAATTGTATAAATTCAAAATATTACATTTTTATTACATTTGATAAAAAAGTTGAATATAACATTGCTTATTGATATAATTAAATCATACTATAGGAAAAATGGAGCAAAATATACCAAGGAGGATTAAATTATGTTAAAATCAAATGTTAGTTATAGCACAGATAAAGACAGCTATGTAGCTGGTAAGTCGTGCGCAGAAAAGGCAGTTGTAGATCTAATGGAGACTAAAGTTGCCTTTTTATTTAGTTCTGTAAAATATAATCAGAACAAATTATTAGAAGGAGCAAAATCTGTTTTAGGAACAGCTCCAATAATTGGATGTACATCTTCTGGAGCAATAATTGTACCAGATGGAGTAATTTCATCTGAAGACGGTTTTGCTGGAATGCTTGCAATAGGAGACAACGAAACAGCTGTAGGTGTTGCAGGTTCAGAGCGTGGAAAAAATCCAAGAGAAACAGGAAGAAAAGTTGCAAAAGAGGCAATGGCTAAAGTTGGAACAGATAGAGCACCTGCATACTTTTATATGGTAGCTTCTCCAGCAGAGGAAGAAGAATATGTAAAAGGTATAGAAGATGTAATAGGATGTGTACCATTCTTTGGAGGAAGTGCAGCAGATGATGCAGTTGCAGGAGATTGGAAAATCTTTACAAATGATAAATGCTTCTCAGATGGTGTTGCTGTAGCGTTCTTCTACACAAACAAACCAATGATAAACAAATATACAGGAGCATATCATGAAACAGTAAACTCTGGAATTATAACAAAATTAAATGGAAAAAGACAATTAGTTGAAATAGATGGAAAACCAGCTATGAATGTTTATGC
>CAKOVP010000009.1 GCA_934122035.1 uncultured Clostridia bacterium | reverse complement strand
GGAATGATGATTATAACAGATGATGGCGAGTTTGCACATAACATATTAGCTCCAAGAAAACACATAGAAAAAACATACAGAGTACAAATAGATATAGACATAACAGAAGAGATGAAAGAAAAATTCAAACAAGGAATTGTTCTAAAAGACCATATATGTTGCCCTGCAACAATTGTAGTAGAAAACAAAAATACGGCTTTAATAACAATAACAGAAGGTAAATATCATCAAATTAAAAGAATGTTTGGATGCTTTGGAGCAAAAGTAGTAAGACTTCACAGAATTTCAATGGGAGGTTTACAACTACCAAGTGATTTAAGAGAAGGACAGTGCAGAGAGCTAACAGCAGAAGAATTAGAAAAAGTATGCAAAACAGCATCAAAATTATGGACTTTACCCACTTGTATTTTTAAATGAGGTATGATATAAATAAATAGCAAGTATTTAATATCTATAAAAAGTTTATAGAATTAAGTATTGACCAAAGCATAAACTTTAAAATAGATATTAGATATTTAAAGTTAAAAGCTAAAAATAATTAAAAGCGAAAAACTAAAAAATTAAAACAAAAGAAAAAAGAATAAAAGAACACAAAATGCAAATAATAAGAATAAATCTAGAAAACAAAGCTAGAAATATTAAACGAAAGGAAGAAGAAAATGGAAGATAACAAAAAATGTTTATATTTATATAATAAAAATATGAACAAAAAACAAGAAAAACGGAATAACCCTAGTTGCTTTGGTCGTAACAATAGTAGTTTTATTAATATTAGCTGGAATAAGCCTTAACTTAGTACTAGGACAAAATGGAATAATAAGTAGAGTACAAGATGCAAGAAACCAAACAGTAGAGGGACAAGTTAATACTGAAAAAGCAGTAAATGCGTTAACCGATGAAATGGAAGACTTAATATCAGAAAACGAAAACTCTGGAAATGGAAGTAATACTGGAAATGGAGAAAATTCTGGAGGAGGTAGTTCAGGCGGCTCTGGAAGTTCACAAACAACAGTAGAAAATGTAGTAATACCAGAAGGCTACTATTACGTGGGAGGAACAAAAGCAAAAGGCCTTGTTATTTCAGATAATGTAGCAGATAAGGAATTAGATAAAGGAAAAGAAAATGTAAGAAGAGATTTAGCAGGAAACCAATGGGTGTGGGTGCCAGTAGAAACACCAAGTAGTTTGTATACAACAGTAACAGCAGGCCAAGCACTTTTAGGAAGAACAGGAGTAAAAACTACAAAATATACAAATTCAGCTATAATAAGTGGACAAACAAGAGTATTGCCTGGAGATACAAGTGATTTTAGAGAGCCAGATATAGTAATTAATTCAACGTGGGGAGATACTGATGAAAGAGTAAAGAAAGCAGGATTTAGTAGTGTAGCAAATATGGCAGAGACAATGGTAAGTGAATATGAAGAAATGATTGCAAGTTTAGAGAAGTATAAAGGATTTTATATAGGAAGGTATGAGTTAACAGCAAATGGTGAGAAGACAGGAGCAACTCAAACTGATGTAGATTGGTATACATTATATAAAAATTGTACAACATTAGCTAGTGGTTCAAAAGTAAAAACCAGAATGATATGGGGATTGCAGTGGGATGCAACATGTAAATGGTTAGCTGCTTCTAAATTTGACATAACTGATTCAACAGCTTGGGGAAATTACTATGATAATACTGCAGATGGACATGGAAAAGAACAAAATACAGGATTTAGTGAAAACTGGAAGGCAAATAATATCTATGACTTTGCCGGAAACTGTTGGGAATCTACCCAAGAAGCGTACTTCACCGACAGCAGAGCAGGCAGAGGAGGAAGCTGTAGCTACAGGGGCTCTGGCGTTCCGGCTTCTGGCCGTGGCAACGGCTATCCTTCCGGCAGCAGTGGTGGTTCTCGCCCTACTTTATACTTGATACCATGAGATATAGAGGCGAAGAGTTCTAAAGAAGAACTCAAAACTTCTATGACAGAGGGAAAACAAAAAGAAGGCTATGCGCCAACGATGGTGTATTATATGGTGTGTAAATTAATTTTTACATGCCATATTTTTGAGAGTATAAACATAAGTGTGTAAAATCAAAAGAAATTTTGATTATGCACACTTTTTTTGTGCAGGAAAGAAGAAAAAAATGAATCAATTAAGTAAGCGCTTTTGAGGTATTATTATTGCAGAAAAAATAAAGAGAAAATGGAACAAAAATGGAACCAAAAACATACGCAGAAATAATAGCCGAAATGTTCAAGCAGGAAGATATAATTGAAGAGTAACTTGCACCAAATATAGCACCAGATGAATGGATAAAGCAAAAATGTGAAAGAGCAATTCGACCATTTGCAGTACACAGAAAAAACTGGTTATTTTCAGACACAACAGCTGGAGCAGAAGCAAATGAAGTATATTATAGTTTTATAGAAACGGCAAAATTTCAAAAAATAACATTATAGTAAAAGAAATATACCAATATTAATTAGGACTAAAAAACTAAAAATTATGACTAAAAAAATTAAAAATTTCAATTGACTTTTTTTCTTTTTAAGTGATATAATAGACAAGCTGATAAAAAAGAGAGTAAGGGTTGTGAGAAGAATTTAGTGTTCTTTTCCAACCTGATTTGTGTCTTTTTAAGCAGAAAAGGGGAGGAATGAAATAAAAAATGGAACAAGAAAATATACTTGAAAAAGAAAAAATAGGCAAACTAATATTAAAATTTTCTATTCCTTGCATTGTTTCAATGTTGGTAAACTCATTATATAACATAGTTGACCAAATATTCATTGGACAAGGTGTAGGATATTTAGGAAATGGTGCTACAAACGTAGTATTTCCATTAGTAATGATAGGATTAGCATTTTCTTTAATGTTTGGAGATGGTGCATCTGCGTATTTGAGCCTAAAACTTGGAGAAAAAAAGAAAAAAGAAGCAGAAACAGGAATTGGTAATGGTATACTATTATCAACAATTGTATCTATCTTTTTCTGTATAATTACATTAATATTTTTACCACAATTTTTAAAATTGTTTGGATGCACAGATAATTTAAGAGATTTTGCAATGACATATGGAAAAATTATAGCAATTGGATTTCCTTTTTCTATGCTTGGGACAACTTTAAATTCAATAATTAGAGCAGATGGAAGCCCTAAATATGCTATGTTTAGTATGGTTACAGGAGCAATACTAAATACAATATTAGATCCAATATTTATATTTGTATTCCATAAAGGTGTTGCAGGAGCTGCCATTGCAACAGTAATTAGCCAAGTACTTACATTTGCTTTAAATGTTGCATACATTAAAAGATTTAAATCTATAAAATTATCAAGAGAAAGCTTTAAATTAAAAGCTGGAGTATGTAGAAAAGTATCAATGCTTGGAATAAGTAGCTTTATAACTCAAATGAGTATTGTATGTGTTATGACTGCGGAAAATAACCTACTTGGAAAATATGGAGCAAATAGCAAATACGGAGCAGAAATTCCAATTACAGTTTTAGGAATTGTAATGAAAATAAACCAAATATTAAACAGCATAATAATTGGTATTGCTGCAGGAAGTCAACCTATACTTGGATATAATTATGGTGCTAAGAAATATGACAGAGTAAAGAAAACTTTAAAAATTGTTTTAGGATCAAGTTTAGTAATAAGTGCAATTGCATTTATATTATTCCAAACAATACCAGACAAATTAATTTTAATATTTGGTAGTGGTGACGCAAAATATATGGAATTTGCATGTTTAGCATTTAGAACATATTTATTACTTTGCATCTGTAATGGTGTTCAAATTCCATCAGGAATATTCTTTCAAGCAATTGGAAAAAGTACAAAGAGTGCAATATTATCACTTTCAAGGCAAATTGTTATATTAATACCAGCTATGATAATATTAAGTAGCATTTATGGAATAATAGGTGTGCTAAGTGCTGGACCAGTTGCAGATGGATTAGCATTTGTATTGGCTGTTATACTTCTAGTAAAAGAAACAAAAAGCATGAAGACTGATGGAGTAGAAACAGCAAAAGCAGAAAGAAAAGAAATCCCAGAAACAGCTGTAACAGATAATGGAATTGTAATTACAATTGCAAGAGAATATGGTTCTGGTGGAAGATATATTGGAAAATTAGTTGCAGAAAAATTAGGTATTAAACTATATGATAAAAACATAATAGAAAAAATGTCGGAAGAAACAGGATTATCAGAAGAATATATAAAAGACAATGAACAAAAAAGGACTGTTTTTGACAATTTCAATAATGGATATTATGCTGGTTTGAATAATTCAGATGAACTATTTATACAAGAGTCAAACTTAATAAAAGAATTGGCAGATAAAGAATCTTGTGTAATAGTTGGAAGATGTGCAGACTTTATATTAAAAGACAAAAGAAATGTCTTAAAAATATTTGTAAGTAGCAGTATGGAAAACAAGATAAAAAGAGCAACTGAATTTTATCATATGGACGAAAATAAAGCTGCAAAAGAAATTGATAGAATAAATAAATTAAGATCAAATCATTATGAGTACTATACAGAAAGAGGATGGGAAAACCCATCAAATTATGACATTTGTGTAAATAGTGATTCTATTGGAATAGACAATGTTGTAGACTTAATATGCAGTATAGTAGAAAAAAGCAAAGAATTTGCAGTTAAATAAGGTTATAGTAAAAGAGTGGCTGTTGCAGAATTTGCAACAGCCATTAAACATAAAGTAATAAAAATGTTCTGTTTTTTAGTAGTGAAAAATATTTTGAAGGAAGAATTAAAAGATGATAATACAGTTGTCGCAAATTTTGCGATAACTGTATGCTTAAAAAATGAGCATACTGAAAAAGTTAAAGTGTCAAAAGAAGAAATACTTAATTTATTTGAATAAATGTTTAAAATATAAGCTTTTGGATAACATATTATGGGTGATTAGTATGTTTAAGCCAAAGGCTTTATATTGTGAAAATAATATTGAAAATTATGTACTTGGAAGAGAACTATTAGAAAAATATGCTGATGTTCCAAAAGTAATAATTGATAATCACAATAATATTGAAGAAATGAGAAAAAAGCAAAATAAGGATTTTGCGGATATGAAGCGAAATCTGATAATAGGAGTTAGAAAAACACACAAATTTGTTCCAAATCACAAGACATCTGATTTTCTAGTTCCATATACATCTTCTGGTTGTACAGCGATGTGTATGTATTGCTACCTGGTATGTAATTATAATAAATGTGCATATCTAAGATTATTTGTAAATAGAGAAGAGATGTTAGATAAAATTATAAGAACTGCACAAAATTCAGAAAAAGATTTAACTTTTGAAATTGGAAGCAACAGTGATTTAATTCTAGAAAATACAATCACAAATAATTTAGTGTGGACGATTGAAAATTTTGCAAATACTCCGAAGGGACATTTAACTCTTCCTACTAAGTTTGATATGGTAGATGATATTCTTCCTTTAAAACATAATGGAAAAGTTACAATTAGAATAAGTGTAAATCCAGAGGAAATCATCAATAAAGTTGAATTTGGTACATCAAGGTTAAAAAATAGAGTTCAGGCTATAAATAAATTAGCAGATGCTGATTATCCTATCGGAATCTTAATAGCACCTGTAATATTGGTAGAAAATTGGAAAGAGCTATATTCAAATTTAATAAAATATTTGTATGAAAATTTAAACGAAAAAGCTAAGAAACAAGCATTTTTCGAAATTATTTTTATGACATACAGCTTTGTTCATAGAGCAATAAATACAGAAGCATTTCCCAATGCCATAGATTTGTATAATCCAGAATTAATGAGAGGTCGTGGTAGAGGAAAATACATGTATAAAGACTATATACGTGAAGAAGGAGAAAAATTTTTAAGAGGAGAAATGCAAAAATATTTTCCGAATAACCAAATAGAATACGTAGTATAACTTCGCCCAATAGGGACGCCCCTTTTTGGGCGAAAAGAGAACGAAGACTGAAAAAAAGCAAATTATAAGCCTTATATGTACAAAAAAGTATCCTAGGCTTTATGCTTAAAAATATATGATAGCAAATGTAAAATTAAGAGAAATATAGCTTGACATAAATATTTTTAATTAGTATAATAGATTTTGTAATATATATATTATCGAGAGTGGACGAGAGAATCGGCTTTATGACTCCACAGCAACCTATTAAGTTAGGTGCTAATACCGACAAAGCTACGAAATGTACTTTGAATGATGATTTCTAAGAATCGTTAAACTTTGTACTTACGTTAGTACAGAGTTTTTTAGTTTTTATAGAAAGATTAAAAAAATATTTTAATTAAATTGATTTACTGAAGAAGATATTATTAAAGTCTAATTGAGTAATAGTTTTCGCCCAAAAAAGGACGTCATTAATGAGCGAAAGTGGTTAATCGTATAAAAGGAGGAGAATATGAAAAGATTATTTACATCAGAGAGTGTTACAGAAGGACATCCAGATAAGCTATGTGATTATATATCAGATAGTATTTTGGATAGTTATTTAGCAAAAGACAAGAATGCAAGAGTGGCTTGCGAGACTGTTGCGGGTAAAGGAGAAATTTATATAACTGGAGAAATTACATCGACTGCAAATGTTGATATAGAGCAGGTTGTAAGAGATACGATAAAAGAAGTTGGATATGCTGATAGCGAGTATGATATTGATTATAGAACTTGTAAGATATACATAAATTTATCAAAACAATCTCCAGATATTGCGCAAGGGGTTGATAAATCCCTTGAAGATAAGGAAGGACAAGATGTTAAGTCTGAAGGAGCAGGGGATCAAGGTTTAATGTTTGGATATGCTTGTGATGAAACAGAGGAATTGATGCCTCTTCCAATTTCACTTGCACATAAACTTTCTAAGAGATTGACCGAAGTTAGAAGAGAAAAAATAATAGATTATTTAAGACCAGATGGCAAGACGCAAGTTACAGTTGAATATGATGGAGATAAGCCTGTAAGAGTTGATACTATTGTTGTTTCTACACAGCATTTGCCTGATGTTGACATGAATGTTCTAAAAAAAGATATAATTGAAAAAGTTATAAAGCCAATAGTTCCAGCGAATTTGTTAGATGAAAACACAAAATATTTTATTAATCCTACAGGAAGATTTGTAATAGGTGGACCTCTTGGAGACAGTGGACTTACAGGAAGAAAAATAATAGTAGATACTTATGGAGGAGCTGCAAGACATGGTGGTGGAGCTTTCTCTGGAAAAGACCCTACAAAAGTAGATCGTTCTGCTTCTTATATGGCAAGACATATTGCAAAAAATATTGTTGCAAATGGTTATGCAAAAAAGTGTGAAATACAAATAGCATACAGCATTGGCGTTGCAAAACCAGTATCAATATATGTAAACACTTATGGAACAAATACAATTTCTGAAGAAGAGATTGTAGAAAAAATAAACAAGACTTTTGATCTAACACCAAGAGGAATAATAAATTATCTAGATTTACAAAGACCAATTTATAGGAAAACAACAAACTATGGTCATTTTGGAAAAAAAGACTTACCTTGGGAGAAAATTATAAAATTTTAATATAAAAAAATATAAAAGTCAAGAAGAATCGTTATTTGCAATAGCTGTTTTTTATTATATATAAATTTTATTTCAATATGTCTATTTTGTACAATAATCTTAAAAAAGTGGTCAAAAATTTTTATGAACTATAATTGACAAATACAAACAAATGTTTTATAATAATTGTACAATTTTGAGTTGGAGATGATATAATGAAAAATATGAATAATGAAAATAAAACTTTTGAAAGTATTAAACATATTGATGAAAATGGAATTGAATATTGGTATGCTAGAGAACTACAAAAAGTACTGAAGTATAATAAATGGGAGAATTTTGAAAAAGTAATCCAAAAAGCTAAAATAGCTTGCGAAAATACTGGAATTAGTGTGGTTGAACATTTTCCTGACGTCAGGAAAACGATAAGAATGCCAAAAAATGCTGAAAAAGAAATCAATGATTATAAATTAACTCGTTATGCTTGTTATCTTATAGCACAAAATGGAGATCCAAGAAAAGAAGTAAAAGCTATTAAACAAGCAGGGCGGAACTATGCCAGAAGAATTACCTACACCTAAAAAGAGCTTGAAGGAATTAGAAAAAGAAAATAAGAAGGGCTTAAAGAAAAAATAGGTGGACAGCAATATATAGTAAATCAATGCATTATGAATGATATAAAAGAAAGCTGGACATATAAATTGCCAAGAGAATATTTACTAGAACATGCATAAGATTGGTATGAGTGTAATGAAAGGTTGAAAATAGAGTGTCCTAAATATGGGATAGAATATATTGATCCTTCAAGAGATAGAGAAAAAGTATTGAATGAAATTTTAGAAAAAATACAAGAAAAGAACAATACAAGGATTGTATCATGCAATGCAAAGATTAGGAATATACAAAAAACACCAAGCAAAAAGAAAGAATATGAGACCACTAGGTTGGTTGAGACCCAGGGAATTCATAAAAAAATATAAAAGTCAAGAAGAATCGTTATTTGCAATATAGGTGCTCAAAGTATTTAGCTTAATAATTTGCGACAAATGATTGACTAACCTACAGTATGAACTAGGCTTTTTATTTATAATATTTACTTTATTTTTGAGATATGTTATAAATATAAAAAATGAAAGGGACTACTTATGCCAGAAAAAATAAATGTAAAAGAGTTAAAAAATCTTTTTGCAGAGATAAAAAATAATAACAATATTGCATTTGAAGAATTTTATAGTAAATATGATAAATTAGTATTAAAAATTATATACAGCATATTAAAAAATAAAAATGATGCAGAAGATGTAATGCAATTGGTATTTGAGAAAATATATTCAATGAACAAAGAAAAACTCCCAACTAGAAATGAGGCTAGTTGGCTATATTCTGTTGCCAGAAACGAAGCATTAAATTATTTAAAAAGTAATAAAAATAATATTAATTTAGATAATATATATGAAATTGAAGATGATAACAATGAATTAGATAAAGTAATAGAAAAAGAAAATTATAATAAATTAATTAGCAAACTAAATGATAATGAAAAAGAAATTATTTCTTTGAAAATAATTTCAAATTGTTCTTTTGAAGAAATAGGAAAGATTTTAAATATACCAACAGGAACAGTGAAATGGAGATATTATAAAGCAGTAAATACATTAACATTACTATTAAGCAATTTTACAATGTTTATAATTTCGTTTATATCAAGCATTTTTGCTATAAAGAATGAGAAAAAGGAAACTCCTCCAATTCAAGAAGAAAATATAATAAAAAATACTGAATTTTCTACAGATGAAGATAAAAAACAACAGTATGAGCAAGCAGAAAAAACACAACTAAATTCACAAGTAAAAGATGAAAATGCCACTACAGTTATTGAAAATGTTAATGAAAATACAGCAAATTATACAGCAGTAGGATTAATGGTAGCCTCAGCAATATTTTTTATGCTAACAATAATTTTTGCAATTATTTTTACAAAATACCAACTAAAACAAAGAGATAAATTGTCTAAATAGTAGAAAGGTTAGGTGGGAATATATGAAAAAAACAATAATTATACTAGCAATTATAGCAATTATAGCAGTTACAGTAGTAGGGACAATGTATTTGATTGATTCTAACAGAATGAAAAATGGTGAGGAAGTAGTATTTGGAACTTGGGGTAAAAAATATTCAGTAATAGTAAAAACAAACCAAGACGAAAATATAGTAAAAGAAGAAAAATACTCTAAAACAATTGGAGATACTACAATAGAACTAGATATTCCAAGTGACTGGAATTATAAAGAAATGCAAGTCGCAGAAACTGATAATTACAACTATGCTTTAAAACTCTATAAGAATGATGAAGAAAAGTATGCAATGATATATTTTTATAAAGAAAAATTTGGAGTCTGTGGAACTGAAAGAACATCGAAAAATATAACTTTAAATAATGGAAATGAAGCTATTGTTGGATACTATGCAGGTGATGAAGTATGGAAAGATATTATTATAGGTACCAACAAAAATATTGTAGTAATTAATCAAAATCTACAAAAAAATGAGGCAGATGAAGCAATTGAAATTATAAAAATTTTGCATATAAAGTAAAAAGTTTGAGTATAAAAACTAACTGTATAATTTACTTTTTATACTAATTAGTCAGCTCTAATAATTTTATAATTTTTATGATATAATGTTCAAAAAAATTGTAAAAGGAACTACACATGAAAAAGAAAAAAATTATAAAAAGAATATTAATTGCACTACTAATTATAGTTACAATTATAATACTAGCAACCATAGGAATAGGAAATTATTTTGTTAATTATGCTATATTAAGAACTGGAAACGGTGGAGATAGAGAAGTAAAAAATAAAGAAGCAATAGAAGTGGCAAGTATAGATAATGCAACAGAAAAAATCATAGAAGAAAATCGAAAAGAAGAAAAACAACTTGCTAGTCAATGGACAAGCACCATAAAAAATGAAAAGGTTGAGACTACTGCAAATGATGGAATAACTTTAAAAGGAACTGAATACATAAGAGATGAACAAATTAACGACTGGGTAATTGTTCTACATGGTTACCGCTCAAATCCAGAATCAGTAATTTCAATAGGAAGGCACTTTTCAGAAAAAGGCTACAATGTACTAATTCCATATATGAGAGCCACTGGCAAAAGCGAGGGAGAATATATAGGAATGGGATGGCTGGATAAAGATGACTTAAAATGTTGGATAGAATTAATCATAAAACAAAATAATAATGCAAACATTGTATTACATGGTTCGTCAATGGGAGCTGCAACAGTACTCATGGCATCAGGAGATGAACTTCCAAGCAATGTTAAAGCAATAATAGAAGACAGCGGTTATACATCAGTATGGGATATATTTGCATCAGAAGCTAAGGCTAGATTTAATTTGCCATCTTTTCCAGTATTAAATATGTTTGAAATAGTTGCAAATTTCAGGGCAAAATATGACATTAAAGAAGCGTCTGCACTAGAACAAGTGAAAAAAGCAACTGTTCCAATATTATTTATTCATGGAGATAATGATGACTTTGTTCCAGAGTATATGTGTGAAAAATTATATGAAGCAGCTAATTGTAAGAAAGATAAATTTATAATACATGGTGCTGGCCATACTGAATCAAGATATAAAGAGCCAGATACATATTATAATAAAATCTTTAAATTTTTAAGTGATGTAAAATAAATATTAAAAGCAGATAATTGATTTAATATTCATAATACAATAAATGGGTCAACTAAAGAAAATAAAATATTATTATAATTAGTTGGAGGAAAAGAAGAAAAGAGAATAAATAAGTTAGTAATACTTATGGAGTATTTAATAAATAAAAGAAAGGATGATATAAAATGAAAGAATTAAAAATTAAAATAAATGGAATGGTTTGTGAAGGATGTGAAAATAGAGTTAAAACAGCTCTATCAGAAATTAGTGGAGTTGAAAGCGTAGATGCAAATCATAATACTGGAATAGTAACAATAAAATATGAAAATAATATAGATGTTAATCAAATTAAAGAAAGAATAGTAGATCTTGGTTTTGAAATTGTAGAGGAACAATAATATGAAAAGCATTATATTAGCGATTGATGGAATGACGTGTAGTGCGTGTTCTAATGGATTAGAAAAATACCTGAATAAACAGAATGGAATTTTTGAGGCAAATGTAAATCTTGTAATGGCAAATGCTACAGTAACTTATGATGAGCAAATTTTAGATCAAGAAAAAATAGAAAAATATGTAAAGCAAGCAGGCTTTAAAAGTTTAGGACAATTTAAAAAAATTGATATAGAAAAAAATAATAAAAAAGAAAAAATACAATTTATTATTTTTACAATTTTAGCAATAATTACTATGTATGTATCTATGGGGCATATGATTGGATTGCCAATTTTTAAATTTTTAAGTGCAGAATATAATCCTATAAATTATGCTATATGTTTATTAATTTTAACTATTGCTTTTTTTGGATATGGATATGATATTTTAAAAAATGGTTATAAAAATTTAATTCATAAAATTCCTAATATGGATACACTTGTTGCCATTGGAGTTGTAAGTAGCTTTTTATATAGTTTATATGGAATGTATATGATAATAAAAGGTCATATGCATTATACAATGAATTTATATTTTGAATCAGCTGCAATAGTCATTTATTTTGTTAAACTTGGAAGATATATTGATGGAATAAGCAAAGATAAAACAAAAGATGCAATAAAGAAATTGGTTGAAATTACTCCCAATAAAGCAATAATTGAAGTAAATGGAATCCCAAAAGAAGTAACTCTTGATGAGATAAAAAAAGGTGATGTTTTAATCTCAAAGGCAGGAGATAAAATTGCAGTAGATGGTGAAATAATAGAAGGAAAAACGCATTTAGATGAATCTTTTATTACAGGAGAGAGCAAACCTGCAACCAAAAATGTTGGAGATAAAGTAATAGCAGGAAGTTTGAATTATGATGGTTTTATAAAATATAAGGCTGAAAAAATTGGAAAAGAATCAACAGTATCTGAAATAGTAAAATTGGTTGTAGAAGCAAGTAATACAAAAGCACCAATAGCAAAGATTGCTGATAAAATCTCAGGATATTTTGTTCCAGTAGTTATTATAATTGCTATAATAAGTTTTATTATTTATTTAACTTTAGGGTATGACTTTGGAACAGCATTAAGTACATTTGTTACAGTATTAGTAGTTGCTTGTCCTTGCAGTTTAGGCTTAGCAACACCACTTGCAATAGTTATAAGTGAGGGGATATGCGCAAGTAATGGAATATTAGTAAAAAAGAGCGAAATATTAGAAAATGCTTCAAAAATTAACACTGTGGTATTTGATAAAACAGGAACACTAACCTATGGAAAATTAAGAATTTCACAAATATACAATTACAGCAATCTATCAGAAAAGGAATTAATAAAACTTGCAGGAAGTATTGAAGAAACATCAACACATCCTATTGGAAAAGCATTTTCAGAGTATATGCAAGAAAATAAAATTTCAAAATTAGGTGTAAAGAACATTGAAAACATTGCAGGATATGGATTAACTGGTGAAGTGGATAATAAAAAAATAATATTAGGAAATAGAAAAATAATAGAAAAATTTGCTATTGAAAATAATCATTTAGAAGATGAAAAATTATTAGCGCTCAATGGAAATAGTATAGTTTATGTTGCAAATGAAAAAGAAATTTTAGCATTGATAGGAGTAAACGACATAGTAAGAAAAAATGCAAAAGATGTTATAAGTAAGCTAAAAAATCATAATATAGAAACTATAATGTTAACAGGAGATAATAAAGAAACCGCAGAAAAAATAGGCGAAGAACTTGGAATAAGTAAAGTAATTTCAAATGTACTACCATCTCAAAAGGCAGATACCATAAAGAAATTAAAAGAAAATGAAAATATGGTTATGATGTGTGGAGATGGAATAAATGATAGCCCTGCACTAACAAATGCAGACATTGGGGTAAGCGTAAAAAGTGGAACAGATATTGCAATGGATTCAAGTGATGTTATTTTAACAAAAAATGATTTGAATTCAATACTAAAATTAATTACAATTAGTGAAAAAACAATTAGAAATATAAAACAAAACCTATTTTGGGCATTTTTCTATAACTGTTTAATGATACCTATTGCCATAGGCGTATTAAAACCTTTTGGAATTTCTATAAATCCAATGATTGCAAGTTTGGCAATGGTATTTAGTAGTCTTACTGTTATTTTAAATGCTTTAAGATTAAGAAAATATGAGAATAATAAAAGTAGAAAGGCATAATACAAAAATAAAATTATGAATGAATTAAAAGGCTTAACTAAGGAAGAAGTAGAAGAAAAGATAAAACATGGAAAGACAAATAAAATAAAAACTAAGGCTAATGAAAGCACTCTTAAAATAATAAGCAAAAATATATTCTCATATTTTAATTTGATTTTTCTAATATTAGCAATATTACTTATCACATCACAATCATATAGAAATTTAACATTTTTGATTATTGTAGCGATAAATACTTTGATTGGAATTTTTCAACAAATAAAAGCAAAAATTACATTAGATAAATTATCATTACTAGATAAAAGTAATTATATTGTAATAAGAGATGGTAAAAAAGAAAAAATAAGCTCCGAAAATCTTGTTGAAGGAGATTATGTGCTTTTAGAGGCTGGAAATCAAATTCCAGCCGATGCCATAGTAGTTTCAGAAAAAATATATGTGAACGAATCTTTATTAACAGGCGAACAGGATGAAATTGAAAAAGATATAAATTCAAATCTCATGTCTGGAAGTTTTGTTGTATCTGGAAAAGCAGTTGTAAAACTTACAAATGTTGGAGATGAGTCTTTTTCTGCAAAAATAATGAAAGATTCAAAAAAAATTAAAGAAACAAAATCTGAAATGATTTCAGCGATTGACAAAATTGTTAAATTTGCAGGAATAGTAATTATTCCGATTGGTTTACTATTGTTTTGGGAGTCTTATAAAGTAAATGGAAACTCTTATAAAGAAAGTGTTAATTCAATGGTATCAGCATTAGTTGGAATGATTCCAGAGGGATTATACTTATTAACAACAGTTGCTTTAGCAATAAGTGCAGGAAAACTTGCTAAAAAAAGAATTATCCTTCACGATATGAAAAGCATTGAAAGCCTTGCAAGAGTTGATGTTCTATGTGTTGATAAAACAGGAACAATTACAAATAACAAAATGAAAGTATTAGACATATTTGATGAAAAAGAAGATAGTTTAATCAAACAAAGAGAAAATTCAAAATTAGAAATTCTTGCTAAATATATTAATACAATAGATGACAATAACATAACAATGGATTCTATAAAAGAACAGCTAGATGGAATTTCTTATGAAAAACTATCTAATATAAGCAAAGAAAATTTTAATTCAAAAAATAAATTTTCATTCATTAAAATTGATGAAAACTTAACATATAAATTAGGAGCACCAGAAATATTATTAGACAAAACATTTGAAAATATGCTTAATAAGAAAGCAAAAAATGGAGAAAGAATACTTGCATTTGTTAAAGAAGAAAATAAAAAAATCGTTCCTATTCTATTTATAAGCTTAAAAAATGAAATAAGAAAAAATGCAAAAGAAATTTTTAAATTTTTCGACAACAGAAAAGTTGAAATTAAAGTTATATCAGGCGATAATCCAATTACAGTATCATCAATTGCAAAACAAGCAGGAATAAAAGGATATGAAAAATATGTTGACTGTAGAGAGTTAGAAAGCTATGAAGATATAAAAAGAGCAGTAAAAAAATATACTATTTTTGGCAGAGTAAATCCTAATCAGAAAAAGCAAATAATTCAGGCTTTAAAAGAACATAAATTAAAAGTAGCAATGACAGGTGATGGAGTAAACGACATTTTAGCAATGAAAGAAGCCGATTGTTCAATTGCTATGGGATCTGGTTCAGATGCAGCTAGAGAAACAGCACAAGTTGTATTACTTGATTCAGACTTTGGAAATATGAGAGACATAGTTTATGAGGGAAGAAAAAACATCAATAATATAACAAGGTCAGCATCATTATTTACATATAAAAATATATTCTCTTTGTTACTTTCTGTATATTCAATAATTTTTGCAATGCAATATCCACTAGAGCCAAACCAAGTATCATTAGGTAGTGCATTTACAATTGGAATACCTGCATTTTTACTAACATTTGAAGAAAATCAGAAAAAACAGCAAAACAGCAATTTCTTAAGAAAAGTATTTAAAAATTCACTTCCTGCTGCAATAACATCATTTTTAGCAATTGTGGTTATGGTTAGATTTTCTGTATTGTTTAATGTAGGAGGGCTAGAAATAACAACAGCCTGCAGTTACTTATTTTTTACAGGAGGATTTTTAATACTGTATAAAATAATTAGACCACTAAATAAATATAGAGCAAGTGTTATGGTACTATGTATTCTAGGAATTATTTTAACAATCAACACTATGCCAAACTTCTTTGCAATAAAAGCAATATCAGAGCGTGCAGCTGCACTAGTTACACTATTTGCAATAGCAGAATTTTCGGTAATAAGATGGATTACACTAATATTAGATAAATTTGAAAAAAATAATAGACAAAATAGATACGAGATATAAAGTCAAAGTCTGTAAATGATTATGGATACAAAAATATAGGTTTAAAATAGATATGTCACAAGGACATTGAAAATAAAATATTGAAAAGAGAGCACAAAAATGATATTGTTTAAATGACGAAAAACAAACATATCGGAGGTGCTCTCTTATGTTATTTGCAATATAGGTGCTCAAAGTAGTTATTTTAAATAATTTGCGACAAATGATTGACTAACCTACAACAATAAACTTAAAAGATTTTATTATATGGTTGAAAATTAATCAAAAAAGTTATAGAATGTGATATAGATATAAGTTATTTATAACAAAACAAATGAAAGGGGAAAATAATGAAAAAGAAAGCAGTATTTATATTTGTAATAGTTGCAATATTAATTATTATTACAACAATTAGTATTAATAACAATGAAAAAACTAAAAACAAAATTGAAGATGAATACACAATAACATCTTATGATGGAACCTTTAAAGTAAGTAAAAAAATGTGTGCAAATTTGGAAAAAGAGGATATCCAAAAAATAGAGGATAAATTATTTTTTGTAAACCACAATATAGTTAATACTTTTAAAGACACTAGTGAATTTACTATAAAAGATTATCAAATGACGGTATGGTTTAAAAAACTAAAGTTGGACAAGAAGAAAACTTGTACTTCAGAAGAATTTGAACAAATAATTAAAGATACATACAATGTAAATTTTAAAGAACATCAATCATTAGAAAATACATTGGAATATTCTAAGCGGAATGTATAAACTAATTGATTACGATTATGATAGTTATATTGTTCCTACTATTGAAAAGATAGTTCAAGTAGATGAGACAATATATAATGTGTATTATACTCTTACAAATACAGATATACAATATGTTGGAAATATAAAATATATGGCTACAATAAAACTTCAATCCAATAATTTTTATATAGAATCTAATGTTCAATATACAGAATAGAAAGTAATTTCAAAAGAGGAAGGTTTTTTATGAGAAATAAATTATACAAGAGTGAAAAAGGAATAACATTAATTGCGTTAGTTATAACAATCGTCATAATATTATTAGTAGCTGGAATCTCGATTTCAGCTCTTTGGGGCAATGACTCTATTTTAAATAAAACAAAACAGGCTGTAAACACAACAGATATAGAGTATGCAAGAGAAATTGTTTTACTTGCTACTCAAAAAGTAAGAATAGAATCTTATGAAAGAAATATGACAAAGAATGATATAAGAGCAGAACTTGAGAATGAAATTAAATTATCTGCAAGAAATGATCAGGAAAAAGAAAATACAAAAGTAACAATCGTAGAAACAATATATAGAGTGGAGTTTAGGGGATACATTTTTAATGTATCTGATGATTTTAATTCTGTGGAATATGTTCAGGATTTTGATCCGGAAGAATGGGACAAAGAGATAACTCCTGAAACAGCTTTTATATGGGCTAGTGAAGATCCTAATTCCGGTGAGGATTATCACACAATTATAGGCTATAGTAAAGAAATGGCAAATTATACTATATTAAAAATTCCAAGTAGGTGCCATATTATAGATATTCAATATAAAGATAAAAACGATTATGGAAGAGAAGAAAACTATAGTGAAGGAATTAATAGAAGTATAAGTAGAGTATTTAATGATACATATTATTATGGGTGGATTTCAAATTTGCCAAACGGAGGAATTACAAGAATTGAGCTTCCTGCAACTGTAACAAAAATTAGCGGAGCATTTGTTGGTTTCTCTTCAGTAACTGACATAGAGCTACCATATAGTTTAAAAGAAATAACAGATTCCAGCTTTTATGGATGCACTGGTCTTACTAAAGTAACAATTCCAAGTAGTGTAACCAAAATAGGAGTAGCTTCATTCTATAATTGTAGTAATCTTGTAGATGTATTTGTACCTGATAGCGTAACAGTTATAGGAAATAATGCTTTTTGGAATACTAAATTTTATGAAAACTTGCCGAATGGAGAAAATTACTTAGGAAAAGTTTTCTATAGATATAAAGGAACTACTCCTGAAAGTGTTACTATTAAGGATGGAACGACTGCAATAGCTGGTGGTGCATTTATAAACATGATAAAATATTCGTGGGGATATAGTGATGGAGATAATCAGACTTTAAAGAGCGTGAGTATACCTGATAGTGTAACGTATATTGGTGAGAATGCTTTCAAAAATTGCAGACAGCTGGAAAAATGTGACATGCCTAGTAATATAAAATATATAGGTGATTCATCTTTCAAATATACAAACATAAAAGAGTTAGCAATAAAAAATGATATTGACTATATAGGTGGAGTAGCTTTCTATAGCTGTACAAACCTTTCAAAAGTAGATATATCAGGAAATATAGGCGATATTCAAAGCTCGGCATTTGACGGAACTTCATGGTTAAATAGCCAATCTACAGGTTCTGTATACATAAATAATATTTTATATACATATAAAGATACTGGTTCTTCAAACACTACATTGAATGTAAAAGATGGAACAACAGTTATTTCGGATTCGGCAATTGTAAATAAGAGCGAAATTACCAAAATTATAATGCCACCAACATTAAAAAAGATTGGTAATAGTGCTATATGTGGCTGTTCTAACTTAATTAGTGTAGAATTAAATGAGGGCTTAGAGGATATTGGAAATAATGCATTTTCTAATTGCTCTTCATTAACTTCCATCACATTGCCTAGTACACTAAAATATATTAGATGTCGTGCATTCTATAATTGTAGAAACATTGAATTTGGAAATCTCGTAATTCCAGAAGGTGTAAAAATGATAGGATCGTATTCATTCTATTATTGTTTGGGTATTAAAAGTTTAAAAACGCCTAGTACACTATTTATGATTGCACAAAACGCATTTAGCAATTGCTATAATATGGAAAATGCAGAATTAGGAGAAGGCCTTAGAATAATAACAGATGGAGCATTCATAGGATGTTCTGGTTTGGTAGGGGTAAAGATGCCAAGTTCTGTATATTTTATGGGAGAAGATATATTTGCCAAGTGTTTTGAATTAACATATATAAAAATAAATAAAGATGAAAATTCACTAAACGGTAGCCCTTGGGGTGCACCATCAAATCCATTTATTATATGGAAGGGACAAAAACTAAATAGTTATAAAATTGAAGTAGATGACAGTAATATTGAAACTATATCCGAAGCCTATGAAAACCAAAGGGTAACACTAAACAGCAAAGATACTTCAAAACAAGTAAGTGGATTTGAAGTAAATGGAGAAACAAAAACAGGAAATTACTTCTATATGCCTGCTGAAAATGTTAAGATTACAAACATAACATACGATAATCAATTATTGTTAGAGTCTGATCACCCATATCAAGCAAGTACAGAAAAAGTTTATGAAGCAAAATTTGATGAAGAGACAGCGATACAGATTTATTTTGATAATAGAACAAGTTTTGACTGGAATAGTTACATTTATTTATATGACACAAAGGACGTCCTAATAAAAAGATATGGCGGAGACGAAATTGCTGGAAAAACTATATTGTTAAATGATAATGGTATAAAAATAAAATTGGTAACAAATTCAGGAGATACAAGCTATGGATTTAAGTGTACAATAACTAGAACAAAAGATTTAGAATATAATGCTTCAGAAATTCCGGCAAATTATAAAGAAAACTGTATATATGCGTTAACAACACTTGTGGACGGAGCAAATAAGGTACAAGTTACCTTTGACGAAAATGCTAATATCGGAGAATATGATACTCTTTATATATACCAAAATGATGCAAAAAGCATAAGTCAATATACAACCCAAAGAGCTACTCTAAATAAAGATAAAATTGCATCAAGAACTTTCTGTATGGATGGTAATGCATCTACAATATTATTGGAAAGTGATAAAGGTGAAAAACCACAAGAAAGCTTGAAATTTACGACTTCATCATATCAAACACCAGATAATGTATTAGAAAGTCCTCATAATTATTACAATAATATGAGAGAAAATTACACAAAAAGAATAAATGGTGCGATGATGTTAAAATTAACATTTGACGAAGAGTGCTTCTTGGAAAGAAATTGTGATAAGCTCTATATTTATGATGAAAGTGGAAAATTATTATTACAATATACTGGTGCTGAGCTTGCACATCAAATAGTATATGTTACCGGTTCGTATGTAAGAATTTATCTAACGACAGACGGTTCTGTAACAAATTATGGATTTAGATGTACCGTTGAAGATGCAACTGACGAACTTGAAAAAGTAGGAGAAGAGGTTGTTCTGGAATCTGACCATCCATATAAAAATAATATGGACAAATACTATACAGCAAGTATTCCTGGAGCTGTACTTGTAAAATTGGAATTTGATTCTAATACAGAATTGGAAAACAACTACGACAAATTATATATATATAATTCTGCTGGTACTCAAGTTGGATATTACACAGGTACTGGTCTGAAAGGAAAGACGCTTATGATAAGTGATGGGTCTATAAAAATTAGACTAAAAACGGATGTAAGTGTTACAAAAAATGGATTTAAATGTACGGTAACTGGATATAAGATAAAAGGTAGATGATAAACTGATATTTTGGAGAATGAAATGAAGAGACAATATAATAAAGAAAATTTAATACAGTATTTTATAATAATGGG
This sequence comes from uncultured Clostridia bacterium, assembly GCA_934122035.1. Lineage (GTDB taxonomy): Bacteria > Bacillota > Clostridia > TANB77 > CAG-508 > CAG-245. The sequence continues at coordinate 19,808 of CAKOVP010000009.1, read as the reverse complement.
AATAACACTTATATTGGGAAATGCGTTTTTGCAAACGCATTTCTCTTCTGATACTTATGTGTTATATAACTTAGGGTATTTTCAATATCCAAGTGAATTCTTTCTATTAGATGGTAGAATAATATCAACACTGGTTTGTTACATGGCGGGAGTAATACATATACCATATAACATTTATTTGATTGGAATGGATTTTATTGGAATTTTAATATTAGCTTATACGATTTTTTTATTAAACAAAACAGTAATAGGATTACTTAAAATAGAAGATAATAAAAAAAAGGTTTTGGTTTTACTTGCCGTATTTGTACTGATATTTAATCAATTTACGTTGGAATACCTATTGTTTCCGGAGTCAGCAGTAATGTGCTTAGGAGTTCTAATGGTAGTTAAGGCATCCATAGAAACAATAAGTGATAAAAAGAGTAAATATATAAAAATTATTATTTATCTATTTATAACAATGTTGTCTTACCAAGCAATAATAATTGCATTCCCCGTGCTTGCTTTTTTATTAAATTTCATTAAAGTAGAAGACAATGGCAAGGAAAGTAAAGTCATAAGTAAAGAAAGCAAAAAAATAATAATAGAAATACTAAAGTACATTGCAATATTATTAGTAATAATATTAATAGAATGGGGAATAATTCAGCTATTAAATAATCTTCTTGGAAAAGAGATGACAAGAACAGTAAAATTAATTAATTTTCAAGCCTTTTGCATTAGATTAAAATATGCGATGTTAAATACATTGGTACTATATGTAGGATTTATGAATATGCTACCTATTGGCTTATTACCAATCGTAAGTGTCGCAACAATTATTCTTATGTTAATAAACGAAAAGAGCAGAGGAGATATAAAATTTTACATTTTCTTATTATTAATAATATTTATAGAGTGTGGAATAATAATTTTTCTATTTGATTCAGGACAATGTCCTAGAACAAATTGGACTATGGGATTTGTCTGGGGAATTTCACTAATATATATAGTAAAGAATACTAATGTAAATAAAAATATGGAAAAAATAATTTCTGTTCTAGTAACAATATCATTTGTAGTTAATTCTGTATTTTTATTGCAAAATTCTATGCAACATATTGCTGCAAATAAAGTAGATGCCAATATAGGTTATAATATAAAATACAAGATCGAAAGATACGAGGCAAGTACAGGCAAAACAATTACAAAATTTGCGTATATAAATGATTATAAAGCATCTCAATATGCAAAAGAAATAAAGAAAATAGGATCCTTGACTGAAAGAGCTTTTGCGTGTAGCTGGAGTATATTAGAAGCTGTGAACTATTATACTGGAAGAGAATTGAAACTTACAGAATTTCCTTATGAAATATATTTTAATAAAATGGAACAGATAGACTACACAGTATATACAGAAGAACAGTTGTTTTTTGAAAATGACACTTTATATATGATTGTTTATTAGAATATAAAATTGGACGAAATGTTATTATAAATGGAGCTTGAAATTATGTTAGAATTAATACGAAAGGAATAAATTGTAATATGAGAGATATTTTAAAAGATTATAGAGCTGATGAAAATAATCCAAAATGGAAGAACATCGTTTCAAGGCAGAAATCTCTATACAAAAGAGACGAAGACCTACGTTCTGAATTCGAAAGAGACTATACGAGAGTAATACATAGTAATAGTTATAGAAGAATGAAACATAAAACTCAGGTTATATTTTCGCCTGAAAATGACCATATATGTACAAGAACGGAACATGTTACTCATGTTGAATCAATCAGTTATACCATTGCAAAATATTTAGGACTAAATACAGAACTTACAAAAGCCATTGCGACTGCACACGACATTGGGCATAGTCCATTCGGGCATCAAGGAGAAAGAATACTGTCAGCAATATCACAAAGAGACTTGGCAAAGAAGTTTTGGCATGAGAAAAATGGTGTAGAATGCGTAGATAAAATAGAAGTTTTAGAAGATACTCATGGAGATTTTAAAAATCTTAATTTGACATATGCAACAAGAGATGGAATTATTTCTCATTGCGGAGAAATCGACGAAAATTATTTAAGACCCAGAGAAGAATTCATCGATTTGAATGAATACAAAGAGCCAAACCAATATGCTCCTTACACATGGGAAGGCTGTGTTGTAAAGATTGCAGATAAGATTTCTTATTTAGGAAGAGATATTGAAGATGCTATAACACTTGGCATTTTAGACGACCATCTGGAAGAATTACATCAAATCTTGGAAGAGGCTCCAACACAAGTAATAAACAATACTGTTATAATAAACACATTAATAAGAGATTTATGTGAGAATTCTTCTTATGAAAAAGGCTTGTGCTTTTCAAAAGAAATATTTGATTGGATAAATAAGCTTAAGGAGTTTAATTATAAATATATTTATAAGTCGCCAAAAGTTCGCAAAGCAATTCCATATTTTGAATTAATAATAAATACAATATATGAAACACTTATCGAGGCTTTTGATGGGAAAAATACTGACAACAATTTGGAAAAAATGAGTAAACAATATCCTGAACTTATTGCAAGTTTTAGAGAGTGGATGGCTAGATATTGGAATTTAGAAAGACCAGTGAATTACAAAAATGATATAATATTTAATATGGAAAATAAATCAGACTTTAGTAATGCAATAATTTATTATATATCTGGAATGACAGATAATTTCGCTATAGAAACATATAACAAAATAATTAGATTTTAATTTTTTAAAACTTATAGGTTTAAAAATAATTTTTTTATTTGTAAATTATATTTAATTAAAAAGACGAAGGAATGGACAAAGATGAAAGAGAAAATAAAAGAATTTATTGTAAAAAATTTAAAATGGATTATATTATTTATTTGCTTAGTGGGCTTCTTAGCACTGGCAGAAGATGTATTTCATAAAGAAATAATGAACGGAGATATAATTGGATATAAATTAATATCAACATTTTTAATATCAGATTTTGCAACACCAATAGCAAAATTTATTACTAATTTTGGAGGAGCAATATTTTTAATAGCATTAACAATTGTTTTATTTGCACTAATAAAAAACAAAAAAATAGGATTATCAATATTTTCTAACTTAGTAATAATTACAGTACTAAATCAACTATTAAAAAATATATTGCAACGACCAAGACCAACAGAATACAGAATAATTGAAGAAACAGGATACAGCTTTCCATCAGGGCATTCCATGATAAGCATGGCTTTTTATGGATATTTAATATACTTAATTTATAAACATGTAAAAAACAAATATGTAAAATGGATTTCTATCGGATTATTAAGTATTTTAATATGTTCTATTGGAATAAGCAGAATTTATTTAGGGGTTCATTACACAAGTGATGTACTAGGCGGATTTTTAATATCAGTATCATATTTAGTTATATACATAAGTGCTGTTAATAAATTTTTGATAGAAAAATAAAAGGGATGGACTACCATTTTGAAAGTAGTTCATTCCTTATTTATACAATTTTTACAATAATATAACATTATAAAAAACCTCCAGCAATGCTAGAGGACTCTGTTACCGAGATTTAGATTTTCAAAAATAAAATTATTATTTTTGAATTAAGATGCTTTACATCTAATTCTCGCCTTACGGCATATTGAGAATTTCTACTATTAGTATAACATAATAAATAAGAAAAGTCAAGAAATTTAATATGCAAGACATAATAAAAAAGGCAGAAAAGAGATATGAAGCATAGAAACTGCTTGAGAAAATGCATAAAAAAGCAATGAGTGATAATGCATAGCCCCTCAATAGCAAAATTTATATTTTGTTTAATGATTAAAATTTTAAAATTTAATGATATAACTTAATCTTAAAACATATATTTAGATAAGGAGATAAATTTTAAATGGGGATATTTGAACTTTTACTGTTAAGTATTGGTCTTGGAATGGATGCTTTTGCAGTTGCTGTATGCAAAGGCATATCAATGAAAAAGATAATTTGGAAAAAAGCAATAATAATAGGACTATATTTTGGCTTTTTTCAAGCATTTATGCCAGTTATCGGATTTGCGTTAGGTACTACATTTGAAAGTTTTATTACAAATATCGATCATTGGGTTGCATTTGCATTACTTACAATAATAGGGTCAAATATGATAAAAGAAGCATTTTCTCAAGAAGAAAGCACTAATGATGATACAAGTTTCAAGGTTATGATAATACTTGCTATTGCAACAAGTATAGATGCATTGACGGTTGGTATTACATTTGCTTTTTTAGAAGTAAATTTATTACTTGCTGTTAGCTTAATTGGAATAATCACATTTATTTTATCTGTAATAGGCACAAAAATAGGAAATAAATTCGGTATAAAATATAAGAATAAAGCAGAAATTATAGGTGGAATAATTCTAATTTTGCTAGGAATAAAAATACTATTAGAGCATTTAGGATTTTTAACAATCTAAAAAATTATAAAGAGTAAAACACAGAAAACTGCTAGAGCAGGAATAGGTTTTACTCTTGTTTTATGCTTAAAAATATGATAGTATATTAGACGAAAAATAAAAGAAAGAGGCAATAGAAGTGACAAATAACATATTAATAAAAGCTGCAAAACATTTCAATTTAGTAAACAAACACAGATGGGAAGTCTTTAAATTATGCTGTAAAGCTGGAATACCTTATAGGGGATTAGTACACGACTTATCTAAATACTCTCCTACAGAGTTTTGGGAGTCTGCAAAATATTTTGATGGGCATAAAAGTCCAATTACATTTGCTAAAAAAGAAAAGGGATATTCAAAAGCTTGGTTGCATCATAAAGGAAGAAATAAGCATCATGCAGAATATTGGTATGATGTTTCGGCGCTGGAGAAAAAGCCTATTATGCCATACAAATATGCAGTTGAAATGATTTGCGATAATTTGGCTGCAGGAATTACATATAATGGGAAAAACTGGAAAACTGATACGCAACTAAATTATTGGCAAAAATCAAAAAACAAGGTACCTGTAAATGAACACATAGATGCACTATTAACAGAAGTATTTACAGAGGTTAGCTTAAATGGAATAGATAAAACTATAAACAAGAAAAATCTTAAAAAATTATATAATAAATATTGTGGCTCTGATGTAAAATAAAATATTGCATTAAGAATTTCGTTGTGCTATTATATACACATAAAATAAAAAGATGAAATATTATATAACAAAAAGAAAGGAGCACATTGGAAATTCCAATGTGAAAAAATATAATGTATACAGAAAATGAACTATCAGAAGCAAAGAAAATTCTAAAAGATAACAATCAAGATTTTATACTAGAAATGTTAGAAAAAATAGATGGCACTGTAAAAGAAAACTTAATTCATCAAGTGTTAAATTTAGACTTTGAACAATTAGCAAGACTCTTTGAAGAGACAAAAGAAAAGCCAGAAATCTTAGATAAAAAAATAGAACATATAAAATATGTTGATAAAAATAAATTATCAGATGAGCAAGAAGAAAAATATAATAGTTTGGGAGAAGATGTAATAAAAAATGAAAACTATGCTGTTGTAACAATGGCTGGTGGACAGGGAACTAGACTTGGACATAAAGGACCAAAAGGTACTTTTTTATTAAAAGTAGAGCCAGAATCAAAATATTTATTTCAAATTCTTGCAGAAAACTTAGAAAGAGCAAATAAAAAATATGGAGTTATAATCCCTTGGTACATAATGACAAGTACAGAAAATAATAAAGAAACAGTAGAGTTTTTCAAAGAGCATAATTTCTTTGGATATCCAGAAGATTCTATAAAATTCTTTATGCAAGGTAATTTACCTTTATTATTTAAGAACGGAAGTCTAGTATTAGACAAAGATTATTCTATTAAAATTGCGGCAGATGGAAATGGCTGCATATATAAAGCAATGGCAGAAGATGGAATACTTGAAGATATGAAAAAAAGAAATGTAAAATGGGTATTCATTGGATCAGTTGACAATGCAATTTTAAATATGGTAGATCCAATACTAGTTGGGTTGACAATAAGTCAAAATCATCAGGCAGCATCAAAATCAATTGCAAAAAATAGCCCAAAGGAAAAAGTAGGGGTATTTTGTAAAGTAAATGGAGTACCATCTGTAATTGAGTATAGCGAGTTACCAGAAAAAATGGCAGAACAAGTAGATGAAAATGGAGAACTTCTTTATGGAGAAGCACACATAATGTGCAACTTATTTAGCCTTGAGGCTCTAGAAAAAATATCCAAAATAAATCTACCATATCATGTTGCAAACAAAAAAACAAATTATATGAATGAGAATGGTGAATTTATAGAAGTTACAGAACCTAATGCATATAAATTTGAGGCATTTATATTTGATGCATTTAATTATTTTGATGAAATCTCTATCTTAAGAGGAAAAAGAGAAGAAGATTTTGCACCAGTAAAAAACAAAGAAGGAAACGACAGCCCAGAAACTGCAGCTAAGTTATATAATAATTATTGGAAAAATAAATAAAGTAGTATTAAATGATTATGAGACTCAATCAATTACATATTACAAAATGAGAAAGGACATAAAAATGGAAAATTGTAAAATAATGAACTTATATAGTTTAGATGAAACAATTGCTAAGAATTTGCTAATAAAATATACATATCCTTGGGAAGTGTTGCCACATATAGAAGAATTTATAATTGAGATAGGTAAAACTCTTCCTAAAGATGAATATATACAAAAAGAAGAAAATATATGGATTCATAAAACTGCAAAAGTGTTTGATAGTGCATATATAAAGGGACCAGCAATAATTTGTAAGGATGCAGAAGTAAGACATTGTGCATTTATAAGAGGAAAAGCGATTGTTGGTGAAGGGGCAGTAGTTGGAAACTCTACTGAACTAAAAAATGTTATACTATTTAATAAAGTCCAGGTACCACATTACAACTATATTGGAGACTCTATATTAGGCTATAAAGCTCATATGGGAGCAGGTTCAATAACATCAAATGTAAAGTCTGATAAAAAACTAGTTGTAATAAAGGACGGAGAAGAAAAAATAGAAACAGGACTAAAAAAAGTTGGAGCAATGCTAGGAGATAATGTAGAAGTAGGATGTGGAAGTGTTTTAAATCCAGGAACAATAATAGGAAAAGAAACAAATATATATCCGCTTTCATCTGTAAGAGGTGTAGTTCCAGAACATAGTATATATAAAAATAAAAATGAAATAGTTGAAAAAGTTGACTAATATACAAAAATGTTTTATATAAAAAATATTCGAGACAAAACTTAAATCATTTATGCAGAATAAAAATAACGTATTAGAAAAAATATCCGAGACGAAACTTTGGATATTTTTTGTTGTATATAAAAAGAATACAATTGTAAAAAGAATATTCTGCGTCAAAACATCTTCAAACTTATTTTAAATTATAAACCATCAATTTAAAATAAGTTATTCGAGTTCTTGACTTGAATATTTTTTTCCAATGTATTCTTTTTAAGAATCTAAGAATCTAAGAATTTAAGATTTTGAGTTATTGTTGTTCTGGTATGAAGAAGTCTACTACTCCATATATAAGCGCACCAAGTATTGCAGAAATCCAAGAAACAGAGTATCCAATTACAAAGTATTGAGTCGCATATAAAGCAAAAGCCGCAAGTAAGAAGCCAACAATTCCTTTTCCAAAGGGACTAGCTCGTAAGCCTGTGAATTTGTTAATTAGAAAATCTATTACAGTTAAAACAATTGCAGCCAAAATTAATGCCCATATGCTATTGATGGTAAATCCAGGTGTAAAAAATGCAGCTATAGCAAGAATAACAGCAGATGTTACAAGCCTTAAAACAACACTAGAAAAAGTATTTTGATGTTCTTGAGTTTGAACGGTATCATTAATCATTTGAAAGCCTCCTAAAAATTATTTTGATATCTTAATTATTTCCAAATAAAAATAAAATATTCTAACAAATGCATATTTTTAAGATTTTTGTAGAGAATAAAAGCAAACAGAATAAATCTTAAGATTTACATTTATAGAAATTGCAATTAAAAATAAGTTTATTTGTATAAAAAATTTAAAGGAGTTGTATTTATGCTTGCAACATTTTTTAGATCTATAGTTATATACATACTGGTTTTAGTCGTAATGAGATTAATGGGGAAGAGGGAAATAGGACAAATGCAACCTTTTGAACTTGCAATATCAATAATGATTGCTGACCTTGCATCAATTCCAATGACAGATATAGGCATACCAATTTCCAATGGAATAATTCCGATAATGGGTCTACTGGTAATGCATCTAATAATATCTGTTATTAATTTAAAAAGTAGTAAAATAAGAGAATTTATATGTGGAAAACCAACAATATTAATAAACAAGGGTAAAATCGATGAAGAAAAATTAAAAAGAGAGAGATTTACTCTAAATGAATTGGAAGAAAAACTTAGAAGCAACAATGTTATGGACTTAGGAGATGTAGAATATGCTATTCTAGAAACTAGTGGAGATGTTTCTGTTATTCAAAAACCTAATAAAAGAAATACAACCCCAGAAGACTTTAACATTATGCCAGAATATGAAGGAATTTCGTATAATTTAGTAATCGATGGAAAAGTAATGCAGGAAAATTTAAAACAAATAGGGGAAAATTATGATTGGTTAAAAAAGCAAACACAAAAATTTCAAATGATGCCAGAAGAAGCCTTGATTGTTACAATAAACGGAAAGGGAAGTATATATTGTCAAAAGAAAGAAAAACAATTAAAGAAAAAAGATAATTATAAGAATATCTAGAACAGGGGAATATTATTATGCAAAAAGAGATTTTTATTGTAATAATTATAATAATTGCAATAGTTTCAATTGATGTGCTTACTAATAATTATACAAAGAAAAATTTTGGAAGAATTGACGAAAAACTAGAAGAAATAAAGCAAATAGGCTTACGCCTTATAAATGAAGAAGATAAAGAAGATGAACTAAAAAACAAACTTGGAGAATTAGAAAAAGACTGGCACAACATAAATAGTAAAACAGCATTCTTCTTAGAGCATGATGAGTTAGAAAAAATAAACTCTTCAATGATAAAATTTAAAAGCTATTTTGAGTTAGAAGAATATACAGAGGCAATACCAGAACTAGAAAATTGTAAATTTATATTAAAGCATTTACAAGATAAAGAAGCAATAGACTTAATAAACTTATTCTAACAAAATGTGACGAAACTTGCAAAAAATATGTAAGCATACTTCACAAAGCTTTTTTTCTTTAAATTACTTTCATAATAATCATGGCAAGACTTTAAGGCACTTAATTTATCCATTATAGTAATAATATAACTTTCCTTATATTTAGGAATATGAAATAGTGTAACTGGCCACATATGTTTCACAATAATATCTTTTTCAATGTCATTCAAATTAAATATTTTAGAAGCATTGTCTAAAGCTATTTTTGGATGAACAAAAGCGTGTAATCCATTTAAATTAAGCTTTTTAGAAGATTGTCTCCAATCATATAAGAACAAATCGTGAAGCATACCACCTCTTGCAGCTGATACATAATCTAAACCAAGCTTTTTGCATACTAAATAAGACCAATAAGCAACTTCTAAACAGTGATCATAACAAGAAGATGTATAATGTTGTCTAAAATTTTTCATTTGTTTAACAGTATCGTCATTTATTAAATCTTTTATTATACTTACAAATTCTTTTCTATTTCTATATTTTTCTAGTTCTTTTAAATCATCTTTCTCTATAGTTAATTGCATTTTATGCACCTCAAAATAAAATCTAAATATATTATAACATATGAAAGCTATAAAATAAACAAAACTAAAGAAAATTTACAATGTAAAGTAATAATTTTTATACTATTTATCTATTATATTATAATAGTGTAGAATTTTGTCGAAAATAAAAAACAAAAATACGAACAAATGTATTGAAAAAGTTTCTAAATGTTGCTATAATACTAATGTATAATGAAAAGAGGAAAATATGTTTAAATTTAATGAAGAAGAATATAACAAAGTTATTAATACATATGAAGGAGGTACGCTATCAATAAAAAAGATTGCAAGTACAACTAAATTAGATGTTGAAGTTGTAAGAGCATATTTATTGAGAGCAAGAAAAGAAGAAAGAATAGAATCTGTTTATAAAAAACTAGTAAAACTTTATAATTCTGGAGTAACTAATTATTTGGAAATACAAAAACAAACTGGTGCTAGTTTGTCAACTATAAGTACATATTTAGTCAGGGCATCAGAAGTTGGAGACATTAATAAAGCAAGAAGAGTAAAAAAAGTAAAAGTAGATACACCAAAACCAGTCTCAATTGCGCAAAGAAATTATGACGATACTGTAGAGTTGTATAATTCCGGGTTAAGGGATTATTCGGAAATTGCAAGCATTATGGGTGTAACAGAAAAAACTATAAAAAATAGAATAAAAAAAGGAGCTAAAAGCGGAGATATTCATTTTAATTCAGAAGATTATTCAATGGTCGAAAAGCTTTATAAACAAGGAAATGGTCCTCTAGAAATTGCTAGAACATTAAAGTTAAATATGCCTACAACAAGAAAAATGCTTATGGAGTTATATGAACAAGGCAGAATAGAAATGAGAAATACTACTAATAAAAAGATATCAAAGGATGAAGAAAGATAAATGATTGATTTAAAACAAAGTGTGCAATTTATAAAGGGTGTAGGTCCAAGTAGAGTTAAACTACTAAATTTACTTGGAATATACACTGTAGAAGATTTAATTAAATACTATCCAAGAACATATGAAGATAGAACAAAAGTTACTCCAATTGCAGAGTTACAAGATGGACAAACAGCATTAATAAAAGCTGTAACTGTGTCTGGGGCTCAAACATATAGAATGAAAAGAAATATGACTATAACTAAAGTACTAGTAAAAGACGAGACAGGAAGCGCCTTAATTACATGGTTTAATCAAGATTATGTAAGGTCTAGTATTCATGCAAAAGAAACATACAAATTTTATGGAAGAATTTCCAGAAAAGATGGAGTTGTAGAAATTCATTCGCCTGTATTCGATTTGGATGGAAAATGTAAAAATACAGGAAAAATAGTTCCAGTATATCCAACTACTAAAGGCTTGAATCAAACTAGTATTAGACAGGCAATTGAAAATGCATTGGAAATAGTCGGAAATCAAATTGAGGAAACATTACCAGATTATATATTAAACGAATATAAATTAATGGGAGCATATGATGCAACACATGAAATTCATTTTCCAGATAATATGAATGAATTTTCTAGAGCAAGAAATAGGTTAGTATTTGAAGAATTGTTAACTTTCCAACTCGCACTTCTTAGTCTAAAAAATCAATACGACAATGAGATTAGAGGCATAAAATATAGTAAAGAAGTACATATGTCAGATGTAATAAATACATTGCCATTTAATCTAACTAAAGCGCAGTTGAGAGTATTGGAAGAAATAGATAAAGATATGGAATCTGAAAAGCCAATGAATCGTCTTTTGCAAGGAGATGTTGGTTCAGGAAAAACAATTGTAGCGATGATTGCAGCATACAAAGCAGTAAAAAGTGGATATCAAGCAGCCATAATGGCTCCAACCACAATACTTGCAATACAGCATTTAGAAAATTTTAACAAAATACTCGAAAAATTTGGAATTAGATGTGAATTATTAATAAGCAGCTTAACAGCAAAGCAAAAAAGGCTTTTGTTAGAAAGATTAAAGAATGGTGAGATAGATATTTTAATTGGTACTCATGCTATTTTACAAGATAATGTAGAATTTAAAAATTTGGGCTTAGTTGTAACAGATGAGCAACATAGATTTGGCGTTAAACAAAGAAGTATAATTGCAGGAAAAGGTAATAATCCAGATGTACTAGTAATGACTGCAACTCCAATCCCAAGAACTCTTGCAATAGTATTATATGGAGATCTAGATATATCTATAATAGACGAACTCCCACCTAATAGAAAGAAAATAGATACATTAGCAGTAAGAGAAAATATGACCGCAAGAATAATAGATTTTATAAAGAAAAACGTAGACGAAGGCAGACAGGCATATATAGTATGTCCATTTGTAGAAGATAATGAAGAAATGGAAAATGTTAAATCAATAGAGCAACTTGCAAAAACATATAAAGATGAAGTTTTTAAGGATTATAAGGTGGAAATTCTACATGGAAAAATGAAACCAAAAGAAAAAGATAAAGTAATGCAAGACTTTAAAGACAATAATATTAGTATACTAATTTCTACAACTGTAATTGAAGTTGGTGTAGATGTGCCAAATGCAAATATAATGGTAATAGAAAATGCTGAAAGATTTGGTCTTGCTCAATTACACCAATTAAGAGGAAGAGTTGGTAGAGGTGAATTTAAATCTTATTGCATATTAAAATATAATGGTAATTCTGAATTAATTAGAGAAAGAATGAAAACCATGGTTGAAACAGATGATGGGTTTAAAATTGCAGAAAAAGACTTAGAATTAAGAGGCTCAGGAGAGTTTTTTGGAACTAAGCAACATGGGTTACCAGAATTTAAAATTGCCAATATATTTGATGATGTAAAAATACTAAAACTTGTACAAGAAATAGCTATAAAAATAGAATTAGATGATCCAAAACTAGAAAAAAATGAAAACTTGAAACTTAAGAAAATAGTACAAAAAATTAGAGAGGAACGTTTAGAACTGTAAGAATTCAATAATTTTTTTAGGCTAAATGAAATTTAAATTATATTTTTATATAAGTAATTTAAAAAATTGTGTAATAAATTTTTAAAACAATGCAAAAAAATGAAGATTTATTAATTTATAAGCAAATGTAATTTTACAAAAATAGAATTAAATAAATATTAGTTAAAATGCTTGTTATTTACTTGGAATTATAGTAAAATAATAAAGTATTTTAAAGAAAAAGGTTGGTAAATATACAGTTTTCAACCTTAAGAAAGGAATAAAAAATGGCAAAACCAATGGTAGCAATAGTTGGACGTCCAAATGTAGGAAAATCAACTTTTTTTAATTATATAATTGGAAAAAGAATCTCAATAGTAGAAGATACACCAGGCGTTACAAGAGATAGAGTATATGGTGAAGCAAATTGGAGAGGAAGAAATTTTACTCTAATAGATACAGGTGGTATAGAATTTAACGAAGAAGACGATATATCTTTTCAAATGAAACAGCAAGCAGACATAGCAATATCTATGGCAGATGTAATAATATTTGTTACTGATGTAAAGCAAGGAATTACAAATTCAGACGAAGAAATTGCACTAATGCTTAGAAAATCTAAGAAACCAATTATTTTAGTTTGTAATAAAGCAGATAATTATGGAAAAGATATTCCAGAATTATACGAATTTTATAATTTAGGACTTGGAGAACCATATAGAGTTTCTTCTGTTAATGCAATAGGCATTGGAGACGTCCTAGATGCAATATATGATAATCTCCCAGAAAAACAAGATGATGAAGATGCATCCGATGAGATAAAAGTTGCTGTTATAGGAAAACCTAATGTAGGAAAGTCTTCTTTAATTAACAAAATTTTGGGAGAGAATAGATTAATAGTTAGTAATATTGCAGGAACAACAAGAGATGCAATCGATTCTAAATTTGAAAATGAATATGGAAAATATGTTTTTATAGATACTGCAGGATTAAGAAGAAAATCTAAAGTAGATGAGAAAATAGAAAAATACAGTGTTGCAAGAACATTACTTGCAATAGAAAGAGCCGATGTTTGCATTTTAATGATAGATGCAAATCAAGGCGTTACAGATCAGGATACAAAAATTGCTGGAGAAGCTCACGAATCTGGTAAAGGCGTTATTATTGCAGTTAATAAATGGGATGAATATGAAAAAGAAAATGGAACATTAGAAAAATATACAAAGGATGTATATAGCAAACTTCCATATTTATCATATGCCCCAATAATATTTATTTCTGCAAAAACAGGACAAAGAGTAGATAAGTTATATAATTTAATAAATAATGTAGCAAGTCAAAATGCTCTACGTGTATCTACAGCAGTACTAAATCAGGTATTAGCAGAATCAATTGCAGTTGTACAACCACCAACTGATAAAGGAAGAAGATTAAGACTTTATTATATGACTCAAGCTTCTACAAAACCACCAACATTTGTGGTATTTGTTAACGATAAAAAATTGTTCCATTTTTCGTATGAAAGATATCTTGTAAATCAACTAAGAAAAGAATTTGGAATGCGAGGTACTCCAGTAAGGATTATCTCTAGAGAAAAACATGAAAAGGGAGAAGCAAGTAATACTAAATAAACATAAGTAAAGAGGAGAGTGATTTTTATGGCAACATATATTATAGTTGCAATTATTGCATATTTATTAGGAAGCATAAGTTTTTCTGTTATTATTAGTAAAAAAATGGCAGGATTCGATGTTAGAGAAAAAGGTAGTGGAAATGCGGGAAGTACAAATGTGCTTAGAACTGTTGGAAAAAAGGCAGCTGTACTAACACTAATTTGTGACTGCTTAAAAGGAGTCTTAGCAATATTAATTGCTTATATTGCTGGAAACATAGTAAAAGACATAGATAAAAGTTTGCTAGTACAACTTGCAGGAATTTTTGTTGTAATAGGACATACATTCCCGGTATTCTTTAAATTTAAAGGAGGAAAGGGAGTAGCAACATCTTTGGGCGTACTATTAATGGTTAATTGGCAAATTGGTCTAATTTGTTTAGTATTTGCATTAGTTTTAATGGCACTTACAAGATTTGTTTCTCTCGGTTCTGTTGCTGCAGCAGTATTATTTCCAGTGTTAACAGTATTTATTAGAACAAATTATTTAGTACCAGGAAATTACATAATATTTGGAATTATACTAGCAGTACTTGTTATATTCAATCATAGAGAGAATGTAAAAAGATTATTAGAAGGTAAAGAAAATAAATTAAGCTTTAAATCAACAAAATAACTAGAAAATAATTACATCAGTATTTTACAAAAAAACTGTAATAAGTAGAATAAAGACTAAAAATTTTAAGCTTTGTTCTTATTCTGATGTAATTATTTAAAAATTTAAAATAAACTTATGATAGAGTACAGTAAAAATGTAGTTAATTAAACTCTCAATTAGGTTTTTAAAAAACTATGCGGCTTTATTGTGCTAAGAAAGGAATATAAAAAATGAAAAATATAGCAATAATAGGAAGTGGAACTTGGGGAGTTGCACTTGCAATACATTTAGCAAACATAGGTCATAATGTAAAAATATGGTCTTTTACGCAAGAAGAAACAGATGCAATCAATAATGAAAGAAAATGTCAATTCTTACCCGAAGCTGTTATTCCAGACAATGTAAGATGTTACACAGATATAAAACAAGTGGTTGAAAGAAGTGATATTATTCTTCATGTTACACCATCAAAATTTGTAAGAACAACCATTAAAAAATATGAGGCTTATGTTACAAATCAACCAATAATAATGTGTGCAAAAGGTTTTGAAGAAACAACATTATGTACCTTAAGTGATATTATAGAACAAGAACTTCCAAATTCAAAATATGGAATATTCTCTGGACCAAGTCATGCAGAAGAAGTTTCTTTAGGTGTACCAACAGCTATTGTAATAGCTTCTAAAAATAAAGAAGTGCAAGAATTGGTGCAAGATACCTTTATGAATGAAAAAATGAGAGTATATGCTTCAGATGATGTAATAGGAGTTGAGCTAGGTGGTGCCTTAAAGAATATTATTGCATTTTGTGCAGGAATTGCAACAGAAATAAACTTAGGGGATAATAGTTTTGCAGCATTAATTACAAGAGGACTTGTAGAAATTACAAGGCTAGGAGAAGCTATGGGTGGAAAACATGATACATTCTATGGATTATCTGGATTAGGTGACCTAATAGTAACGTGTATGAGCGAACACTCTCGAAACAGAAGAGCTGGAAGACTAATTGGAAAAGGCTATACTGTAGAACAAGCAAGACAAGAAATTGGAATGGTTATTGAAAGCATAGATAATATTGACGTGGCTTACAAACTTGCACAAAAATATAATATAGAAATGCCAATTGTAAATTCTGTTTATGATGTTTTATATAATAACCTAGACCCAAAAGAAGCAGTAACAATGTTAATGACAAGAAAAAGGAAAAGTGAATAGTTTGGGCTATTCTTAATTATACATTTTACGTTAGTATGGATAACGTTCATATAAATACCTAATAATGCTATCTGCATTGTTAGGTGTTATTTTTATATAAGCACCTTTATCCAAACTAATCCACATAACAATGTCAAATTTATCATCATTTTCTATAAAAGTACCTAGAATATCAGCAATTTCTATAGGATTTTGATATTCTTTTTTCCACTCAAGGATTTCAGGTTCAATAGAATCTGAATTTAAATCACCTTTTTTGTGATTTTGCTTTGAATATTCTTGTTCATAACCAGATATTTCATCATCATTTGAAGCATTAAATGTAAAATTATAATCTGAATTTATATTCTGAGACTTAGAAGCTTTGACGCTAGAAAAGCTAGAATAAAAACTTCTTAAAAAATTAAAAATATCATTTTTGGTATTACTAAAAAGTTTAACAGTTGGATACATATATTTATTCCTCAATTTTAAATTTGAATTCTATATATTTATCTATAATTTTTAATAAAATAATTATAGATAAATATTTTAATCTTCATTTTTATTATTTGAAAAATAATAATTTATATACATAGAATAAAATGTAATAATTATGGCAAAATAATAAAAGACATTGAAAAATAATTATAATTTTGAAAATATCAAATAAAAAATTTATGCTACAACTCTGTTATTGATTATCGCAATTATATTATATGCGAAAAGGTTTATGGGTAGCCTAAAAAACCTAAATTTAGTATACAAGGAATAATTGTTAAATATGAATAAAAATTGGATAAAATACATTATAATAGCAATTGTAGTAATATTAATAGTTGCAATAACAATAGTAATATATAATAATAACAATAAAAGAACTGCTATAAAATCTTTAAAAACAGAAAATGAACTAGAATATTTAAATTCAACTATTTTATATGCAATTAATGAATTGAACAATTTAAATAATATAAAGGAAATAAAAATAGAAAAAATGCCGATAGAGCAAAGCCAAAACTCATCTGAAAATGCCAGCTCTGGTTCGCAAACTAGTAGTAAATCATCAGAGTCTTCGGGGCAAGGAACTAAAGAAGCAAATGGGGAAGAGGACGGCAAAGAAATAGAAAGATACACACTCTCAAATAATTCTATATCTTCTAAAAAAGATCAGGAAATTGACTGGGAAAAAGTAAAAGAAAAGACAGAAAAAATATATGAAAATTGGACTGGAACAACAATAGACTTAAATATGGCTGATGTAACCAACGAAAATATTTTGATGTTTAATGAAAATTTAGACAAATTAGTAGAATATACAAATAAAACTGATAAAGAAAATGCCTCAGTATGTCTTGCAAATATGTATGCATTAATTCCTAAATATATGGAAGAATTAGAGCTGGATTCATATAAAACACATACTGCTAGCATAAAATCTTTGATTATAACTTCATATTCACTTGTTAATTTAGAAAATTGGGAGAAAGCAGGACAAATTCTATCAGACGCAGAAGCAGAATTAAACAATTTATTAAATAATCAAGGAGAAATAAACGAAATAAAACAATCGACATACAATAAATGTTATGTACTAATAAAAGAATTAATCAGATCAACAAATGAAAAAAACAAAGATACATTTTTTATAAAATATATAAATTTAATAGATGAAATTGATAAAATATATTAATATTAGAAAACACAAACAATTGACTTTTAGCCATAATTAATGTAAAATAGAAAAAGAGTAAATTAAACGGTCGCGTACTGCAAAGTCGAAAGGCTGCATACGAGGAAAGTCCGGGCTCCACAGAGCAATGATGCTGGATAACGTCCAGTGAGGGAAACCTTAAGGAAAGTGCAACAGAAAATAACCGCCACATAGGACTCCTTCAAAGCTTGGCTTTGAGAGAAATCTTATGTGGTAAGGATGAAAAGGCGAGGTAAGAGCTCACCGCCTTTATGGAGACATAAAGGATCAGTGCAAACCCCATCTGGAGCAACACCGAGACAAGAAGGCTAAGACTGCTCGTCATCTTCTTAATTTGGTGGCTTGAGGCATATAGTAATATATGTACTAGATAAATGGCCGTTCTAGACAGAACCCGGCTTACAGATTTACTTTTAATAAATAATTATATGGTATGTGTGAATGAACATACTGTATTTTTTTTATGCGTAATGTAAGATTGCCAAGAACGTAAATTACTTACTTTTATTTAACGCAAACTATGAAATTATGTTAATATAGCTTATGTGTCAATAGTTTTTGATTAGTTCACCCTAAAAATAATATTGGTCAATTGAAAAAGTAATTTCTATTTGGAAAAAGTAAATTCTAGTTACCGAGCAAATGCTATTTATAAGCAAAAATTTAATGCCAAAATATGTTAATATAGCTTATGTTGATTATTGTGGCAAAATATGGTATAATTTTATATAGTTAGATATTTGTACTTGTTTTATGAGGAGGCTTTTATGAAAAAAGCAAGTAACTTATTTCTTGTAATTGAAATTATCATTTTGATAATTTCAGCTGTATCATTAATTAGACTTCATAATATTCGGAAAACTAGAGAAAGCTATGCATATGCTCAGCAATGGAATTATTCTATAAACCAAGTTGAACCTGTGTATAATTTTCAAAATTCATTAGAAGAAAGCGAGAAATTGAATTTACTCTTAAGCACTTGTAAAGATTATTATCAAAATTCAACCCTAAAAACTGATTATTCTTTCCTTTTTTGGAATAATTTTAACGACATTCGGATTTTCTTTTCGGATAAAACATCTGAAATCGTTGGAACGACAGTCTATGCTACGTATATTAAAGGTGGTAACTTTATAGTTGTAAATACGAGAGATTTCAATCTTAAGTCTTTAGATGAGCAAAAAGCCATAATTATCCATGAGCTTGCTCATGCACTAACAGTTTCTGATGAGAACTTTTTTAAAGGCAGAGGTTTTAACGAAGTCGTTGCAGAAGATCTTGCATTCACTATTTGTGCTCAGAATGGTATAGATTACGATTTTACTTATTCTAATTCGTTTTGTCTATACATGTTGGTTTGGAATATCTTTGGAAAAACAGATACATTAAAAGCTTATTGTAATGGAGAACTAAACAATAAATTAAGTGATATTTCAAACGGATTTGGTACAAATTTTGCTGATATGCTAACTGTTCTAAATTACTATGAACTGTACCAAGACAAAATTGATTTTAGTTGTAGTGAAATAGTATGTATGGCTCAAGATATTATAGTTCATGCAACTGTAAACAAAGCAAATCAAGAGCTGAATTTTACGGCGAGGCAAGAGATGTTGGATACTTGTTTTAATGGATTAATAATCAAAAATGAGTATTTCAGCAAGCTGCTTTCTCATTAAAAACAAGAAAAGAGTTATCTTAATAGATAATCTTTTGGCCTATTGACAAAATATGCAAAAATATTTTGTTAAATAGGCTTTTTCTTTATATGCTGTAACCTCCATAAAAAAGCACTTAACTTTTACTTGATGAAAACGTTTGTTTATGATATAATTTCTAATGTTTAAACCCTTAGAACTTCAGTTTCTAATGCCAGCTTAGAAACGCAATATACAAAGGAGAAAGTTATGCTTACAATCATTATTGCAATCATTTT
>CAKOVP010000008.1 GCA_934122035.1 uncultured Clostridia bacterium | reverse complement strand
GAATCGTTATTTGCAATATAGGTGCTCAAAGTATTTATTTTAAATAATTTGTGACAAATGATTGACTAACCTACAAAACTAAAACCTAAAATTTTACATAACACTTGTAAAATGACATAAAATTATATATAATAATAGCCAATTAGAAATTGCTATTAAAAAGAAACAATGGCTAAAAATATTTTAGCCATGTTTGTACCCTAAAAGGAGAACGTGATAAATTATGGAAAATAAAAAAAGAATACTAACAGGAGATAGACCAACAGGAAGACTACATATAGGACATTATTTTGGCTCTATTCAAAAAAGAGTAGAAATGCAAAACTCTGGTCTATATGACCCATATATACTAATTGCAGATGTTCAAGCATTAACAGATAATTTTAATAACCCAGAAAAAGTTAGAAAAAATGTTAGAGAAGTTGCAATGGATTATTTATCTTGTGGAATAGACCCAGAAAAAACAACGATATATATACAATCAATGATACCAGAAACAGCAGAACTTACAGTATTTTACTCAAATCTAGTAACAATAGCAAGGTTAGAAAGAAACCCAACCGTAAAAACAGAAATTGCACAAAAAAGAGATATTTTTGGAGAAAGTGTTACATATGGTTTCTTAGGATATCCAGTTAGCCAAGCAGCAGACATAACAACATTTTCTGGTGAATTAGTACCAGTCGGAGAAGATCAACTTCCATTAATAGAACAGTGTAGAGAAATAGTAAGAAAATTTAACTCAATCTATGGAGATGTATTAATAGAACCACAAGCTGTATTATCATCTGGAAAAAGAATAAAAGGACTAGATGGCAACGAAAAAATGGGTAAATCTTTAGGAAACGCAATATATCTATCAGACAGCGAAGAAGAAATAACAAAAAAAGTAATGAGTGCTGTAACAGACCCTAACAGAATTAGAAAAGATGACTTAGGAAATCCAGATGTATGTATGGTTGCATATTACCATAATTTATTTTCTAAAAAAGAAGAATACGAAAATGTATGCAAAGAATGTAGAGAAGGCAAAAGAGGCTGCGTAGCTTGTAAAAAACAACTTGCACAAAACATAATAGAAACATTAAAACCAATTAGAGAAAAAAGAAACTATTATGAAGAACACCCAGAAATAGTAGATAAAATACTAATGGAAGGCACAGCAAAAGCCAAAAAAGAAGCAGAAAAAACAATGGAAAAAGTAAAAAAAGCAATGAGATTAGACTACTTCACTAAATAGAAAAAAGCCCAATAGGGACGCCCCTTTTTGGGCGAAAAATTATTAAACACAAATTATTTTACATGAAAATTTATTTAAAATAAATATTATTTGCAGACAATAAGAATTTGATATAAAAAATGAAAGGAAGAGGATAATGTTTACAGATTATGCAAAAATATATGCATCTGCAGGGAAAGGTGGAAACGGAGCTGTATCATTTAGAAGAGAAAAATATATAGCAGCAGGTGGCCCAGACGGAGGAGACGGTGGAAAAGGTGGAGATATCTACTTCGAAGTCGACCCAGACTCAAACACATTAATAGATTTTAGATACAAGAAAAAATTTAAAGCAGAAAACGGAAACAATGGAGAAGGTGCTCACAAATACGGAAAAAGTGGAGAAGACCTATATATAAAAGTTCCAATAGGAACAATAGTAAAAGATGCAAAAACAAACGAAATACTTGCTGACTTATCAGAAAAAGGACAAAAAGAACTAGTACTTCGTGGAGGAAGAGGAGGCAAAGGAAATTCACACTTTGCAACAGCTACAAGACAAGCTCCAAGATTTGCACAAGGTGGCGAAGAAGGAGAAGAAAAAGAATTAATACTAGAACTTAAACTCCTTGCAGATGTAGGATTAATAGGTTACCCAAGCGTAGGAAAATCTACAATATTATCAATAGTTACAGCTGCAACTCCCAAAATTGCAGATTATCCTTTCACAACACTAGTTCCAAATTTAGGAGTTGTTAAACCAGAATATGGAGAAAGCTTTGTAATAGCCGATATTCCAGGATTAATAGAAGGCGCAAGTGAAGGAGTAGGCTTAGGAACAGAATTCTTAAGACACATAGAAAGAACTCGTTTATTATTACACGTAATAGATGTATCTGGCTTAAGTGGCAGAGATCCAATAGAAGATTACTATGTAATAAACAAAGAACTAGAAAAATATAGTGAAAAACTTGCAAAAAGAAAACAAATAATAGTAGCAAACAAAATAGATTCAATGCAAGATCCAGAAATATACGAGAAACTAGAAAAACTAGCAAAAGAAAACAATCAAGAACTATTCAAAATATCTGCTGCAACAGGAGAAGGCATAAAAGAATTAATGATAGAAGTATCTAAAATATTAAAAACATTGCCAAAAGAAATATTAATAGAAAAAACAGAAAACAAAAAGATATACACACTAGAGAAAGAAGAAGAACCATACACAATAGTAAAAGAAGACGATATGTTTATAGTAGACGGTCCAGCAATAAGAGAATTAATGAGAAAAGTAAATATGGAAGATAACGAATCTTTATACTATTTCCAGAAAAAACTAAACGAATTAGGCGTAAACGAAAAACTAAAACAAGCAGGAGTACAAGAAGGAGATACAGTAAAAGTATACGACTATTTACTAGAATGGGAAGACTAAAACTATTGACAAAACGTAAAAAAGGGTTTATTATATTTAAATAAATTTAAAAAGACACAAAAGGAGGAATACAAAGTGGAAGAAAAAGGAATACTTGTAACTCAAGAAGGATTTGATAAACTAGAAAAAGAATTAGATTATTTAAAAACAACAAAAAGAGCTGAAATAGCAGAAAAAATAAAAATAGCACTTGGATTTGGAGACTTATCAGAAAACTCTGAATATGACGAAGCAAAAAATGCACAAGCAGAAAATGAAGGAAAAATAGCAGAACTAGAAAACAAAATAAGATATGCAAAAATAATAGACGAATCTGAGATAGATACAAAAACAGTACAAGTTGGAAATATAGTAAAAGTTTACGATGAAGAATTCGACGAAGAAGTAACATACACAATAGTTGGTTCAACAGAAGTAGACCTTTCACAAAACAAAATATCTAACGAATCACCAGTTGGTGCAGCACTACTTGGAAAAAAGAAAAACCAAGAAGTAGAAGTAAAAGTACCAGCAGGAGTTGTTAAATATAAAATACTTTCAATAACGAAATAAATAAAAAACTGGAATGCAAAATTTCCAGTTTTAAATATTCAAAAATAAAAACATACCTCTTTTATAGAAGTATGTTTTTTTATAGGTTATAAAGTAAATCTAAAAATTAATCTAATAAAACATAAGAAAATAACTAAATCCTTATTGCAGATTCTAATGCAAGTTTAATCATAGAATTTAAAGAAGTTTGTCTTTCCTCAGCAGAAATTTCCTGATGTTTATAATGAGAATCTACAACACTTAATAAACAGCTTGCTTTCTTGCCTAAAATATGAGCATTATAAAACAAAGCAAAAGCTTCCATTTCAGCTGCAATAATATTTAAATCTTTTGGGAATCTAGCAATAAGACTATTAACATCCTTTACATAATAGTCAAAACAATCTGTGCACAAAGTGTTACCGTTAACATAAGGTATATTTAAATTTTTTGCAGTATTCTTTATAATAGTATTTATTTCAGAATTTGACTTCATAATATGGCAGTCATCCTCCATTAATTCATAAGCATAGTTACCTTCAGTATAAGAACTTTCAACCAAAATAGTATCTAATAAATTTAAATCTTCGTTATAAGCCCCACAAGAGCCAATTCTAATAATAGTATCAACATCATAAAACTTAAAAAGTTCGTAAGAATAAATACCAATACTTGGCATACCCATACCAGATGCAAAAACAGTAATTCTTTTTCCTTTATATGTTCCAGTATAACCAAACATATTTCTAACAGTATTTACAAGTTTAACATCCTCCATAAAATTATCTGCAATATACTTTGCTCTTAATGGATCTCCAGGCATAAGAATAACTTTTGCAATATCATCCTTTAAAGCCTCATTATGTGGTGTCATAAAAATCATTCCTTTCTCACTTATTTTAAAGGCATAAATAGCAATGAAAAAATTAAATTTTTTCAACTAATTACCTTCTTATATAAATTATAATGCAATTATAACACACAATACACAATACAAAAAGTACAATATATAAAAAATATTAAAAACCCAATAAACTATAAAAAAGGTTTGGAAAAGCCCCTCAATAATAAACTTCTTCGGAGATATATTAAACCAAAAGAAAATTAATTCAAAAAAATCCCAAAGATAATAAGAACTATAAATTTAATAAATTAAGAAATAGTAAACAATAAAATCAGTTATGTGATATCAATTAATAAGTAAATATTAAATCAAATAAAAATACTTTTTATAGTAAATAAATTTTATTATAAAGAGTATTTTTTTATGCGAGTTATTAAATGAACATCAATTATAAAAATCTTTGCAATATGCAATAAAAATCGTCCGCCGAACTATTGTATTTTACGCCAAAATAATATAAAATAACAATAATAATTTTCTAGAAAAATAAGAAAAATAAGAAATAAAATAAAAAAATAAGAAAATATATCGCAATAAGTAAAAAACTTTTTTAATTTTTGTACGTAAAACGACAAATAAATCGTAAGGTTTGTACTAAAATACAACTAAAGAAAAGCGAAAGAAAAAATCGCTAAACAAAAGTTAAAGGAGTAAGAGGTGGAGAGAATGTTTCAAAATATTTCAAAAGGCACAAAAGAAAATTACGAAGAAAACGTTCAATACGAAGGAGAAAGCAAATTAAAAGATATATTAAAGAAAAATTTAACAGTTCAAAATTGCATAATGTATGCATTAACACTTATGTTATCGTTAGTTGGTGGCAAGGATAGTGCAATATTTACAAGTATTGCACCATTTGGTTTTGCAATGGTTGCAGCTTCTGTTGGAGCTAGAATACCAGTTGCAATAGTAACACTTATAACACTTATAGGAACTACTATAAAATTTGGTGGAAATGGGCTTTTATTTTATATATTAACATTGTTAATATTTTTAGCATTTATATTAATAAAAAGACCAATAGAAGACGAAGATAGAAACGAGCAAATAAAAGTCGGAGCTCCAATTGCTATAGCTGTATTATTAGTACAAGTTGCTAAGATGGTATTTAAAGGCTTTTTATTATATGACTTAGCATACAGCTTAATGCTTGCAATAACAACGTTCATACTTTACAAAATATTTGTAAATGCCATAACAGTATTTAGAGATTACAAAATAAAAACAGCATTTTCAATAGAAGAAGTTATGGGAGCAGGTTTAATGCTTGCAATTGCTGTAAATTGTTTAGGATCTGTTTCAATATTTGGTTTTAATTTAAGAAACATATTAAGCATACTAATTGTATTAGTAATGGGTTGGAAAAATGGAATGCTTGTTGGAGGAACAACAGGAATTACAATAGGAACTGTAATTGGAATTTTAAATGGACAAGATGTAACAATGCTTGCAGCATATGCAATATCTGGACTAATTGCTGGAATTTTAAATAAACTTGGAAAAGCAGGAGTAATAGTAGGTTTCATAATGGGTAACATTGTTTTATCTTATGTTGCAAATGGAAACACAATAGAAGTGATAAAATTTCAAGAAATACTAATTGCTGCATTAGGACTTCTTGCAGTACCAAAAACTTATAAAATAAAAATATCAGACATTATAAGTGATGAAAAACTATTGCCAGAAACAACAACAAGAACTTTAGAAGAAAATAAAGAAACAATAAATAAACTTGCAAGTATGTCAGATACAATTTCTCAAATGGCAAAACAATACGAAAATGCAGCAGCAACAATAGTTACAGACGAAGAACTAGAAGAACAGCAAAAACTAGGAAGAGAAGTATTCGAAGAAGAACTTGCAAATAACCTAGAAGGCAAAGAAGACAATCTTTTATACAATGACATAATAGAAAATACAGAAGGAATTTTAGATGAAATATTCGAGCAATTAATACAAAGAGAAGTAATAACAAGCAAAGATATTGTAAAAATATTTGCAAACCATAATAATTACATAATGGGATTTGACCCAGAGGAAAAAGAAGACATAGTTGCAAAAAGTAATATAGACGATATGGTAAGAGCTATAAATTCCGCATACAGAGTAAGTAAGTTAAACTTTATATGGAAGAAAAAGCTAGATGAAAACAAAAAAACAATGTCTAGCCAACTAAACGGGGTATCAGAGGCACTATCAAATTTAGCTAGCCAAATAGATACAGAAGAACAAGATCCATATGCATTAGAAAAGGAAGAAATAAAAACACTTATTAAAGACAAAGAAATATCTGTAAAAGATATTAGTATAAAACAAGAAGAAAGTGGTAGATATAATATAAACTTATACACAAATGTGTGTAATTCTGTGGATGGAACAAGCTGTAACATCAAGCAAATTGCAAAAGTTTTGCAAAAAGTTTTAAAAGAAAAAATGGTTTTACAAAAACAAAAATGCGGACTACGTGCAAATGATGATACCTGCATGTTTAAGCTAGTATCAGAAGATAATTTCACAATGCAAGTTGGAATTGCAAAAAGCAAAAAAGCAGATTCAATAATATCTGGAGATACAACAACTCAAACAAAATTAGAAGATGGCAAATATTTACTTGCAATTAGTGATGGAATGGGTTCTGGACCAGAGGCTAGAAAAAGTAGCAAAATAGCAATAAAAATGCTAGAAAGGCTGTTAACATCAGGATTTAACAAAGATACAGCCCTAAAATTAATAAACACAACCATATCTGCAAATACAGAAGACGATATGTATGCAACATTAGATGTAAACATATTGGACTTATATAAAGGCGAAATGGACTTCATCAAAAATGGAGCTTGTCCAACATTTATAAAGAGAAATGGAAAAGTAGAAGTACTAAAATCTATAGCATTACCAACAGGAATATTAGACAATATAGATTTAATAGAATACAATTATAAGCTAGAAGATGGAGACATAATTGTAATGTGCAGTGACGGAATTTTAGATTCAAACAAAGAATATGCTAGTAAAGAACTTTGGGTACAAGAAGTTTTAGAAGATGTAGAAACAGATGATAGCCAAAGAATAGCAGATATATTACTTAGCGAATCTAAAGATAACGACTTTGGAAAAGAAAAAGACGATATGACAGTAATTGTATGCAAAATAAATAAAAAAAGTGGAAAAAGAAACTAGGCAATATTGCTTAGTTTTTTTTATGTTAGTATATTTATTTTACTTAATAATACTTTTTGTGTAAATCCTTTAATATAGCAGAAAATTTATATTTTCTATTGTATTTAACTCATAACTTGTGATATAGTATAAATGTTAAAAACTATAAACAAAAGAACTAAAAAGAGCTTTATCAAAAAGGAGAAATTTATGAGTAAAGGAAAAAGATACAACGGAACAGAAGCAAAGCTTAATATAAAAAAGGTTATAGCAGTAATCATAGCATTACTAGTAATAATAATGTTTATAGCCATAATAATAAGAACAATAAACCCACAGAAAAAAACAAATACAGAAAAGAAAGCCGCAACTGCATATTATGTTGCATATGAAAATAATAAATGGGGAGTAATAGACTCATCTGGCAAAACAGTAATTACACCTAACTATGATGAAATGATTACAATTCCAAATAAAGAAAAACCAGTATTTATAGTAACTTACAATGTAGACTATACAAACAACACATATAAATCAAAAGTAATAAATGAAAAAGGACAAGACCTTTTCACAGATTACGAAAAAGTAGAAGCAGTACAAAATTACGACAAACAAAATAACATTTGGTATGAAACTACTTGCTTAAAAGTACAAAAAAATGGAAAATATGGACTAATAGATTTTTCTGGAAAAACATTATTAAATTGTGAATACGATGATATAACACCAATTACAGGACTAACACAAAGCTTAATTACAACTAAAGACAATAAAAAAGGCTTAGTAAGTATTGCTGGAACCGTAATAATACCAAACGAATATGAACAAATTTCAGCATTAACAGATAGTTACGAAGATGGCTATATAGTAAAAAATAGTGATGGCAAGCTAGGAGTAATAGGCACAAACAAAAAAATATTATTACCAATACAATATAACGAAATAAAAAATGTCTATGAAAACAACATCTATGCTGTAAAAGAAGATAGCACATTAAAACTAATAAACACAAAAACAGACACAGAGGTAACTCTAAATTATGATGATATATCAGAAATAAATGATGGATATGCTATAGTAAAAAAATCAGATAAATATGGTTTAATAACAGTAACAGGAGAAGAAAAAATATCTCCACAATACGATAGTTTAAGCTACATTTATCAAAATTACTACATAGCAAACAAAGAAAACACATATGGAATTATAGACAAAGACAATAGCGAAAAAGTAGAATTTAAATATAACTATATATCATATGTAAAAGATGCAGACATATTACTTGCAGACACAACTTCTGCCAATACAGATTTATTAGATAGCAACTTTAATGTAAAACTAACAGGAGTATTATCAGAAATAAATGTAAACAAAGGCTACCTAAAAATAAGAGAAAATTCAAACTATCAATATTATAACTTTAAATTTGAAAAGAAAAAGAACACAGAAATATTTACAACAAATACATTATTCTTAGCAAAAAAAGATGGCAAATTTGGATATGTAGATAAAAATGGAGTAGTAGTAATAAACTACATATATGATGATGCAACAGAACAAAATGCTTCAGGATTTGTAGCTGTAAAAAAAGATGGTAAATGGGGAGCAATAAATTCAAAAGGACAAACAGTAGTGGAACCTAAATACGAAATGACAAATAATGTACTAATAGACTTCATAGGAGAATGGCATTTATCAGAAGACGCAAATGCAGGATATTATACAAAATAAAATGTAAATATTAAAGAAAGGAAAAAAATGGAACTAAAGACCAAATATCAATATACATATTTTATATATCCATACTTAGTTGACCAGAAAAAATATGATAAATATTTATTAAAACTTTTAAACAATAGTAATTGCAAAATAAAAGAGTTCGAAAGCCAAAAAGATGCAGATTTATATTCATATTTTCTACCAAAAGTGAGAGATATGTTATTCTGGTCTATGGATTACACAAAAAATAAAACAGAAAAACTAAGAAAAATGGAAAGTGGTATGCAAGGAACACTTCTTGCACAATATCCTTGTGTAATATTTGAATATAATTTAAAAAAAGACATACAAGGCAAAGCTGGAAAAAAAGATGGAATATTTTTTAATATTACAAAAATAGAAATAATCTGCTTTAACACAGGAATTTGCTTTCTAAACATAAAAGCGGTATTAGACGGAGAAAGTAATTTAGCAAATCTTTGCAACTTTAATTATAAATTTAGAGACATAAAATCAAATATATATAATTTTGGAGGCTATGATAATATAAAAATCCAAACAGATATGTTTGATGAAATAACAGATATTGCTAAATTAATAAAAGATATAACAGGAAATAATTATAAAGCAAATTTATTAAACTTAGATACTCAAAGATTTATAACATATTCATTCGCTTGCATAGACCAAGAATGCTGGAATGATAGAACAAATAAAGAAATATTTGAAAAAGAATTTCTAAAATTTGCACAGGTAAAACGTGCAGATCAAAAAATGGACTATGAAGAAAATATGGGCAATGTAAAGGTATTAGAAAAAACAAAATACGAAATATACGGAATTTCTAATATGGGAAATGTTCTAGTAACATCAGATATAAACACAGACAATTATACTAAAATTCCACATAGTTTTGAAAGAGAACTATTATACACATACATACTAGAATTATACAAAAAAATATACATAAAGAAGATAAATTCAGACTTTAGAAGAACAAGCAAAGTAAAAGAAGTAAGCAAAGAATTTATAGATTTTACACAAAAAATATGGATTGAAGAAACAACAAACAACGATTTTGGCAATATTATGTGCACAAAATGGCAAGAACAACTAAATATAAATCAATTATATTATGAGCTAAAAGACAAATATGACACATTATACAAAAACGCAAATATAGAAAGCACAAACAAAACAAATAAATGGATATTAGCACTACTTGCAATATTATTATTAATCAACATAATTAGCGTGATCAAATTGTTTTAGATAACATAAAATTGAAAAATGAGGTAAACAAATGCAAATTAAAGTTGGAATAGATATAATAGAGGTAAACAGAATAAAAGAGTCAATAGAAGACGGTGGAGCAAATTTCTTAAATAGAGTATTTACACAAAATGAAATAAAATATTGTGAAAGCAAAAAAGTAAATAAATATCAACACTATGCTGCAAGATTTGCAGTAAAAGAAGCAGCGTTTAAAGCAGTATCTACGTTATTAAAAGATAAATACTCTATAGCCTGGAAAAATGTAGAAACAGTAAACGACTCTAACAGTAAGCCAACAGTAAATTTTATTTCTACAACTAAAGAAGTAGAAAAAGAACTAAGCAAAATAAAAAGCATAGATGTGAGTATATCACATATAAAAGAATTAGCAGTAGCTAATGTAAGCATACTTATTTAAACCTTTTGCTTATACTGAGATTATTGAATTTCTCAATATGAGGATGCTGTAAGAACTTAACTTTATAGATGCTATAGTATAAAATTATATTTACTTTTCGGAAAATCTCTTCAATACAAAATTTAACTAATTTTTATTAAGGACTAGAATTGGTTTAAATTTTGTATACTTGAATTTCCCTCAAATTATCTAAATTTTATACTATAGCATCTAAGCAATATACAATTTTAAATAAGAGGGAGTAATGCAAATGGAATTTTTTGATTCACATGCACATTATAATGATGAAAAGTTTAATTTAGATAGAGAAGAAATTATAAGTAACATTTATAAATCTGGAGTTACTTCTTTTGTTTGTGCAGGTTATAGTTTGCAAAGTTCAAAACAGGCAATAGAAATTGCAAAAAAATATAAATTTATCTATTCAACTGTGGGAGTATCACCAAACGATATAGCAGCAGATTGGAAAAGTGATGTAGAAGAACTTGATACAATTTTAAATGAAAATAGAAATAATAAAGATGCAAAAATTGTTGCAGTTGGCGAAATTGGTTTAGACTATCATTACGATATAGAAAAGACTCTACAAAAAGAAGCTTTCATAGAGCAAATTAAACTTGCAAATAAATATAATTTACCAATTGTAATTCATACAAGAGAAGCTGTATCAGATACAATAGAAATATTAAAAGCACATCCTGTAAATAAAAAAGGTGTATTCCATTGTTGCCCATTTAATAGAGAATTAATAAAAGAAGCATTAAAATTAGGCTTTTACATATCAATTGCAGGACCAATAACATTTAAAAACTCAAAAAATGCAGAAGAAATAGCAAATCTCGTTCCACTAGATAAAATGCTAATAGAAACAGACAGTCCATACTTGGCACCAGAGCCAGTTAGAGGCACAAGGAATGATTCTAGAAATGTAAAATATACAGCAGAAAAAATAGCAAATCTTAGGAACACAAGCCTAGAAGAAATAGCAAAACATACATACGAAAATACAAAAAAGATATTCGAAATACAGTAATAATGGCATTAAAAGAATAGATTTTAATTTTTAAATCTACATTATCTTTTCTTTACAGCTATAACTCTAAGCAAACATAGTAAATTTAGTAAAAAAACCCAAAATAAAATCCTTTAATCGTAATAAATGCACACAGTAGAAGATTTTATAGGAAATCATAAGGAACAAAAATAAAGACTAAAAACTTCAAGTTTTCAGTCTTATTTTTATTATAAATTCTACTATATCAATCTTTATAAATAATTATTTTCCAAAATCAACTTTAACATTTTTTCTAGCTTCATCAGAATCTACTACAAATAAAGATTCATGCTCAAAATGGAACATTCCAGCAACTAGATTTGAAGGGAAAACTTCTAATTCAGTATTGTATTTTGTTACAATATCATTATAAAATTGTCTTGAATAAGAAATTTTATCTTCTGTACCAGATAATTCTTTTTGAAGAGAAATAAAGTTTTCATTTGCCTTTAAATCTGGGTAGTTTTCAGAAACTGCCATAATAGTTTTTAAAGACTCTGTTAATTGATTATCAATCTTCATCTTGTCTGAAGTTGTAGTAGCATTAGCCCAAGATGTACGAAGCTTAGTAACCTTTTCTAAAACATCGGATTCGTGTCCCATATAACCTTTAACACATTCAACTAAATTTGGAATTAAATCAAATCTTCTTTGTAATTGAACATCAATTTGACTCCAGCTATTTTTTACTCTTTGTCTTAAAGCAACAAGAGAATTGTACTTAACAATAACAAAAATAGCTATAATAGCAATGATGACAACAATTGCATAAACCATAATAAATACCTCCAATTCTTAAAATATAATATTAATATATCATAAAAAAATTACTAATACAACAAAAAATAGTCATAAAGTTGCAAAACCGCGCATATTATATATTAGGACAAATTATACAAAAAACACAAAACTCCAAATGGCATAAAGCAGAAGCGAAAGCTCAGAATTTGACACATTACCAAAAAAATGGTATAATGAACGTGTTGTTTCAAAAGGAGGAACGAAAAATATATGAAGAAAGCAAAAAAAGCCATATTACCAATAAGAAAAATAATTGGTATATGCTTAATACTATTATTCATAATGGGAATTGGTGTTGCAGCAAACAATGCAAAAATCAATAACGTAAAAATAATACTTTCAAACGGTTATATAATGAACGTAACAACAACTAAAACAAAAATTTCCGAAATACTAGAGGAAAATCACATTATCCTATTACCAGAAGAAAGCGTTATTCCAAATGAAGATAGTGAATTATCAGACAACAATACAATAAGAATATCAAAAGAGGAAGAATCAGAAGTAGAAACTGCAGAATCAGATGAAAATCAAGAAGCTGTTTCAGTAGATACAATACTTGCATCTTACGATTCAATAGTAGAAAAAATAGAAACAGTACAAGAAACAATACCATACGAAACAATAACAAAAGACGTTTCAAATGGTGCATCAACAAAAAAAGACACTGTAGTTCAACAAGGAAAAGATGGATTAAAAGAAGTAACTTACAGAGTTAAATATCAAAATGATGTAGAAATTGAAAGAAAAGAAATATCTTCTACAATTATCACAGAGCCAGTTGACAAAATAGTAGAAGTTAGAAAAAATGTTATTACAAACAGAAGCACAAGAAGTTCATCTGTTTCATATAACAACGGAGTATGGTCATACTCAGCAGAAGAATTTGACCTTTTATGTGCAATAACAGCACAAGAATGTAGCTCAAGCTACGAAGGTGCACTTGCAGTTATAACAACAGCTTGTAACAGAGCAGAAAGCTCAAAATGGGCACGCAAAGGTTCAGACCCATTAAGCCAATACAAGGCACCAGGACAATTCTGTTATTCAATAGACAGCTACTGGAGAAAAAGACTAAACGGCAACTATTCTAGTGTTGTAAAAAAAGCAGTAACAGATGCATTACAAGGAAAAAGAAACCACAATTATTTATCATTTAGAGCAGCAGGTCATGCTTCAGGTGAATATATAGGTGGAAACGTATATTTCTAAAATATAAATAGCAGGTGGCAACACTTGCTATTTTTGTGCTTTTATAGTAAAATTAGGCAACAAAGAAAATATAATACACAGAACTTTTTAAATAAAATTACAAAACATCAATTGGAAGAAAATACAATCATTTAATATATTACAAATTATAGCTCGAATAGCAAAAAAATTAAAAATATGTAAAGACTAAAGGAAAGCGAGAAAAAATGAAACTATTATCTTGGAATGTAAATGGACTAAGAGCCGTTATGAATAAAGGATTTAAAGAATTTTTCAAAGAAATAAATGCAGATATATTAGCACTTCAAGAAACAAAATTACAAGAAGGACAAATAGAGTTTAATCCAGAAGGCTACTACACATATTGGAACAGTGCCGTAAAAAAAGGATATTCAGGAACAGTAGTATTTACAAAAAAAGAGCCTAAAAAAGTAACATATGGAATCGGAATAGAAAAACACGACCAAGAAGGAAGAGTAATAACACTAGAATTTGAAAAATTCTATTTTGTAGACTGCTATACACCAAACTCTCAAAGAGAACTAACAAGACTAGACTATAGAATGGAATGGGAAAAAGATTTTAGAGAATATCTAAAAGAATTAAACAAAACTAAACCAGTAATATTATGTGGAGATCTAAACGTAGCACATAACGAAATAGATTTAAAAAATCCAAAAAGCAATAGACACAATGCAGGCTTTACAGACGAAGAAAGAAGTCAAATGACAGAACTTTTAAATGCAGGATTTACAGATTCATTTAGATATCTTTACCCAGAAAAAGAAGGCATATACTCTTGGTGGTCTTATATGTTCCATGCAAGAGAAAAAAATGCGGGCTGGAGAATAGATTATTTTATAGTATCAAATGACATAAAAGAAAAAATAAAAGACAGCATAATACATACCGAAATAATGGGAAGCGACCATTGTCCCGTAGAACTAGACATAGAAATATAGCAAGAAAAATTAAATATCAACTGCAAAATGGAAGAATAACTAAAATTTCAATAATTTTAATATAATTACATATATCAAAAAATAGGTCTTTTATGAACATATAAAAAGGAGAAAAATTAATTATGAAAGAAGAAAAACACAATATTAAAAAATGGGGATATTGGTTCACACTTGCAATAGCAATAATAGCAGTTTACAATGTACTAAATAATATACCATATGTGGTAAGTTCAATAAAATCGTTTATAGGAGTAATAATGCCATTTGGAGCAGGGCTATTAATTGCATATATACTATATTTACCTTGCTGCAAAGTAGAAAAAACATTTCAAAAAACTAAGAAGAAAAACTTTTTACATAAACATGCAAGGCTATTAAGCGTAATAATAGTTTATATAATAGCAGTACTAATATGCATAGTAATAATAAATGTTATATTACCAGCAGTAATAGAAAGTCTAACAGAGCTTATATCAAATATACCAAATTACTACAACACAGCAGTAGAAACAATAAATTCACTTCCAGAAGATCACATACTAAGAAACGAAAAAGTAATAGAAGCATTAAGCAACTTAAAAAATATAGATGTACAGTCAATAATAAATTTAGATAAAATTCAGGGATATATTAAAGGTGTAATAAGTGCAGTAGGTACAATATTTGATGTGTTTATATCAATAATAGTTTCTATATACATATTACTACAAAGAAAACAACTTATACATTTCTGGGCAAGACTTACAAAAGCAGTACTAAAAGGACCAGCATATCTAAAAGTAAAAAAATACTTCATAGAAGGAAATCAAATATTTTTTAACTTCCTAACAAGCCAAATAATAGATGCAATAATAGTAGGAATATTAGCATCTGTTGCAATGTCTATAATGAAAGTAAAATATGCAATACTACTAGGATTCATAATAGGACTATTTAACTTAATACCATACTTTGGAGCAATTGTTGCAGTTGGACTTTCAATAATAATTACACTATTTACAGGAGGAATAGGAAAAACAATACTAATGGCAGTTGTTGTAATAGTATTACAACAAATAGATGCAAACATAATAAACCCTAAAATAGTAGGAGATTCTTTACAAATTAGCCAACTATTAGTACTATTTGCAGTAACAGTAGGAGGAGCATACTTTGGAATACTAGGAATGTTCCTAGCAGTACCAGTATTTACAGTAATAAAAGCAATAATAGAAGATTTTATAGAAGAAAAAGAAAAAATAACCCAATAAATGAAAAAAACTAATAGACTACTATTGACAAGTAAGTGCCAAGTAGTTTATAATATTAGCTATGTGAAGAGGCAAAAAAGCCATCTAAACATTAATTTAGGAGAATAAAATCCCAGACGAATGCAATTAAAGTGCACCGGAAGGAGGGGAATATAAATGTCAGAAGTAAAAGTAAATAATGGAAATATAGAAGATGCCTTAAAAAGATTTAAAAGACAATGTGCCAGAAATGGAGTATTACAAGAGGTACGTAAAAGAGAACATTATGAAAAACCTAGTGTAAAAAGAAAGAAAAAATCAGAGGCAGCTAGAAAAAGAAAATTTTAATTAGTAAAATAAGAAAAGAGGCGTTTTCAAAATATAAAAATATTTTGAAAGCGTTTTTGTATTTTATTTATTAGGAAAGTCAATATAACTTTCTAAAATAAATTTTTGTGCGCGAACAAATTTACTAAAAATTTCAATTATATTGAGAATTATAAAGAGCAGGAGTAAATACTGAAAATTGAAAATTTTTAAAATTGTTCTAAAAAAGATTAAAAAGGAAGGATTGTGGGTAAAATGTTAAAAGAAAAATTATTATCAGATTTAAAAACAGCAATGAAGGAGAAAAATGTAAATAGAAAAAATGCAGTACAAATGGTTAGAACTGCAATATTACAAATAGAAAAAGACAAAGGAATAGAAGTAACAGATGAGCAAATAATAGAAATAATTGCAAAAGAGGTAAAAAAGAGAAAAGATTCATTACCAGACTTCGAAAGAGCAAATAGACAAGACTTAATAGACCAAATAAACGAAGAAATAAGTGCATTAGAAGAATACTTACCAAAACAACTAACAGACGAAGAACTAGAAGAAAAAGTAAAGAAAATAGTAGAAGAAGTTGGCGCAACAACAATAAAAGACATGGGAAAAGTAATGAAAGAAGCAAAAGCACAAATAGGAGCTACTGCAGACGGAAAAAGAATAAACGAAGCTGTTAAAAAAATATTAGGATAGGAGAGTTATTCTATGAATTATAAAAAAACAAAAATAAACGATGGAATTATACTACATACAATAAATACAGAAAAATTTAAAACAAATTTAATTTCAATATTTTTAACAAGTAAACTAACAAGAGAAGATATAACAAAAAAAGCATTAATACTAACACTTTTAAGAAGAGGCACAAAAACAATGCCTACTCAAGAAGAAATAAGTAAAGCTTTAGAAGATTTGTATGGAGCAAATTTCGATTGTGGAATAGATAAAATAGGAGACAACCACGTATTAAAATTTTATGTGGAATCTGTAAATGAAAACTACTTGTATAAAAAAGAAGAAACGCTAGAAAAAAGCATACAAATATTAATGGAAATGGTATTTAATCCTCTAACCCAAAATGGAGGATTTAAAGAAGAATATCTTGCAGAAGAAAAAGAAAATTTAAAAAGATTAATAGAAGGTAAAAAAGATAATAAGGCACAATATTCTACACAAAGATGCATAGAAGAAATGTATAAGAATAAACCATACGGACTATACAAATATGGATATGTGGAAGACTTAGAAAAAGAAAATGTCAAAACATTATACGAAGAATACAAAAAACTAATAAATAATTGCCAAATAGATATATTCATATCTGGCAACTTAGAAGGAAAAGACGTAGAAAAAATAATTACAAGCAATCCTTTAATAAACGAGTTACAAGCAAGAAACACAGACTATTTATATAACAATCCAAATGATGAAAATAACAAACAAGAAAAAGTAGTAAACGAACAAATGCAAGTATCTCAAGGGAAATTAGTAATAGGATTAAATACTCCAAATAAAAATAAACCAGCAGTAACAGTATATAATGCAATTTTAGGAGGAGGAGCAAACTCTAAGTTATTCCAAAATGTAAGAGAAAAAGCAAGTCTTGCATATAGTGCTGGTTCTGTATATATAAAAACAAAAAATAAAATTCTAATAAAAAGTGGAATAGAGCAAATAAACTACGAAAAAGCATTAAACATAATAAAAAAGCAACTAGAAGATATGAAACAAGGAAATTTCGAAGAAAAAAATATACAAGATGCAAAAAAATTAATAGTTGCAAGTTTTAAATCAATGCAAGACGAACAAGATTCAGAAATATCTTTTTACTTTGGGTCAGAAATGCAACAAGAAAATCCAGACGTAGAACAAAAAATAAAAGAAATAGAATCAGTATCAAAAGAAGAAATTATAAACTGTGCAAATGAAATAAGCATAAATACAATATATTTCTTAAGTTCTAAGTAATTAGAACTTAAAAATTAAAATTTAAACATATCTTAAGAGAAAATTCTAAATTTGCTAAAGTACAAAGACTAATTTCATAGATTTAATAAGCAATAATTTAAGAAATGTTAGTATAACTTTCATAATAAGAAAATGAGTTTAAATAACTATTTTGAACGAAAAGAAGAAAGGATAAAATTTTAAATGGAAGTAATAGAAAACAAATATATAAAAGAAAAATGCTATATGCAAAAACTAGAAAATGGGCTTCAAGTAATAATTATTCCAAAGAAAAATATTCAAAAAAAATATATAATTTGGGCTACACACTTTGGATCTATAGACAATAAATTTATAGACTATGAAACAAAAAAAGAAATAACAATACCAGACGGAGTAGCCCATTTTCTAGAGCATAAAATGTTCGAACAAAAAAACGGAGTAGACAGTTTATATACATTAATGGCATTAGGCATAGACGCAAATGCATATACAACAAACGACCATACTGCATACTTGTTCGAATGCACAAACAATTTCTACGAGGGACTAGATGAACTTATGGACTATGTTCAAAATCCATATTTTACAGACCAAAATGTAGAAAAAGAAAAAGGAATAATAGGACAAGAAATACAAATGTATGACGACGATCCAGGCTGGCAACTTTATATGGGAGCAATGGATTGCCTATATGAAAATAATCCAATAAAAATAGACATAGCAGGAACAAAACAATCAATAGCAAAAATAACACCAGAAATACTATATACTTGTTACAATAACTTTTATCATCCAAGTAATATGGTACTTACTGTTGTTGGAGATTTCGAGCCAGAAGCCATACTATCAGAAATAGAAAAAAGATTAAAAAAAGGACAAGATAGAGAAAAAATACAAAGAATATATCCAGAAGAAAAACAAGAAATAAACCATAAATATGCAGAAAAGAAAATGGAAGTTAGCCAACCAATATTTATGATAGGAATAAAAGATCAAAAAACAAATAAAGCAGAAGACGTAGTAACAAAACACATAGCAATAGAAATAATACTAAATATGATAGCAGGAAATAGCTCAAAACTATACTCAAAGCTATATAGTGAAGGACTACTTATGTCAGAACCAGACTTCGACTACGAATTTTCCAAAGAATATGCACACGTGTTAATATCTGGACAATCAAAAGATCCTAAAAAAGTATACGAAGAAATATTAAAAGAAATAGAAAATATGAAAAAGCAGCCATTGAATAAAGAACAATTTGAAAGAATAAAAAAGAAAATATATGGCAATTATGTAACAGAATATAACGGAGTTGCAGACATAGGCAGAATGTTTGTATCAGATTATATAAAAGGAATAAATAGCTTCGAATATTTAGATAAATTCAATCGAATAGACGAAAGTTATATAAAGCAAATATTAAATAATATATTTGTAGAAGAAAAAACAATTTTATCGGTAATAAAATAATATAATTAAAAAAAGAATATTCTATTTGCAAAACATTTTCACACTCATTATAAAATGATAAAACATCAATTTTTAATGAATTGTTTGAATTTTGAACTGAATATTCTTTTTTTATGTCTTAATTTTGTTGTCGGTTTTTGAAAGATAATGATGGAAAATAAAATATAATATAATTTAATAAAATAAAAAGAAAAAAGTAGAAGAAAAAGGTAAAAAATTGTAATACGAAAATGCTCAAAAGTATTGAAAAATAAGGCAAAAAACGTTGACTAATAAAATAATATGTGATAATTTTATAGAAAAGAGATAATAAGGTAAGAAAAAAGTTGAAAAATAATTACAACATTTTCAAACGCTTATAGAAAGGAATAAAATTGATTATGCTAAATGATGAAATTTGTAAATTAAGAGAAGAATTAAATGAAAGCATAAAAACGAACCAAGATTATTCTAAGATATATCAATTAAGCGTACAATTAGATGGACTAATAGCCAATTATTATGGGAAAGAATCAAATTATGAAGAAATATTTAAACACAATTACAGTATAGGAGAGCCAGATCTAGCAAGGATATTAAAATAAAGCCCAAATAGATTATATCAATATAAAAAACAACAAAATAAATAAAATAAGAATTTTAAAGAATAGTTTTATCATGAAAACTATAAAAGACCAAACAAAAAAGAACTTTATCTAAAATTATAATGGCTACATAAAAATCTTTAAAATAAAATATTGACTTATAAATTTTTATTATATATAATAAAAATAGATTAAACTAAAAGGAAAAAATTAAATGAAAAAAACGGTAAAAATTTTAAGCATAATAGTGATGATTATAATGTTTATATTAATGAGTAATATAAGCATTATTTATGCTGGTACAGAAGAAGCAGATAGAAGAGATGCAGCGGCAACTGGAGGAACTCCAGCAGGTTCTTCACAATCTGGAATTATAAATCCAGATGACTTTAAACCAAATGATACAGATGTTCCAACAGAAATAACAGACTTAGCAGGAACAATAATAGGAACATTGCAAGTTATAGGAATAATTATTGCAGTTATAGTTATTATGGTAATTGGTATAAAATATATGACAGGAAGCCTAGAACAAAAAGCACAATATAAAAAGACAATGATACCATACATAGTCGGAGTTGCTATGTTGGTATGCACAACTACATTGGTTAAAGTAATATACCAATTAGTAAGTGGAGCTATAGCTTAGATAAAGTAAATTAAATAAAAATGTTGAAAAATGCTGAATAATGTTATATAATAAAGAATAGTAGGAGGGATAAATATGAAAAAAAGTATAAAATTAATAGTGTTTATGACTTTAATTCTTTTTACAATTATGGCTCCTACTGTAAAAACTTATGCAGCAACAGCTGATATTGGTGGAGTGGCAAATAGTGCTAATGATTTTATAAATACTGGTAAAAATCCAGCTAGTAACATAATTGTAGTAAAAGCTGATGAAATGAAAGGTGTTTCAGATTTAATTTACAATGTGTTATTTGCAGTTGCAATTATAGTACTTGTATTATGGGGCACAATATTAGGAATACAATTTATTACTGGTGCAGCAGAAGAAAAAGCTGAAATAAAGAAAGCATTAGTACCATATGTGGTTGGTACAATCATTGTATTTTCCACATTTTCAATTTGGAAGTTAGTGGTTACAATACTACAACCGCTTGCATAAGATAAATTTGTTATTATTATTCTCGTACAAAAGTAAGAGATTATAAATAAAAGAAAATAAATTAAATAGGAGGAGAAAAATATGAAAAAAACTATCAAAATAATGTCAATTGTATTAATAGCAATAATGCTAGTTGCTTCTATATCTTCAGTAGCTCTTGCAGATACTGTTACAGATGTATTAAACGATATGACAAATAAAAATACTAGCACAAATACAACTGATGGCTTAACAAGTTTAGGCGGAAATATAGTTGCAATTGTTCAAGTTGTTGGTATAGTTATAGCAGTTATTGTTATATTGGTAATTGGTATAAAATACTTAGTTGCTAGTCCAGAAGGAAAAGCAGAATACAAAAAAACAATGATACCATATTTAGTTGGTGCAGTATTAATATTTGCTGGAACAACAATAGTAAACGTAGTATATCAAGTAGTAACAGGATTAAAATAATTGTTACATCAAGATTACATAAATATTACAATAAAATTAAAAGTGCATTTATATGCACTTTTTTTGTGCTTATATCTTACAATTTACAACATAATATGATATACTCTATTATATAAGGAAAAATAGGTTTTAACGGAGGATAAATATGGGAACATATAATTTGCCAAGAAATGTTAAAGGTGAAGGAAGAATACTATTTATATTTACTCCAAAGAGTATGATATATACTGTAATAGGAGTTGCAATAGGACTAATTTTTTATGCTATATTTGCAATATTAAAGTTAAAAATGGTAGGAGTAATATTTGTTGTACTCTTTGCTTTAATTGGTTATGCCATAGCAATGCTAAAAGTTCCAAGTTTAGGAATATCAAAAACAAGCAAAAAAATTGCAGGAGAGAAACTAGACGATATAATAAAAAGAGCAATAATGTTCAAAAGAAAACAAAATAGAATATACATTTATGATAATAAGGAGGTAGAAACAAATGACAAACAGTAGCCAAATATTAACTATTATTTTATATATAATGCTTATAATTATGTTTGTATTATTATTTGTACTTGCATTTATTTACATTAATATGAAAGTAAAGAAAAAACAACAAGAGGAAGAAGAAAAAATAAAAAGTGGAGAACAACAACCTCAAGTTGAAAAAGGAAAAACAAAAACATTTACAGTAGCATCCGTATTCGATTTCATGGAATTTGATAAAGTAGAAGACAATATGATAGTACAAAAAAATGGCAATAGATATGTAATGGTAATAGAATGCCAAGGAATTAACTACGATCTTATGTCTCAAGCAGAAAAAGTATCTGTTGAAGAAGGTTTCATACAATTCTTAAATACATTATCATATCCTGTTCAAATATATACACAAACAAGAAAAATAAACTTAGAAGATAGCTTAAATACATACAAAACAGAAGTTGCACAAATAGAACAAGAATATTCAAGAGAAAAAATGAGATACCAAAAAGTAATGTCATCACCAGATGCAACAGATGAGCAAAGAAAAAAAGCTTTATATGATTTTACAAAGCAAAAAAACCTATACGAATATGGAAAAGATATAATATACAATACAGAAAAAATGAGTTTAAACAAAAATATACTAAACAAAAAATATTATGTAGTAATTCCATACTATGTAGAAGAACAAGGAAATTACGATAAAAACGAGATAAGAGAACAAGCTTTTTCAGAATTATATACAAAAGCCCAATCTATAATAAGAACATTAAGCGTATCTAGCGTAATTGGTAGAGTTTTATCATCAACAGAGCTTGTAGATTTACTATATATGGCTTATAATAGAGAAGATGCAGAAAGCTACGGAGTAGATAAAGCATTAAAAGCAGGATATAACGAATTATATTCAACTGCACCAGATTATATGGATAAAAAACTAAAGATGCTAGATGCACAAATAGCAAGAGATGCTATGAATTTAGCAAATACAAAAGTTATAGAAGCACAAACAGAAAAACAAAAAGAATATGCAAGAAAAGTAGAAACAAAAGATGATATAATAAATGATTTAGCACAATTAATAATTCAAGAAAACGAAGCAATGCTTGGAAAAGATGTTGCAGAAAAAGCAAAAGAAAAAGTAAGAAGGGAGAAGAAGAGTGATGTTCAAGAAAAAGAAACAACCAATGCAAGAGTTTCAAGTAAGGAATGATTACACAAGCAATGAGGAAGTTAAAATACTTCATAAAAAAACAATAAAAGAATTAATTGCTCCATCTGGAATAGATGCAAGTAATATAGATCACTTAGAAATTGCATCAACTGTAAAAAGATATGCAAGAAGCTTCTTCGTATCTGCACTTCCAAGAATGTGTACTTTCCCAGAATTATTTAGGGATATGTATATGTTTGGAGATATAAACACATCAATATACATAACTCCAATTGCAGAATCAAGATCACAAAATGAATTAAACAGAACTATAAATGAACTAGAAACAGAAAGAATAGTAGCAGCAGATAGAGGAAACATAAACAGAGAAAGTAGTTTGGCTCAAAAGAGATTCGAAGCAGAAGATTTAAGAGACGAAATTGCTGCAGGATTTAACAAATTATATGAGGCATCAATAGTATCTACGCTTTTTGCATATAGTTTAGAGGATCTAGACAGACTTACAAAAATGCTATCAACAGAAATGTCTAAATCATTAGTTGGAATAAAAAGTGCTTGGGGTATGCAGGAAGAAGCATTTCAATCAAATTTACCTTTAGCACAAGACAAAATTAAAAGAACGCATACATTCGACCGTAGATCTATGGGAACAGTATTCCCATTTACAACATCAGAAGTAGGACATTCAACAGGAATACCTTTAGGATTTAACAAACAAACTGGAGTTCCAATTTTATTTGATAACTTTCATAGCTCACTTACAAACTACAATATGGTTATATTTGCTAAGTCTGGTGCCGGAAAATCAGTTACAATGAAAACCTTAATCTCAAGATCAGCAGTTCTTATGGGAATACAAAGCTTAGCACTAGATGCCGAAGGTGAATACAGTATAGTGGC
The DNA here is from genome assembly GCA_934122035.1 of uncultured Clostridia bacterium. Lineage (GTDB taxonomy): Bacteria > Bacillota > Clostridia > TANB77 > CAG-508 > CAG-245. Next base: position 17,285 of record CAKOVP010000008.1, on the reverse strand, counting down.
AGAAAGCTTAGGCGGAACGAATGTTGTAATAAGCCCAAACTCAAAAACAGTAATAAACGTTTTCGATATTGAGACAGAAGTTGTAAAAGACGAAATAACAGGAAGAGATAAAACAGTATTAAACGTAGAAAATAAAGTAGAAGACGTAACTCAAGCCCTATTAACAATGGCGAGAGGAAGTACAAGAAGTAAAGATGTAAACGAAGTAACAAAACAAATAATAGCAGAAAATGTTGCTCAAGAATATGCTGCATATGGAATAACAAGCGATCCAAACAGCTTGTATGAGTCAAGAAGTAGTGGCAACACAGAAATGTTAGGAAGAGCAAGAAAAAAGATGCCAACAATTGGTTCTTGGTACAGACGTTTACAAAGAAATGCAGAAGGAAACACAAACCAAGATTATAGATCTCATTACAGTTATTTATTAAAAGTAATGAAACAATATGTAAGAGAATATGATGGGCAAATGGCTTACTTTGATGGACAATCTACATTTGACTTACTAGATGGAACACTATTTATAAATCTAGATATTTCGCAGCTAGAAGAAAGATTTGCAAGACCACTTGCACAACAAATATTACTTTCTTGGATATGGGAAAAATATGTAAAGAAAAATAGTGAAGATAGAAAAAAAGCTGCCAAAAAAAGAGTGCTAGTAGACGAAGCATGGATGTTATTGCCATACCCAGAAGCAGTAGACTTCTTAAATACAATGGCAAGACGTGCAAGAAAAAGAAATGTATCACTTGCAATAATTTCACAAAGATTCCAAGACTTCTACGAAAAACCAGAAGTACAAGCAGTCTTAACATCATCAGATACAAAATTATTACTTGCACAAGATAAATCTGAAATACAATACTTAAAAGAAGTATTTAAACTAAGCGAAGGAGAAGCAGGATTCCTAGTTACTTGTGGCAAAGGAGAAGGATTACTAAAGGTAGGTGCAGATACTGCAATATTACAAATTACACCAACAGCAAAAGAGTTTGAATTCGTGGAAACAAACTTAAATAAACTAATGGAAAATAATCAGAGAAGATCATAATAGAGGGAGGAAACATGAATCACTTTATGAGCAAAAAAACAATACAAAAGATTATGGCAATATTTGTAATATTAATACTAAGTAACTTTATTATGGGATGTAAAGCAACTTTTGCTGATGATAAAGACGATGCAACTGCATGGTTAGAGAAGTATGCAAACGATAGATCTTTGTCATATAAACGTCCAGCTAGTAATTTATATGATGCATTTGTACAAGCAGAAGGAGTAAAAAGCGTAAAAGTTGAAGATGAAAAATTGGTAGTTACTATAAAAGCGGGATATAGTAAAAGTGATGTCCAAGCTAATATTCAAAACAAGTTAATGAGCGTAGTATATGAAGGATCTAGTGCAGAGATTTTAGCACAAAACGACACAACTTATAAAGCAAGTGAGAACAACAGCAACAACAGCAATAATAGTAATAATAACAATAATACCAGTAATAGTGGAAATAATAGTAATGTAGAGAAAAGCGATGAAGAAAAATTTAAAGAAGCTCTTAGAAATAAAAATTATAATTTAACATCAGACCAAATTAATAGAGCATGGGAGGATTATAATAGTGGAATTGATGGAGCTAATGGAAAAGCTGTAACATGGAATTCTGCAACTGGAGAAATAACATTGAACTATACTCAAGACCAAAGAGAGGCTAGAGGAATAAGCAATCAAGCTACAAGTGAAATACATAACGATCAAAGCCAAAATGATGATGAGGGTGACATAGATGGAGGATTATTACTTAGTCCAATTTCTTCATTTGTAGTTGCTATATGTGATGGATTAAATTATTTAATGCAGTCATTTGTAATTGGGTATTCTGGTGTCGCACAAAAAGATGACGATTTAGACACCTACATAGGTGAACATCCAGCAGATAGTTCATTACCAACAGTTGAAATAGCAGCATCGGCAATAAGTAATTTTTTTGGTCATTACAGAGTTGGAACTATAAAATTGACACCAGCAGAAATTTTTGCAGGAAATGTTGCAGCACTAAATGCAAACTTTTTCTCAAGCAATGAGGATTACAGTGGAATGCTTGGAGGATCGAACAAATCAATTGTTGAAAAGTTAAAAGGAGTAGTTAGTGCTTGGTATGTTGCAATAAGAAATATAGCAATAGTTGGCCTCTTATCTGTATTACTATATTTGGGAATTAGAATAGTAATAAGTTCAAGTGCAGGAGACAAGGCAAAATATAAACAAACATTTATGGATTGGTTAATTGCACTATGTTTAATATTCTTCTTACACTATATAATGGCATTTACAATGACAATAGCGGATCAAGTAACAAGTGTACTTGGCGGAGATGAAAATCCAGACGGAACAATAAGTCAACTAGTAATAAATATTACCGACGGTAACAATGGAAATAAAACTTTTGGATCTAATTTTATAAATGTTGCAAGAACTAAAACACAATTTGGCAACGTACATGGAAAAGTAGGATATACAATAATGTATGTTGCATTTACAGCATATACAGTATATTTTGTAATAGTATATATGAAGAGATTAATAATGTTAGCCTTTTATACATTAATGGCACCAGCAGTTGCTCTATCATATCCTTTAGACAAATTAAAAGATGGTAAAGCACAAGCATTTAATTTTTGGCTTAAGGATTATATTTTCTATGCATTCTTACCAGCACTTCATATGATAATTTATACGGTATTTATATCATCTGCTTTATCACTTGCGGTACAAAATATGATATATGCGTTAGTTGCTATGGCATTTATAGTACCAGCAGAGAAAATTGTTAAAAAGATGTTTGGCATACATGGAAATACAGAAGAACGTGCAGGTGGATTTGCTGGTGGAGCTGTAGCAGGTTCATTAATGAGTAGCTTAAGAAAACTTCCAAAAGGAGGACAAAAAGGACCAGCACCAAACCGTACAAAAACACAATCAAGAACTCGTATTGCGGATAATCCTAATTCCGTAAGTTTTATGGATACAATGAATGCTACAATTGGACAAAAACCAAGTGATAATGGAAATAGTACAAAAGCAAACGCAAAAAATCAAAATGTAATGGAAAATACAAACGGAAATAAAGCTATTGGAAATTATGGAGTAAATAATCCAGAAGAAAATAGAGATCAAAATTATTCTGGTATTTTAGGAGGTACATATTCTGACAATAAATCTGTACAAACAAGTGCTATGGATATAAATGGACAACCAAATATGGATTATGGAATGGCAAATTCAAAAGGTAACATTAATATTGGATCAGATAATAAAAAGAAAGAAAGCAAAGCTAGAAAAATAATTAACAATGCTAGTACAGCAATTGGAAGGAGATATACTATTGCTGGTGGTGCTAAAGGAATTGCTAGTTCATTAGGAAAGAAAGCAGGAAAAGCTGCTATCAAAGGTATTGGAATGGCAGCAGGTGCTACTGCACTTGGAATGGCTGGACTTGGAATTGGTATGGTAGGTGGAGACCTAGGAGATGCATTTAAAGGACTTAGTGTTGGAGCAGCAGCTGGCGGTTACATAGGTGGTAACATAGGAAATGCTGTAAACGATACTATAGATGGTAGAAATGAATTAGGTAGATTTGCTTCAGAAGTTAAATACGGAAGTGTAGAAGCAAGCGACAATGCAAGATCAAGAAGAAATTATATTTCAGATGAAGGAAATAGAGCAAGAATACTTGCAGATCATCCAGATTTTAAAGCAGAAGATGTTGATAGATATGCACAGAGAAGATATGATATGATGTACGATTCAGGTGTAGATGATGAAAGCATGGCAGACAAGGCATTAAAACTAGAAGATTCTTTAATAGGACAAGGACTTGATGCAGAACAAGCTCATAGAAGTGCATATGGTGCATTAAGCGCTGCACAGAAATATAGCTTTAGTGATTTAGCAGATCAATCTAAGAGAGAAAAATACCAATCTCAAGTTGCAAGAAGAGCAATGCAAGAGGGTGGTGTATCTAAAGAAAATGCTGAAAGAATGGCAAAGAATTACTTTGACAATATGGCGGTTATACGTGGGGTTACATCTGCACCTAAAGCAATAAGTAACAATACAAGTACACAAAGAAATGCCACAGGAACAAAACAAGAAGGCAAAAGACAAATAGACATATCAAATGCAAAAACAGCAGAAAAAACTGCTAAAGCACAAGTAAGGAAAATTAACACAGAAAAAATAAAACGTGGTCCAGGAAGACCAAGAAAAAATTAAATTTACACAAGAGATAAAGCCAAAGGAAACTTTGGCTTTATTTAGAAAAAAGAGAAAGGAATCAATTATAAATAAGTTTATATAATTGATTATATAAGAAAATATGTTTAATAAATTTATAAGATATTTTAACCAAAATAGACTTGGAGTAATAACAACAATTATAATTATTTTAGCAGTAATAACATTAATTCAATTGCTAAACTCTTTTGCAAAACAAAATGAAAAAGAACAATATGTTAATGTAATAAACAATACAATAAGTTCTAATCAATCAACTAGCAATAAATCAAGCAATGTTTTACATACAAGTTCTCAAATAACTGGAGATAAAATAACAGATACACAAGCTAAATCTAATCAAAATTTAATTGCTAATTTTATAAAATTATGCAATAATAAAGATGCAAATAATGCTTATACATATTTGAGTGCAAACTGTAAGGAAGAATTATTCCCAACAGTTAACGACTTTAAAACACAGTATATAGATAAAATATTTAATAATGAAAAAACATATAACATAGAAAATTGGAAAGCATCAGGCAATATCTACACATATAAAATAACTTATATAGAAAATATGCTTGCTTCTGGTAAAACTTCTAACTCAATAGAAGACTACATTACAATTGTTACAGAAAACAATACAAACAAATTAAATATTTTTAGATATATAACCAACGAAAAAATAAACAAAACTGCTGCTAACAATATTGCAAGTATTACAGTATTAGAAAAAAATGTATATGATGATTACGAAATATATAAGATCAGTATAACAAATAATAGCAACAATATAATAATGCTTAATAGAACAAGCGATAATGGTGGAATATATGTGCAGTACAGTGGTAGCAATGCAAAATATACTGCATTTATTTCTGAAATAATACAAAGCAATTTGTCAATAAATGCAGGACAAACTAAGTATTTATCAATAAAAATAAACAAAGTTTATAATGGTGCAATTCAAGCAAAGAGTATGGTATTTTCAGATATTATAAACAATAAAAATACATTTGACAGTACATTAGATAAAACACAATATAAGGATATATCAAATATACTAGTAAATTTTTAATTGGGAGAGCTTAAATGGATAATAGAGAAGACGAAAACCTAAATGATGAAGAATTAGAGAATATGGATCTTCAAAAACAACAAGAAGCTCAGCTAGAACAACAACAATCTGAACTAGAGGAGCAACAAAAGGAACAAATAGCAGCTAAAAAAACACAAGCGGCTATTAGTTCTATTGGCTCAAAAATAAAAGGTGGAGCAAAAGAAGCTGGAAAACAGGTTGCTAAGATGGTAAAGAAAGCAATACTTGCATTTGTTAAAGCTATTGGAATAAAAGGCTTAATAATTTTTATAATAATTATTGCAGCAGCAGCACTTGTATATGGAGTAATAAGTGGAATAAGCGATCTTTTAAGTAATAGAGCAAACAACATAATGAGTGAAGACTTTATTAGTTCATCTTCAACATATGATGCAGATGTAGACTTTTCTAATGGAATAGAAATAACGGATGAACAAGTAGAACAACTTATAAAGGAAATTGAAGATCAAGGAATATCTTTAAACAGTATGTTTTTATCAGGAGACATAGATGATTCACAAGATGAAAATTCAGAGGCAAATAAAAAGCAAAAAATGAAATATTTAAGACAATTTCTACTTGCGCAATTATGTACAGAGTATCCAGATTTTGGTATACAGGAAGACGAAACACACTATAATGGAATTATAAAAATAAGAAAGAACAATAGTGATGGTTCAGACTCAACCGACATGAAGTATGTAAAATTACAAGTGTTTAAGGCTATGATTAATGCAATTAATGCAAATTCATTAGATGGTGGCGGAGAGAAATACTCAACAAAAGAAATAGACGTAAATATTTCTGGAGCAAGAAATAATACAATACCTGCTACAGTAATTATACCTACAGAAAACCTTTCCGATATGCCATGTGTTTTAATGGTACATGGATTTACAGGAAAAAGACAAGGCGATAATGATCATTTTATAAGTTTAGGAAAAATTCTTGCAGAAAATGGTATAGCATCAATAACAATAGACTTACCGGGCTGTGGCAGTAGTACAGAGGCTAGTACAAACTACACAATAAATAATATGGAATCAGATATGGATTCAGCTATAAATTATATGAAAAATACATATTCAATAAATAGCAACAAAATTGGTGTTGTTGGACATAGTATGGGTGGTAGAATGGCATCATTATACCTAAATAAGGTTAATGCAGCAGCACTTTGGGCACCAGCTAATGGAGATGGATTGTCGGGTTTAGAGTTTTTAAACAATTATCAAGAATTATATAATACAGCAAAAACTAATGGAACAGTAGAGAGCGGATGGAATTTTACATTAAGTAAAGAATTTTTTGAGCAAATGGAAACATCTCATCCTCAAAATAATATAAGTAGCTTTAATGGCCAAAATCTTCTAATTGCATATGATTCAGCAGATAGAGATGGAACAAGTGGGGTCCTTAGCTCATCAACAGTACAAACGGTTAAATCAGCTGCTCCTGGTGGCACAAAATGGATTGAATATAATGATGATCACAACTTTTTAACACACGGAGAAGAGCTAGTAACAGAAACAGCAAATTTATTTTGCAATAGCTTCTTGGGACGTAATGCAAATAGTGGTACGGTAAATAGCGAGCTACTTAATGGCTATACATTAGACGAAATAAAAGAAGAAATAAAGAATATTTATACAATAGATGGTAGTGGAAACTTATATTTTGCAAATTGGCATACAGAAGAAGTTACAGAAAACTCAAAAACAGAGAAAAAAACAACAGTAACAGAACAAGCTGTTAACTATTTAAAAACAGTAGAAAAATATTCTATGCCAATACAAACATCCATAGCCCTTTGTTTTATATCTCAAAATCCAGAATATGTTTATAATTTTATACAAGAACATGTATTAGCTGGAGAAATAGTAATAAGTGTTCAGGAACATGAAAGTGTAGATACATTTAATAGCTGGTTTGACTGGCAAATAACAGAAACTACTAGAGAATATACTTATACGGAAATTGACCCAGATGTATGGGATTGGTATACAACAGGGACAAGTCAAAATACAACTCAGTATAACGATCAAAATCATTATAAAAAAATTGTTACAGATGTTCAATGTGTAGCAGCAGTTACAAATGTGGACACATGGATGTTTAAGGAAACAGTAGAATACACTAATGTACCTAATATGGTAGAGTATCCATTAGGAGAAGAAACAAAAGTATACAATGATGCTACATGTCCAGTAACTGTTCCAACAAATACTTCTACTATATCTGGAGATGCAACTTCAAGAACAAGAACAGATAAGAGCTATAGTCTTGACTATTGCAATTTTACGCAAACAGAAAAAATGGTATATAATGATTGGCAAAAAGGAACAGTTAATGTTGATACAGCAGAAATAGAAAGAAAAGCAGATAGCATAATAGCTCAATGGAAAAATAAATTTAGAATTCCAAACTCCAATAAGAGTGAAGTACCATTTGTAAAAATTTATGATGCGAAAGATATGTTCTTAAATATGCTAAATAACAATGAGAAGACGCAAAAACAAGCAGAAATATTTAAATTTTTAATAGAACGTACTAAAAATGGTGATTATTCATTAGACAATTTGGATATGAGCATATATAAAAATACAGATTTAGAGACAATTGATGTTGAGGAAGACATAATAGTAAATGTTTCAAGATCTCAAAGCAATATAGTGCTATCAAAAGGACAAGTAAAGAAAGCAATAGAAAGTTGTTATTCTGGCCAAGCAAGGGAAAATCTTTTAGGAGCACTTAATGACTTTATGTATATACAGAATAACAATAAAGTAAATGCTATATTTGCAGTAGCTGTTGTTACCCAAGAGTCTAGTGCCGGAACAAATTGGGCAAGAATAGACAGCAGCACATATAACTGGATGAGTTGTAAGGCTGAATCTGGTCAACAATATTATACAGATAGTACAGGAACAAAATGGGCTAAATATACAAGCTTTGGCAATGCAACAAGAGACTTAGGAAGAAGAATATCAACCGAAAGTTATTACTTTGGAGGAGGAAATTACACTGTAAGAACTATAGGGCAAAGCTATTGTGCGCCACCAGATGGCTGGATAAATAGTGTAATAAGTATTATGAAGAGGCTATTTAAATCTGTGGGAGTAGACCTAGATGCAGAAAGAAAACAACACAATAGGCCTCAACATAATGGCACTCAAGGAGACTCAGATAATTCGAATAATAACAATAATGGAAACAACGGAAATAATGGAAACAATACTAACTCAGGAAATAATGCAACTGGACAGGTTGAATTAGACGGAAGTTATAATGTAAATGGAGTAAGATTATCTAATCCAATAATAGACCCAATTTCTTTTGTTGGTTCATATGCAAACCATGGAGCTGTAGATATTAACCCAACAGACAATGGACCAGTACCAGTATATGCGGCAGCAGCTGGAACTGTTACAAAAGCTGGATGGGAAGGCACATATGGAAATCGTGTTGTAATAGATCACGGAAGTGGAGTATCAACTTGTTATGCGCATGCTAGTTCTGTAGTGGTAAGTGCTGGACAGCAGGTAGAAAAAGGACAATTGATAATGTATCAGGGATCAACTGGTAATTCATCTGGACCTCACGTACATTTTGAAATTAGAATAAATGGAAGTAGAATACAAAGTTTAGCCGAGGATATGTTCGCTAAATTAGGATTTCCGATAACAAGAAGTTATTAATACAAAGGAGACGAGTATGAAAAACAAAGAAAAAAGATTGTTATTAGTAATTTTATTAATAATAGTAATGATAATAATTATTATTACTTTAATAAGAGTAAGCAAAAATGATGATAATGGAATATTAATAAATGGCGAGAATGTATTTTTAGATGGCAGCAAAGAGGGACAAAAAATAAGTATAGATGCGCAAAAACAATTATCAAATATAATAACAAAAAACGAATATTACAACTTAACCTATTGTGTAAATGCATATCAGTCTATTATAAATGATGTAGTAAGCAGCAGCACAGAAGAGAATAACACAAAGATACTTTCAATATTAGACAATGAATATATACAAGAAAAAAATATAACAATGACTAACATTAAAAATGTATATAATGGATATAGACAATCAGAAATATATCTAGATGAAATTATGAGCATTCAATTATCTAATAATGTGAAAGCATACTTAATAAAGGGCAAGAGCGTAAACAACAATATAAAATCAAATAGCTATTTAATAATAAAATTAGACAATGCAAATCATACTTATTCAGTTTACCCATATGACTATGTTATGGAAAAAAGTTATAACCTATTAAAAGCAGGAGACATATTAAACATAGAAGATTGCACTTCTATTGAAAAAAAGAAATACAATGAATTTACAGATCAAACGTACGAATATGAATCAATTGCGTATTTATATTATGATAAAATAAAAGCAGATGAATTATATGATGCAGAAACAATTTATAATATGTTAGATCAAGAATACCAAAATAAACGTTTTGGCAGTTTGAATAATTTTAAAAGTTATATAAACTTAAATAAAGAAAAAATATCAAATGGCACTTTAACAAAATATTCAAGAGAATATGGAGATGGCTTTGTGAAGTATATTTGCACAGATAGCAACAATAATGTATACACAATAAAAGAAACATCAACACTAAACTATACAGTACAATTAGACGATTATACAATTGAAACAGATGAATTTAAAACAAAATATGAACAAAGCTCAAATCAAGTAAAAGTTGTAACTAACATAGATAAATTTATGAAAATGCTAAACAGTTGTGATTATCAAACAGCATATAATTTGCTAGATGATACATATAAAACAAACAATTTCCCAACTTTGAATAGCTATGTAACATACGTAAAAAATAATTTCTGGAGTATTTATACAATTGATAGTATTTCAGAACAAGGTAGTTATTTTGTAGTTACACTTACAACAAAACAGAGAGCATCTGCGTCATCAGCAATAAAAACAAATCAAATAATAATGGCATTAAACCAAGGCACAGACTTTAAAATGTCATTTGCAAAATAAACGATTTAAGAACACTATTTTAATATGGTGTTCTTATTTTTTATAAAATGAATAAATATTAAAAAGAAAATTAAAAAATGCTAAAATAACTATAACTTTTTCTAAAAAAATAAATTAAAACAATCGCCAGTAGGTTTATAGGTAATCTCCTTTTAAAAACTTAAATATATTATATAGGAAATTGAAAATGAAATTAAAAAAGATATTTTTATTGTTTATAATTTTTGTAATTACATCAATGTTATACACAGTTTGTGCAGATGATGTGGATGAAGAAGATGAAAATGTAGAAAATTATGTGCAAGAAAATGTAATAGATGTTGTATCTAAAAATATAAGCAGTATTCCAACTCTAAACTCTAGAAAATGTGTGATATATGATAGAACATCCAAAACTGTAATCTATGGGAAAAACGAAACTGTAAAAACTGCAATGGCATCAACAACAAAAATAATGACTGCAATAATTGTACTAGAAAACAGTAATTTAAAAGATACAATAACAGTAAGTGCTAAAGCAGGAGGAACTGGAGGCTCAAGATTAGGATTAAAAAAAGGAGATAAAACAACTGTAAATGACCTTTTATATGGACTAATGCTAAGGTCTGGCAATGATGCTGCTGTTGCGCTGGCAGAACATGTGGGCGGAAGTATACAGGGATTTGCCGAACTTATGAACAAAAAAGCAAAAGAACTAAATTTAAACAACACACATTTTGTAACACCACACGGCTTGGACGATAGTAATCATTACACAACAGCGTTAGAATTAGCTAAACTTGCAGACTATGCAATGCAAAACCAGAAGTTTGCAAACATAGTGGGGACAAAAATAACAACAATATCAATAAATGGACAGCAAAGACAAATTGGAAACACAAATGAATTATTAGGTGTTCTAAACGGAGTAGTAGGAATAAAAACAGGATTTACAAACAACGCTGGTAGGTGCCTAGTAACAGAAACCAAAAGGGATAATATGGATATTATAACAGTAGTTTTAGGAGCAGACACAAAAAAAGATAGAACAAAAGATAGTGTTAAACTTATAGAATATGCATTTGCAAATTATGAAATTGTAAACATAGAAGAAAAAATAAACACAGAATTTGAAAACTGGAAAAACATAAATACACAAAGAATAGAAATAGATAAGGCTAAAGAAAATCAAAAAATGAACTTAAAATTAGAAACAATAAACATCAAAAATCTTCCATTAAAAGATGGAGAGTTAGAAAATATAAAATGTGAAATAAACTGTCTAACTCAATTTGAAGCACCAGTACAAAATAACATAAAAATAGGAACTTTAATAGTAAAAAAAGGAGACGAAATAATAGAAACATTAGATATAACAAATACAGAAATAATAGAAAGAAAAAATTGGCAAGACTATTTAAAACAAATTCTTAAGGAGCATCAAAACCTTATCAATCCTATATTTAATGCAGCAATTAAGTAGGATTACAAAAGAAAGAAATTAGAAGAGTATAGAAAACTTTAAAGACAAATTTTAGTTTTAAAAATTTTATTAATAACTTTTATAAAAACATAGTAAAATAAAAAACAATATGATATACTTGAAAGTGTAAATAAGATAATAAATTTTAAGGAAGGGGATTAATCATTAGAATTGATTATATGAAAAAATATGAAACTTAAGAAAATTTTAAAAACAGCAATTACTTTAACAATAATAGCCTGTTTAAGCTATGTACCAGTATTTGCAGATGTTGGAAGCTTCGATAGGTATGATAGTGGCAGTTCTTCTAGCGACTGGAGCAGTTCATCTAGCAGTTGGGACTCAGACGATTGGAGTAGCTCTTCTAGTAGCTGGGATGATGATTATTCTAGTGGAGATGCAGTGTTTTTAATTGCGTGGCTATTTGGAACAAATGTTGGAAGAGTATCACTATTTGTAATATTAATTATAGTGGCAATAGCAATGCGTAAAAACCGCAAGGAAGATAACAGCCCATATGAAAATACAACAACTTATATTCCACCATCTGTGTATACATCAGAAGTTCATGATGTACTAGTAACTCATACAGAAGCAGAAAAAATAAAACAAATAGATCCAATGTTCTCGGAAGAAGACTTTATATCTTGGACTAAAGACTTATATGTAAAAATGCAACATGCGTGGACAGATAGAAAATGGGAAGAAATAAGACCATTAGAAACAGAAAAATTGTTTGAACAACATAATGCACAGCTTCAAGATTTAATAAAAAATAAGAAGATAAATGTAGTTGAACAAATTGCTGTAAATTATGCTACAATATTAAGCTTTAGACAAACAGAAGATAAAGACATTGTAGATGTTGCACTAAAGGCAACTAAAAAAGACTATGTAATAGATGAAACAACTAAAAATGTATTACAAGGCAATAAAAATCAAGACAGAATAACAGTTTATAAAATGACATTTGAAAGAACAAAAGGAACACTTACCAAAAAAGGAACAGAAAAGCTAAATGCTAAAAACTGTCCAAATTGCGGAGCACCATTAAAAATAACATCATCTGGTAAGTGCGAATATTGTGGAAGTATAGTAAGTACAGGTGTACACGATTGGGTACTTTCAAATATAGAACCACTAAGAAAATAAAAATAATGGTACCATTAAACCAAAAAATTAATGGAGAAAGGTAAATATAATGTATTATTTACATTATATAAAGGATTTATTATGGGATTAATTAAAGCAGCAGGAAATGCAATTAAAGGAGAATTAAAAGATCAATTTTTAAAACCGATAATGTGTGAGGATATGGGAAATACCATATTAATGAAAAAAGTTACAACGGAAGATGGTGTAATACCAAATGGAAGTAGAATAATAGTAGCACCAGGCCAAGTTGCAGCATTATACGACAATGGAAAAATTATAGATGCAACAGCAGAAGCAGGAACATACGAATTTAAAACAGAAAGTTCACCATCATTCTTTGGTGGAGATTTTGGACCAGTATTTAAAGATATGTGGGAAAGATTTAAATTTGGTGGAGGAATAGCAAAAGAGCAAGCAGTATATTTCTTCAATGTAAAAGAAATACTAGACAATAAATTTGGAACACAAAATCCAATACCATATAAAGATTGGGGACACCCACTTACAAACCCAAGAACAAACAGTTTAATGGCAATGAGTGTAGAAATAAAATGCTTTGGAAAATATAGTTTTAAAATTATAGACCCAGCATTATTTATGTCAGAAATTGCAGGAACAAAGGATGTATATACAAAAGACGATATTTCAGAGCAAATGAGAGCAGAAGTTATAGGCTCATTCCAAAATGTAACAAACAGCTTAGGAGAAGACGATAAAAAAATAGCAGCATTATCACTTCCAAGTCAAACAGACGAAATCAGAGTTTTAATGGATGAGCAAGTATTCGATGAGCCAATTAGAAATAGAGGATTAAAAATTGTAACATTTGTTGTAGAAAGCGTAACATTAACAGACGAATCAAAAGAAAAAATAAACCAATACGAACTAGGAAGCGATGCTTACCAACAAAAAGCAACACTTACAGAAGCATATGCTCAAGCAGTTCAAGATGCTGCTAAAAACGAAGCAGGAACATTCAATGGATTTATGGGGGTTGGAATTGCAAATATGAATATGGGCAATGTATTTGGAACAACAGGAAATGCAGGAATAGGAAATACACAAGAAACAGCAAACATAGATCCAAAAACAGCAGAACCAGTTAAGAAAGAAAACACTTGGACTTGCGAATGCGGTCAAGAAAATACAGGAAATTTCTGCATGAAGTGCGGAAAACAAAAACCAGAAGAAAATAAAAAATGTCCAAAATGTAATGTTGATAATAAAGCAGGAGCAAAATTCTGCAGCAACTGCGGAACACAGCTATAAATAAAGAAAAATTAATATATTTCGTTGACTTTAAAGGAATAATATGGTAGAATAATAAAGCTAGTATAAAATAGCTTTATTATTTTGTTTTTAATAACAAAACAAAGCATACTAGAAATAAAAAATAGGAGGTGAAATTTAAGTGCCAACAATTAATCAATTAGTAAGAAAAGGAAGAAAATCATCAACAACAAAATCAACATCACCAGCTCTTCAACACGGATATAACTCAATGAAAAAGAAAACAACAAATAAAAGAGCACCACAAAAAAGAGGTGTATGTACTGTTGTAAAAACTGTAACACCTAAGAAACCAAACTCAGCATTAAGAAAAGTTGCCAGAGTTAAACTTTCAAATGGTTACGAAGTTACTTCTTATATCCCAGGAATTGGACACAACCTACAAGAACACAGTGTTGTTCTAATAAGAGGAGGAAGAGTAAAAGACCTTCCAGGTGTTAGATACCACATTATAAGAGGAACACTAGATACTGCAGGTGTAAAAGACAGAATGCAAGCTAGATCTAAGTATGGAGCTAAACGCCCAAAGAAATAAAAATTTCGACTATAAGCGGCGTCTAACATCGTTAACCTTCATCTAAAAATATACTCGACGTACACCACGTACGCCCCCGTTATTTTTGATTCGGTTGCCTCGTTATACTTGCTTCTAATCAAAATTTGAAATTTGAACTTATAAATAGAAAATGTTTGTAAATACTTAGATTAAAGAGAGTGCATATAGCTTACTAGTTTGAGTTGAAACTTAAATTTAAGATATATAGCACTAAACTAAAGAAGTTTTAAGAAGAAAAGCAAAAAGCTTAGTATTAAACTTTTTAGAGTACCGTTAGATACTTTGGTAAATAATAAAGTATCAAATTTTATAAGGAGGGAAGAATAGTGCCAAGAAAAGGATATATAGCAAAAAGAGAAGTTTTACCAGATCCAATTTATAATAGCAAAGTTGTTACAAAATTAATAAACAACGTAATGCTTGATGGTAAAAAAACAGTTGCTCAAAAAATAGTTTATGATGCATTTGACATTATAAAAGAAAAAGAGCAAAAAAATCCACTAGAAGTATTTGAAGAAGCACTTAACAACGTAATGCCAGTTCTTGAAGTTAAAGCAAGAAGAATTGGTGGTGCTACATACCAAGTACCATTAGAAATTAGACCAGAAAGAAGACAAACATTAGGACTAAGATGGTTAGTTACTTATGCTAGAAACAGACACGAAAAAACAATGTCTGAAAAATTAGCAGGAGAAATAATGGATGCTGTAGCTGGAAATGGTGGAGCTTTCAAGAAGAAAGAAGATATGCATAAGATGGCTGAAGCTAATAAGGCTTTTGCTCATTATAAATTCTAAAAATTTAAACTATAAGCGTCGTCTAACAGCGTTAACCTTCATCTAAAAATATACTCGACGTACACCACGTACGCCTCCGTTATTTTTGATTCGGTTGCCTTGTTATACTTGCTTCTAGTTGAAATTTAAGATGTATATTAAAAAAGAAATTAAATAGAAAGGAAGAAAAAATATGGCCGGAGACGGAAGAGAATTTCCTTTAGAGAAAACAAGAAATATAGGAATTATGGCCCACATTGATGCGGGAAAAACTACTACAACTGAGAGAATACTTTTCTACACTGGTAGAACACACAAAATTGGTGAGGTTCACGATGGTGCTGCTACTATGGACTGGATGGTTCAAGAGCAAGAAAGAGGTATTACAATTACATCAGCTGCTACAACTTGCCACTGGTTAGGTAATAGAATAAACATTATCGATACCCCAGGACACGTTGACTTTACAGTTGAGGTTGAAAGATCTCTTAGAGTTCTAGATAGTGCTATTCTAGTACTAGCTGCAAAAGGTGGAGTTCAACCACAATCAGAAACTGTTTGGAGACAAGCAGATAAATACCAAGTTCCAAGAATGGCTTATGTAAATAAAATGGATATTACAGGAGCCGACTTCTATGCCTGTGTTGAGCAAATGAAGACAAGACTAGGTGCAAACCCAGTTCCAATTCAATTACCAATAGGTGCAGAAGACAATTTCCAAGGAATTGTAGACTTAATAAAAATGAAAGCTTTCATTCATAAAGACGATTTAGGAAAAGACATTGAAGAATGTGATATTCCAGAAGATATGAAAGCAGATGCAGAAAAATATAGAGCTGCAATGATAGAAGCTGCTGCAGAACAAGATGACGACCTTATGATGAAATACTTAGAAGGCGAAGAATTAACAGCAGACGAAATCAAAAAAGGATTAAGAAAAGGAACAATTGCAAATACAGTAGTTCCAGTAACTTGTGGTTCTTCATACAAGAATAAAGGTGTTCAAGAACTTCTAAATGCAGTTGTAGACTTCCTACCATCTCCATTAGACATACCACCAATTAAAGGTGTAGACGAAGATGGAAACGAAGTAGAAAGAAAGACTGACGATAAAGAACCTTTCTCAGCTTTAGCATTCAAAATAATGACAGACCCATATGTTGGAAAACTATGCTTCTTCAGAGTTTACTCTGGAACATGTACAACAGGTTCTACAATATTAAATGCTACAAAAGATAAGAAAGATAGAATCGGAAGAATCTTATTAATGCATGCAAACCATAGACAAGATATAGAAAAAGTTTATGCTGGAGATATTGCAGCAGCAGTTGGACTAAAAGATGTTTCAACTGGTGATACATTATGTGATATAGATCACCCAGTTATACTAGAATCTATGGAATTCCCAGAGCCAGTTATCGATATAGCTATAGAGCCAAAAGATAAGGCAAATGGAGAAAAAATGGGAATCGCTTTAGCAAAACTTGCTGAAGAAGATCCAACATTCAAAACTTGGACAGATCAAGAAACAGGTCAAACAATTATAGCAGGAATGGGTGAACTTCACCTAGATATAATCGTAGACAGATTAAAGAGAGAGTTCAAAGTAGAATGTACAGTTGGTAAGCCACAAGTTTC
>CAKOVP010000007.1 GCA_934122035.1 uncultured Clostridia bacterium | reverse complement strand
TACAAAATATTATCTGCAAAAATTATTCCATCATCTTTTAACATTCTCAATGCATGCTCCAAGAAAAATGGATACTTACCTTTAGCAGCATCAATAAATACAACATCATATTTATCATTCATAGTTGGAAGGATTTCAACGGCGTCTCCCTCATATATATTTATTTTTTCTTCTACTCCAACTTTTTTTATATTTTCTTTAGCTTCTGCAATTCTTTCTTCATCTCTTTCAATTGTGTCAATCTTTCCACCGTCTTTTAAATACTCTGAGAAACACATTGCAGAATATCCAACAGCTGTACCAATTTCAAGTATTTTTTCTGGTTTCTTCTCAGTTAAATATTTATCTATAACTTCTAATGTGTCATCCATTATAATTGGAATATGTCTTTCTAGTGCATATTCTTTTATTTTTAGTAGTTCATTTTTGTTCATTTTACTTTTCCCTCTTATATATTATCTCACTTCTTATAAACTCGACATTAATTATAACACTAAATGCCCCATTTTAGCAAGTTTTATAAAAAATTTAAACTTTTTATGTAAAACCGCGTGTTTTGACAAACTTCGCATTTTATTTGTTATATAATACTAAATGGTGGACATGTCCCCTGAAAGGAGGTGAGATTATGTCTTGTCGTAAACAGAAGAGAAGTGGTACTGACAAAATCGTAAAGTTACTAAAGAACTTACATAAGATTTTAAAGCAAGCTTTAGCGGTTGCGGAAGTACTAAAATCTATTATTGATTTATTTCAGTAATAGAAAAACAGGCATTCACGAGATGCCTGTTTTTTTGCAATTTTCATTGCGGTGGTTTATCCCTAAAATTTAGTGTAACATTATGTCTTGTCGTTGTTACAATAATATTATACTACATTTTCATTTTTTTGCAATAAAGTTTATATATTTTCCAGAGGAATCGTTCGACAAAATTTTCGCCCAATAGGGACGCCCCTTTGGGGGCAAAAAAGAATTGATTCTTCGAGCGAAGTTGTTTTCTCTCAAAGAATCAATTTTTCTATCTTCTTGCAGCTTTTTCTCTGTCTTTGTTGTTTAATATTACTTTTCTTAGTCTAATATTTTTTGGTGTTACTTCAACAAGTTCGTCTTCTGCAATGAATTCTATTGCTTTTTCTAGTGATAATTGAATTGGGGGAACCAATCTTAATGCATCATCAGATCCTGAAGCTCTTGTGTTTGTAAGGTGCTTTTCTTTACATACGTTTATAGAAATGTCTTCGTTTCTAGAGTTTATACCAACTATCATTCCTTCATAAACTTCTACACCAGGTCCTATGAATAATTCTCCTCTTAATTGAGCATTGTATAATCCATAAGTAATTGATGTTCCTTGTTCGAATGCAACTAAAACTCCTCTTGTTCTTGCTTGAATGTCTCCCTTGTATGGTTCATAGCAATCGAATATTGAGTTCATTGTTCCAGTTCCCTTTGTATCTGTTAAGAATTCTGTTCTATAACCAATTAGTCCACGTGCTGGAATCTTAAATTCTATTTTTGTATGTCCGGCTTCTGCTGGTTCCATGTTCTTCATTTCAGCTTTACGTCTTCCTAATTTTTCTATAACTGTTCCGATTGCATCGTCTGGTACGTTTACAACTAAGTCCTCTATTGGTTCACATTTTACACCATCAATCTCTTTGAAAATAACCTTTGGACGAGATACTAGAAGTTCATATCCTTCTCTTCTCATTTCTTCTATTAATACAGATAAGTGTAATTCACCACGTCCGCAAACTTCGAAGCTATCTGGAGAAGCTGTTTCTTTAACACGTAAACTTACATTTCTTTCTAGCTCTTTGAATAATCTGTCTCTGATGTGTCTTGATGTAACAAATTCTCCTTCTTGTCCTGCAAAAGGTCCATTATTTACACTAAATGTCATAGAAACTGTTGGTTCATCTATGTTTACAAATGGAATTTTTTCTGGATTTGCTAAATCACAAATTGTATCTCCAATGCTAATGTCTGGAATACCTGATATAGCAACTATATCTCCGGCATCAACTTCATCAACTTCAACTCTTTTTAATCCCATATATGTGAATAATTTAGCAATTTTTCCTTGTGTATTTTTTTCTTGTTTACAAATTGAAACTGGCATTCCATTCTTTATTTTACCACGTTCAATTCTTCCTATTGCAATTCTTCCTAAATAATCGTCATAGTCTATATTAGATACTAACATTTGCATTGTTCCATCCATATCACAAGCAGGTGGTTCAATTTTGTCTATTATTGTATCAAATATGCAAGTAATATTGTCTGAATCATCTGATAAATTCATTTTTGCAATTCCATTTTTAGCTGATGCATAAATAACTGGGAAATCTAATTGTTCATCTGTTGCATTAAGTTCGATAAATAATTCTATAACCTTGTCTAATGCTTTTTCTGGTTCTGCACCTGGTCTATCTATTTTGTTTATTACAACTATTGGTTTTAGGTTAAGTGCTAATGCTTTCTTTAAAACTTCTCTTGTTTGAGGCATTGGTCCTTCGAAAGCATCTACTAATAGTAAAACACCATCAACAGTTTTTAATACACGCTCAACTTCTCCACCAAAATCAGCATGTCCTGGAGTATCTACTATATTAATTTTTACTCCATTATACATAACAGATGTATTTTTAGAAAGAATTGTAATTCCTCTTTCCTTTTCTATATCTCCAGAGTCCATTACTCTTTCTGCTACTTGTTCATTTGCTCTAAATACGTGACTTTGTTTTAAAAGTGCATCAACCAAAGTTGTTTTACCATGGTCAACGTGAGCAATTATTGCAATATTTCTAATATTTTTATTGTTCATTTTATTTTCTCCCTCTTCGCCCAATGGGGACTTCCCATTTTGGGCAATTTTAATTTAACTTATTATTTTATCATTTTTTAGTCATTTTCTTTATATTCTTGTGATGTTCCTTCAATCTCTCTAACAGAAAGTTCTATTTTTTTATTGGCCAAATCAATATTTATTATTTTTGCATTTACTTTTTGGCCAACTTTTAGCTCTTCTTCTGGTTTTGATATTTTTCTTTCACATATTTGAGATATATGTATTAATCCTTCTACACCTTTTTCAAGTTCTGCAAAAGCACCAAATGGCATTAAGTTAGAAATTTTTACTTTTACAACATCTCCAATATGATATTTTTCTTCTACTTTATTCCAAGGATCTGGACCTTTTTTATCGTATGTGAGTTTGAATCTTTTATTTTCTTTGTCTAATTCAATTACCTTAACTCCAATTTCTTGTCCTACTTCTAATATATCTCTTGGATTTTGATTTCTTCCCCAAGTCATTTCTGATATATGTAGTAATCCTTGAGCTCCTCCAATATCTACAAATGCACCATAATCGCTTAATGCTGTTACAGTTCCTTTATATTTTTTTCCAATTTCTATATTGTTCCAAAATTCTTCTTGAGCTTTTTTCTTTTCTTCTTCTTTAACTTCTTTTACAGATCCAATTATTTTTTTAGCTCTTTCATCGTTTTCAATTACTTTAAATCTAACTGTTTTCCCCTTATATTCGTTTATATCTTCGTCTCTTCCAACATCTGATAATGAAATTGGTATGAAAACTCTAATTAGATTTTTATATAAAACTACTAGCCCATTTTTATTTACTTGTTTTACTACTTCTTCAAAGATTTTATTTTCTTCTACTTTTTGTTTAAATTCATTTCTAATCTCTTTTATTTTAGCATGTTTACAAGACATTAAAACATTACCTTGTCCATCATTTAGTTTTAGAACATCAGCTTTGATTTTGTCTCCAACATTTAGTTCTTCTGATGGAAGCATATTATTTTCACTAAAATATTCATTTCTTGGTATAATTCCATCTGCTTTATAACCAATATCTACAAATATTTCTTCTTTACTGTTTATTTCTACTATTGTTCCAGTTATAGATGTTCCTGGTTTTATTTGTTTTAGTGTTTGATTTATTACGTCTTCAAATGTTAAATTATCTTCAAATTTTCCCATAAAAAACCTTCATTTCTATAATAATTTTGTGTCTATTTAGACTTAATTGTTCCGAAACATTCGCCCAAAAAGGGGCATCCCTATTGGGCGATTTTCTGTTTGCTATTATACCTTATTTTTCCTTTTTTGTCAACATAATTATGTTATCCATTATTTCTTTTGTAGCTTTTTCAATATTTCCTTTTTCTGGAGTTTTTGCATCATATTGACTAAAGTCTAAAGGTTTTCCATAATTAAATGTTGTTCTATGAAATGGTTTAAATGTTCCTTGTATTCCTACTGGAACTACTTTAACACCTGTTTTTAGAGCCATATAAGCAGCTCCATTTTGTACTTTTGCCCCCTTTGCCAATCCTTTTCGTGTTCCTTCTGGAAATAAACCTAGAGTTTCACCATTTTTTAATGCTTTTAGGCATATTTTCATAAATTCTAGGTCTTTTGCTCCTCTTCTAACAGGAATTACATTAAATAAATAGCCTAAGTGAGCAATAAATGGATTGTGAAATAGTTCCTCTTTAGCAATAAATCTTATTGTTTTTTTACTACAAATTACAAGCCCCATTGCGTCCCAAACATTTATATGATTTGCACATACTATAATTGGCTCATTCATTGGTAAATTTTCTTCATTTTTCTTTTTTACTCTAAATACAATTAAATAAAATATATGTAATACACTTTTAACGAATTTTCTTTCTATTTTTTTTAATGGTGTTTCTGGCCTTACACTATATATTTTTTCTTGTAGCTTTTTTTGTTTCATTTTTTCATTAATTATTTTGCAAATTTCATTTTTTTCCTGTTTAATGCTTAGTTTAGTTGTGTCTATTACGGTTGCTCCATCTGCTACTTTAAGAGCTCCCATTTCTTTTTCCATATCATTTTTGTCTCTTATTTTTATGTTTTCTAATATTTCTTCATAAGACATTTGTATGCCTTTTTCTTGGTTTTGTTTATATCTTCTTCTTGCTCTTTCTTCCACATCTGCATCTAAATATATTTTTACATCAGCATCTGGAAATACAACTGTTCCAATGTCTCTGCCTTCCATTATAACATTTTTATTTTTAGCCATTTTTCTTTGCAATCCAGTCATAGCAATTCTAACTTGTTTTATACTAGACACCTGTGACACGCACCTAGTAACTTCTTTGCTTCTTATTTTTTCTGTTACATCTTCACCATTTAATAAAACTTTTTGTTTTCCACCATTGTTAAACATTTCTATCTTTATATTTTTTAGCATTTCTGCTATTTTTTCTTCTTCGTCTAGTCCAATTTTTTTGTTTAGCATTTCTAAAGCAACACATCTATATGTTGCTCCAGTATCTATATTTACTAAGTTATATTTTTTTGATAGCATCTTTGCCATCGTTCCTTTTCCTGTTCCTGCAGGTCCATCTATTGCTACGATAAAAGACATTTTTTTATTTCCTTGTAAATTATATTTAGGTTTTTAAAAAGGTTTTACCTATAAACCTATTGCCTACTTTTGTGCTTATAGTTACTTAGATAGAATATAATTTTTAATCTCCATAACTACTTTTTTTCTTCTGGCATATGAAGTCCTTTTGCAACTAAGTCGACTTTTAAAACATTCATTGCAGTCTGTTTTTCTATTTCTTTTTTTACATTTTTTCTAAATCTTTGTAATACTTCTATTATATTTAAACCATAATTTATGACCGCTTCCATATAAATGTATATTCCATCTCCATAGTTTTCTACTCTAGTTCTTGTGACTTCATATATTTCTGGCATTTTTTTAGCAACTCTTTCCGCTATTTGCCTAAAAACGCTATCTGATATAGTAAAATTGCCCAAATAGCTAAAAGTAGGTCTTATTATAGATTTTTCTGATATATAAGGGTTATTTCCATATCCTTTAGACCTAAATATTTGTAGTGGATCTAAAATATATCCTGAGAAATCCTTTTTTATTTCGAATGTTGGAACTGGTATTACGTGTTTTCCCTGTGTTACTCGTATATTTCTTGCCTTTTCCATTTCTTCTTCTGTAGCTACTTCATTTATATAAATTGTTTTTTCTAATTCTGGAAGACCTAAGCTTTCTCTTATTTTTGCAATCATTTTATCTGATGTACCCAAAATTAGTAAACTCTCAGGTTTATATTTCTTTAGTGCCTTTCTCATTTCATCTTGTTCATCTTTTTCTATAAATAGGGCATGTCTTACAGTTTCTATTTTTGTTGGGGCTTTCTTTGCAGAAGTGCCAGCCAAGACTTCGTTTTCATCTATTAATAAACCATCATCAATTATATAATGTATATTATTTTGACTTGCTACCATCTGAGCTCTATAGCTTTTTCCTGTTCCAGAGGGTCCCACAAATGCATATACTTTTATTTTTTGTTTTTCCATTTTTCTATAGGCTTAATGCCATATCTCCTTTTCTTTTTGTTTGCTATATTCTACCACACAAAGGATTATTTAACAATATTTTTTAGTATTCTTCTATCGTAACTACTGCTTTTTCTTCTTCTCCAAACCTTTTTTCAACCATTATTTTACTAACCTGATTATCGTCTTTAAATACAAAATTATTTAACGCATCTAAAATTGATTTTGCAATATTGTCTGCATCTGGTTTTTTTGTTGGGCTAATTTTATTTTCTAACATTTCCTGCATTTTTGCTTTACTGGTACTTTTAGGTATTTTTAAATAAGCAACTATATTTATACTTATTCTTCCTTCCAAAGTTTTATAACTTGGATATTGCATTCTAAAATATTGTTGTACTAAATATTCATAATCTTTTGTTTTATTAGGAGTATATACTCTCCCAGTTGCCATATTAACCCTTGGTCTTTCCTTTCCAACAATTTCTCCTATTACTTCAAACTTGTACTTCATTTTTAATTCCCTTCTTAAGGCAAAGCCTACCATTTTCTTTTGATTTTATTCTAAAAAAGTATATCATATAAGTACATTTGTTTGCAAGTTTTTTTTATTATTTTTCCACAAGTACTACTGCAAATTCTATCTTTCTTTAACAAAATCACCTTAAAGTTTTTACATAAATAATAGGCAGTCTTTAGACCTGTTAGTCCACCGCCTATTATACATACAGTTGTATTCTTATTTTCTTTTAACTGTTCAAATTCTTTTTAATTTTTTCTTCTATTTCTTTTTTCTGCTCTTCTACATGATTTTTTATTTCTTCTTTTTTCTCTTTTATTTTAATTTTTACAGCTTCCAATGTTGGATATGCATTTATTAATCTTCTATGCAATGCAGATTTGTTTGTTAATAGCTCTTTTACTTTTTTAGTAATTTCCTCTGTATTATCCAATTCCTTATATGCTGTTTTTTCTGCTGTTTTAATATAACGCATTACTATGCTAGAAACAATATTATCTGTTATAAATATTACAAGTATGCTCCAAAATAATATATTTAGTGGAAGTTCTGGTATCATTTCTATTTTTCCAAGTAAAAATGGATTTGACACATACATTACAAACATTCCTAATATTCCAAATGGTAGCATTGTACTTAAGCATACTCTTCCGTTTATGTTAAATTTTTTCTGACTATAATCCCACCATCTCGCTTTAAATATTTTTTCCATAAAATAACTTGTTAAATACTCTAATATTGTAAACAAGAAGATTGCCATTACAAATAATACTAATGGATCTCCTGTATATTTTTTTAGAAGTATTGTTATTAAAATTGCTCCATACCCATATATTGGGCAATAAGGTCCTATTAAAAATCCTCTATTTATAAATCTTTTGTACTGTATTAGCTTACATGTAACTTCCATACACCAACCAATAACCGCATATATTATAAATAATAAAAAATACACTCTAATGTCATAACCAAAAATAACCATATTTCTTATCCTTTCACTTAGATTTTGGATATATAATATATCCTTACATTTACTTTTACTGTTTTTTTTTCTTTATTTTATCATTAATTCTACTCATTTTCCATACATAATTAACAATTTTTTATTTATAAGCTAGAAATTACTTTTTAATAAGTCCTTATTTATAATCTTTTAATCACACTAAATTTTTATTTACTCTTATTATAAAATTTATTTCATTTAATACAGCTTATAATATATAATAGCAAAATAGGGCAACACTTTTACGTGTTACCCTATTTTACAAGTTTATTATTCATAATACCAGTGGATAAAACGGCTCATTTGGTCAGGAGTCAATCCTGTACCATCTTCCCAGACGCTTTTCCAAAATCCAGGAATATATTTATTTTCGTTATTCATTCCACCTGGTATCCATTGCACAGTATCGCCAGCCTTGTTTACAGCGACTATTACCTGATCATTGTACCGAATCTGGTAACCCTCAGGAGGAATAATTTCCTCCTTTACTGTGCCGCGAAGTGCATTCCACAATTTTTTGAACATAAACTAATTCCTCCTTCTTGTAATTACATTTTAGGATACTTTTCTATTAGCCGCACCATTTATTATACTACTCAACAATACATTTTTCAATATAAAAGTGATATTACTCATCCAAAAAAGAGAGATTTTTCGATAAAATCTCTCTTTTTTCTTAATTAATTCACAAATATAGACTTGTTTTTCCAATAAATTAAATATTTCATAGAAAATTTAAAAATTTCAAAATTGTTCTTATTCTGCACTTTCCACTGTTTCATCTGCTTCTATTGTAACATTTGAGTCTATAGGGCATATTTGAACATATGTATTGCCATCATTAACATTTATTTCATTTCCATTTAAATCTTTATACACAGTTTGTGCACTTCTTGATGTTTTTTCACACGTAATTTTTATTGCTTTTCCATTTGTAATGTAATAGCCATCTTTTACTCCTGTATTATAAATTGTTTGTCTTCCCTTGTTTTCTCCATCGTTTAATGTAGTATTCTTTACAAATGTTATTATAATATTTTTAGTTGTTATATCTTCTCCAGTACTCCAGTCTGTTTCCTTTACACCTTTTGAATATCTTTGATATCTCTTTGTTTCTTTATTGTATGTGTATTTTACTGTATTAGATTTTGAAAAATATGGTATTGTAACAATATCTGCTGTTTCTCCATCTTCTAAATTAACTTCATCTGTTACATAATTTAATACACTCTTTTTATTAGATGTTGTTCTATATCCTTTTCTTTCTGCAATACTTAATATTTTTTTTGTGCTTGTTGCAACATTGTGTGGTGCATATTTATCCTTTGTTCTCCAAAAAGATGTTGAACTTTCAGATATTCCATTTATATTATTTACTCCCAAACTAGATATATCTGACTCTGCTTGTGGGCTCCATCCAAAATGCACATATATTGCATCATTTTCTAAAGCATAGTCTAAGAAATAATGTCTAGAACTTCTAACAGGACCTATCTTTTCTAAATCTTGTCCTTTAAATAATGCCATAAGTCTGCTTTCTCCGCCTTCAACTATTATCTCATATACCATATAAGCATTATTTAATCCTCCCTGAGGTAACGCTGCTTTATGGTTATCTATCATAACAGCAATTGGTCTTTCTGTTCCTTTATATATTTGAACTGTTTTTTCTTCTACTTTAGGTTCATCTTTTTGGTCTTCAGTTATTTTTTCACTTCCTAAGTCAATTACATTTGAATTTGATGTTTTATCTTTATAATATTTGTATGCAAATAAGCCACCTGCAACTAGAATTAATATTACTAAGATTATTACAAGAATTTTTGTACTTTTGGCCATTTAACATCTTTCCTTTCTGTTATACTTTTTATAAGTTTAATTTTTACCAAACTTCACTATATATTCATTTTTAATTTTCAAATTTTTTTACATTTTAAATATTGTTAGTCCATATATTAATAAAACAATAAGTACACCCATACAAGCTCCAAATAATATTTCTGCTCTTGTTCTTGCATTATTATACATTCTATTTCCAGCAACCAATATAGAAAGTACTAAGGCAAGTGTAAATGTTACAATATCTCTACTATTTATCCATATTGCAGTTAATGCTGCAAATGCTAAAGCAGTTTGCCCACTTGGCACGAATCCTTCTTTTATTAATTGTCCTCTTACTTTTTTCTTAGAGTAACTTGCTTTTACTGCGATAACAGCAATAACAACAAGCATAATTGCTACAAAAGCTAAGTGCATTGGAGATTTTATCATATTGTTAAATATACTATCACTTACAGCTTTTAAGTTTTCTGCTTTAAAATATATAAAATATCCTACAATTAAAGCATTGCAAGCAGCAAGTACAACTGCCCCTGCGGCAACATCTTTTGCAATTTTAGCTTTTGGATGATATACATCCACAAATAAATCTACTACTGTTTCTATTGCTGTGTTTATCATTTCTGCAAATATTACTAAAAATACAGCAAATACTAAACACAAAAATTCTGTTGTTTCTAATCCATAAGCTAAAGATAAAAGCATAACAATTACTGCTAAAACCAATTGTATTCTTATGTTTCGTTGTGTTGTTGCTGCATAAATAATTCCATTTACCGCATTATGACAGGCTTCTAAAAAATTGTCATTTTTCATTTTGTGGTCGTCTTTTTTCATTTTTTTATTGCATTCCTTCCTAAATGTGCAAATCTTATTTTTAAATTTTTATGTAATTTTTATACTCTATCTTGTTATATTAAGCTTATTTAATATGTATTCTTCCTTGGGTCTCATAACAACTTTATCTTCTTCTTTTATATGGTCATATCCCATAACGTGATAGAAACCATGAACTACCATATATGAAAGCTCTCTTTCAAAACTGTGTCCATATTCTATAGCTTGCTCTTTTACTCTTGGAATAGATATCATTATATCTCCTAATACATCTTCAATTTCTGGCTTTTTATTTTTCGAACTTTCTATTATGTTAGTAATTTCTTCTTTTTGAAACATAGGAAATGAAAGTACATCTGTTTCTTTGTCTATATTTCTAAATTCTTTATTCGTTTTTCTTATTTCTTCTGGATTTGTTAGAACTACATTCAAATATAAATTAGTATTTGTTAAATTTTCTGTTTTAAAACATAATTCTACAACTTTTTTTATTGTTTTTATGTATTCTTCATTTTCTTCAGTGTTTAAAAATTCTATTTGTACAAATTCTTCCACTTCTTGTTTCATTCCTCCATTACACCATTAATTTACTAAGTATAGAAAATTTCAATATAAATTATTATTAATTCTTATATAACAACTTTTTCTTTTTTTGCTTCAATTCCTTTTACTTTTACATAGTTTCCAACTGACGTATAGCTATTTTTTAGCTCTTTCATTACACCAAAGTTTACTAGTTTTCTCTTATAAAATTCTACAATTCTGCAGTATCTGTTTATGTCTTTATAAGTTTCTTTAAGTTCTCTTCTAAGGAATAGTATTTCCTTTTCTTTTGAATATTCCATATAATTCTTTTCTTTTAGTTCATTTACTTTTTTATATTCTGCATAGAACTTTTTGTATTCTTCTTTTTCTTGTGGCTTGTCCCAATAAATTTTTGTAGATAATAGACGAAGATTGTAATCGTCTATTATATTTATTAATAAGCCATAAGCTTTTTCTTGTTTTCTAGAAATTTTTGTATCCATTATTAGAGTTCTTGCATCTAACAATAATTTTTGATAGCATTGTTCTGCAACAACAAGTGGAAGACTATGTGTAAATAGTTTTCTGCTTATTCCAAGTAAGATCATATGCTTTTCTATTACATCATTTTGATCTAATTTTCCAACAGTAAATCTTTCGAAGTTTTTATAATCTTCTAATATATCCTTATATACTTTATTATCTGGCTCTTCTTTCATTTTTATTGGAAGTATATCTGTAATATATTCTTCTACTGTATCAAATATTTTTGTGTAAATTTCGTTTTTTGCATTTGGTGTTAAATTATCTGATAATTTTATTGAATAATTTTTTAATAATTTTTTGTATAATGCTTCCATTCTGCTTGCATAGAAATGCTCGTATTTTTCTAGCAATTTTTCTTTGTTTAATTCTTTTACAGTATCATAATCTAGTTGGATTAAGAATACTTGTTTTCTATATTTATATTCTAAATATTCTATATCTTTTAAATGAATTACTAAATAATATTTAGATAATGCCTCTTTTTCGAAACCTGTTGCTGTTCCATTTTTTACTTTTTTGTATACATTATCCATCATATGTTTGTCTATAGACTCTAAATATAAAGAAAATGCATCCTCATATTTTTTCTCTAATTCTGCTTGTTTTTCTGAATCTTCTTGTTCTTCCATGTAGTTTTCGTATGCTTTTAGAACATTATTTCTTTTAATTGAAATTAACATTCCGTTTATTCCTATTTTTGTTGGTATTAATAGTTTAGTGATAGTATTTGTTAATTTTGCAAAAAACTTTCTATTTTCTGAGTACACTTTAAGACTTTTTTCTTCCATACTTTCTCATCCTTTCAAAATACTATTTTCTCTTTAGTCCCTATATTTTCTAATACCTCATATGTAAGTTCTATAGTTACACTATTGCTATTTACGTAAGCGTTTTCATACTTTTGTAACACATTTGTATTATTTATTTCGTTTTGCAATTCTTCTTCTGCTTTTTTCCTTCCAATATCCTTTGCTTCTTCTATTCCGTAAGTGATTTGGCTTTCTAGTTTTTCTTTATATGTTATTTGTATAAGTTCTATTGGTAAATAAAAATTAGAAAATATTTTCAACTTTTTTTCCGTTTCTATTGTATCATATTTTTCAAATTTTGGAAGTCTTTTAAACAAATTTATTTCAAATTTATTAATTTTTAATTTATATCTATTTTCTTTTATCCCCGTTTCTTGTTCTATTACCTGGTTTAGTAGTACTTCTTCTTTTTTAGTATACCAAACCTTTGCCATAACTTCTCCATTTGCATGAACATATCTTGTTCCTGTATATTTTCCTTCTATCCATCCTGCAATTAAAATATCTCCTTTAGTTACTACACTTTCTTCTTTTACTAGGGGAATACCGTTTTGTGCACTTATTTTTACAATTTGTGCATCTTTAGTTGCTACAACATTACAATAATCTTCTTCGTTTACTATTTCTGGTTTAGCATTTGTTTCTACTATCTTTACAATTAAGTTTGTTCCTTCTATGTCTATTCCAACCCATGCAATGTCACTTCTTTCTAATCTTATTTCATTAATTATTTTTTGTTTATCTATATTTCTTTTGGCAGTGCCTAGTTTTATTCCTTTATTTTCTAAAATTTGAGTAATTTGACTGCTTTCTATTTTTTCATTTCCCTCAATTTTTATATTCCATATAAATTGTGATAAAGCAACAAGTGCGAGTAAAATTGCAATTATTAAGATAAAAATAATTTTTCTTTTTTTGTATCTATGTAGTAAAAATGGGAGTCCTTTTTTATTTATTATTTTAATTTTGCAACCATTCTTTTTCGCAATTCTTACTATTTCTCTAAATTCTTTTACCCCAACATTTGCATATACAATTGTACTTTTACTTCTTTTTATATTCCATAGTAGCATTCCATTTTTTATGCAAATATTAATTAGTTTTTCTACTGAATATCCTTCTATTTTTATATTTATATATCCTAAAATGTATTTTAATATTATTCTAAAAAACATATTAACTTTGTATGACTATATGCCATACAAATCCTCCTTTCTGTTTCTTTTGTTTATTCTATTTTTTCAAAATCTATAGTTTCTATATCGCCTTTTATTACAATATCATCTTCCGTCATTTCTCCCAGTTTTAAATTAAATCCATTTATATTTATAATTCCTGTATATGCCTTTATTCTTATATAAATGTCCTGATATTCTAATATTACTTTGTAATTTTCTATTAATATTTCTTTAAATCCCACTATGGTTAATTTAGGTTCGTTAGTAGCAAGTTCTTTTGGAACTTCTAATAATCTATCTAGTACTTTTTCTTTTCTTCTCTTTCTCACTGCCCTTCACCTCTTTTTTCTATTTGCAATTTTGCCTTTGTCAAAATAGATATTTTACATTTAATTTGCCTATTACAATATTTTCATATACAAATTATTTTTCAAATTCATCTATATTTTTAAACTCATATCCTTGCTCTTTTGCCTGTTTTATTACATCATCTAGAATGTTACTATTGTCTTTAGATGTTGCATGCAACAAAATTATTTCTCCATTATGAAGATTATCTAATATTTTTTTCTTTCCATATTCTTCTCTTCCCTGTTTATTTTCATCCCAGTCATCGTAGGCAAAAGACCACATAACGCTTGTGTATCCAAGTGTATTTGTATACGCTACTGTTCTTTCACTATATTCTCCTTTGGGTGGTCTTATAAATTTCATTTCATAATTGAATTTTTCTTTAATTGATGTATGAAGATCCATAACTTCTTTTTTTATTGTATCTAAAGAACAGTCTGGCATAGATTTATGATTTACCGTGTGGTTACCAATTATATGTCCTTCATCTATCATTTGTTTTACAAGTTCTGGCTCGGTATTTACATAGTGGGCTGTTATAAAGAATGTAGCCTTTACATTATTTTGTTTTAGCACCTCCAAAATTTTAGATGTATATCCAGCTTCATATCCTAAGTCAAAAGTTAAATAGACAAGCTTTTTTTGGTTATTTCCCATATACAATCCGTTATATTTATCCATAATTTCTTTGTTTTTACTGCCAACATCTGGTTGAGTATGATTATTATTTCTCTTTATTCCCCATCCTATTTTTTTATTTGTCAAACTCTCTATGCTTACATCCATATTACTAGTTGCTACCGTTTTGTCTGGCAATTTTGCTAAAAATACTCCACAAATTACAGCATACAATGTAATACCATATAATAAAATTTTTTTACTTTTTAATATTTTCATAAAAATTATCCTTTCATATTAAAATGTAGTTTATTAATTTATATTTAATTTTATAAAAATTATGAAAAAATCTTTATTATTTTACATTTTTTGGAAGTACGTGTTTTGTTTTTGAAAGTATTACTTTTCTTTTAAAACATTTTGTAATATATAGTACTCCTTTATTTGCTAAATTCGACATTAAAGTTTATATTTCTAAATTTTTCCTCTTGACAACATAAAAATTTTAGTCTATATTATTGTTACTGTAATTGGAAATTTATGGTTATTTATATTGGGTGTTATCCATATTAATAGTCACAAATACGAGGTGAGTAATATGATTAAGTTTGTTTTATGCGATGACAATATTCAATTACTTAATAAATTAAAGGAGATGTTAGAGTCCATTTTTTTAAAACACGATTTTGATGCCTCCGTAAGTTACTGCGCCAATGATATAGACACCCTTACCAATTATTTAAACAGTACAGATGCAGATGTTTTATTTTTAGACGTAGATCTCCGTTCAAATATAAATGGAATAGAGCTCGCCAAACAAATAAGAAAAGTAGATAAACATATTTATATAATTTTTATGACAGCACATTTTGAATTTATTGTTTCTGCTTTTGAATGTAAAACTTTTGATTTTTTATCTAAACCTTTTTCACAAAGTAAACTTGAGAATACCATAATTCGTTTGTTTGACGATTTTTATTCTAATAATGTTAAATTTATAAAATTGAATAATACTCAAAAATTAGTAAATCCAAATTTAATAAACTATATTCAAAAAGATGGAATGAGAACAATTTATAACACTACTAATGGAAATTTAAATTCATATGGAGCTTTTTCTAAAATTGAAACATCTCTGCCTAACAACTTTGTTAGATGTCACAAATCTTATATTGTAAATATAAATAATGTAAGCAATATTGATTTCAAAAATAATTTGATATTTTTTAAAAACGATGTTGGGTCTTATTGTTTTATTGGACCTAAATACAAAAAAAATTTAATGGAGGTTTTAAATGATGGAAATTTTAAATAATATTTGGTCTGCTCTGACTACTGAAAATGGAACTTTAATAGATATTTTATCAACGCCATTAACTATATTAGAATTATGCGTTTTTATGCACTTTTTTCTTGTTGTACTTTCAATAAAAGCTACTGTTAAGCAAAAACGCATATATTTAGCATTTTCGATTCCTATTGGATTGATATGTAACTTTATAATTCCGAAACCTTACAGTAATTTGCTTACATTATTTGTAACACCATTTATTATAATGTATATATTTAAAACGAGTTTATTGAAAAGTGTTCTAGCAGAATTACTCCCTGTTGGTATTATTACAGTTTTAGAATTATTCCTAACTAAATGTATATTTGTAATATTAGATACAGATTATGACGCTGTAGCTACTATTCCACTAGTTAGAGTATCTTCTATATTGTTCATTTACAGCATAATTCTATTATTAACTCACTTATCTAAAAAATTTAACTTTAATGTTGGAACCCTTGATTCTTTGGAAAAGAAAAGTAAAAGATTAATAATTTTTAATATGGTAATATCTTTAATTGTTATTTTTATGCAAATGTATTTAATTGTATATTATAACGAAAGATCCTCAATATTTATTGTTCTTCTAAATTTAGTTTTCCTTATAGCCTATTTCTTCATTAGTATATCTACTATGGTAAAAACTATGAAACTTGAAAAAACTGAAAAAGATTTAGAACAAGAAAAAAATTATAATAAAACATTGCAAATTTTTTATGACAATATCAGAGGATTTAAACACGATTTTGCAAATATCATTTCTGGTATAGGTGGGTATGTTAGTACAAATGATATGCAAGGTCTAGATAAATATTATCATCAATTATTACTAGATTGTCAGCAAATCAATAACTTAGAATCACTAAATCCAGAAACAATAAATAATCCAGCTATTTATTCTGTTTTAGCAAACAAATATTATAAAGCAGATAATTTAGGAATAACAATTTCTTTGGAATGTTTTATTGATTTTAAGAAATTACATATGGAAATTTATGAGTTTACTAGAATTTTAGGAATACTTATGGATAACGCTATTGAGGCATCTCAAGAATGTGACGAAAAACAAATCAATGTTATAATTAGAGAAGAACCTAGACGTAATCGTCAGTTATTAATTGTAGAAAATACATATAAGAATAAAGATGTTGATATAGAAAAAATTTATGAAAAAGGATATTCAACTAAAGAACATAATACAGGTCTTGGATTATGGGAAGTAAATAAAATTATTTCTAGACGTAAAAATTTATCAAGATTTACAAGTAAGACTAATAAATTCTTTAAACAACAAATAGAAATTTACAATGAATAATTTTATATAAGGTGCTAGTCTGTAAAAAGATGTCTGGCATTAATTAGATTTGTGTTTAAATTAAATAAGTGTTTAAGTCTCATTTTTATTTTAATTATTTATAAAATATACTTGATATACTTGTGAATAAAACAAAAAAGGACCTTTTACAATCCTTTTTTGTTTTATTTAAAGAAGTTTTATTTTAATTAGTCTCTTTTTATTAAAGAAGCTGGCATTTTTGGTTGATGTAATACTCCAAAGAAGAAGCATGCAGTGTTTGTAGATTTTGCATATTTCTCTGCTACCTTAGCTAATAATTTTAACATAATAATTCCTCCCTTTATTTTATATATATAATATAGCATTGCCGGCTAATGCTTATATTCAAATTCAAATTTCACCTTGTAGCTTGTACGTTTTATATCCATACTGATTTTTTGTTAGTTTGTACGCAATTTTTGTTATACAAAGAGTTTCTATTAAAGTATTAAATATTAGTATATTAGAAATTGTATTGTTTTTTATAATTAGTGCAAATACTAATGTTACTGTCATAAATATGTATGCTAATATTTTCTTTAATCTTCTTTCTTTTCTTCTTAAAATTGGTAAATTTATTGTATCTGCTGGTGCATATAGGCTAATCATAATAATTGATATAATCCATAATGCTATAATAACAGTATACTTTATGTATATAGGTTCAATAATTATTCTTTGGCTAAGAAGTACATTGCCATAATAAATTATTAAAGTTCCTATTGTACAGCCAATATGGGTTTTTAAATGAAAACCTCCTGCTGTAATTTTATATGGCAGCATAGTAAAATATGCACATATTACAAGCCAGCCAATTTTTAATATAAAAGCTATTACAACAAGTAGAATCATTTTGGGTAACTCACCAACTATTAGTTCTAGTCCATATTCTATTGCTTCTTCTCTTTCTGAACTAATATCTGGCATTTCCTTTTTAATTCTATTTACCAAGAACATACAAATTTTTTTAACCATTTGTTTCACCTCTCGTTCTATTTTAGAATTTAGGTTTGTTCCTTGTTCTGTATATATAATACATCAAAAACAGACTTTATTCGCAAATACATTGCATAAAGTCTGTTTTTATATACATATTATAAAAATTCCTATTTTTCCCATTTTCGTATAATAAAATGGCACTTTCATAAAATAAAAATAAAGAGGTTTTGTATAATTATACTGCTATCTTTTTAATATATATTTTTTTTAGTTGCTAAATTACGAGTTAAATTTCTATATTTCTACATTATCTAATATTTTCCATGTTTTCTCTTTTGTAGGCAAATCAATAAAAGTCATTTCTTCCTTGCTAACTGGATGTAAAATTGTAAGTGAATATGCCCATAAGCATATTTGCTGCCTTTGACCTCTTTCACCATATTTTTGGTCTCCATAAATAGCATGATTTCTAGATGAAAATTGCACTCTTATTTGGTGATGTCTTCCTGTATGAAGATTTACTTTTACCAAAGAAATATCTTTTTCTTGGTCATATTTTAAAACTTCATAGTCCAATTTTGCAAATTTAGAATTCTTTGTTCCTTCTTTTACAACCTTGCTCATATTTGTTCTTTCATTTTTTAACAAATAATCTTGAAAAATTCCTTTTTCTTTTTCAAGTTTTCCATCTACGATTACTAAATATTTCTTTTTGAATATCTTTGCTCTTACCTGTTCACTTAACCTTGAAGCAGCCTTAGAAGTTTTAGCAAACACCATAACTCCTCCAACAGGTCTATCTAACCTATGAATAAGTCCTAAATAGACATTTCCAGGTTTATTATATTTAATTCTTAAATATTCCTTTATTATAGTTAACATATCTAAATCTGCAGTCTTGTCGCCTTGAGAAGGAATATTTACGAGCTTTTCTACTACAATTATATGGTTATCTTCGTATAAAATTTTAAGGTTAATTTCAGCATTGTTTAAACTTACTATATAATTTTGTACTTTATTACTTATTACATTGGATTTTTCTTTTTCCATATTTTACTATATTTCTCCTTCAATATTCTCTAAACTGTTTTTGATATGTTAACACTTGTTATAACCTAAATAAAATTACATTTCATAATTAATATTTTGTTCATTAATTTTCGAATTTTCATCAATGTATTAAGACTCTTATTTTTTAACCCATTTAGAATAAATACCACAAGGAAGTATAAAGTCTGAATTTGTCATTGGAAGTCCAACTTCTCCATTCTCAAACATTCCATTTTGAGCCTTTTTACCATATTTTTTTCTCATATTCATTTTTAATAAATTTTCTAAAACCATACTAGAAGTTCCTGTTGTATATGAGTTTATTAAGAAAAATAATGGATTATCTGATAAAACTTGCATACAAAGTTCTATAAGCATTGGCAAGTTTTCTTCAAACTTCCATACCTCGCCATTTGCTCCCCTTCCATAAGAAGGTGGATCCATAACTATAGCATCATATTTGTTACCCCTGCGAATTTCCCTTTGAACAAACTTCACAACGTCATCCACGATATATCTAACTGGTCTATCTTGCAAACCTGAAGAAACAACATTTTCCTTTGCCCAAGAGACCATTCCTTTAGAACTATCTACATGACACACAGAAGCTCCAGCAGAAAGACATGCAACAGTTGCTCCACCTGTATACGCAAACAAGTTTAAGACCTTAATCTCTCTCTTAGAAGATTTAATTTCATTTTGGATTTTATCCATCATCCAATCCCAATTAACCGCTTGCTCTGGGAAAATTCCTGTATGCTTAAATCCCATTGGCTTGATGTTAAAAGTTAAATTTTTATATTTAATTTGCCAGCTGTCTGGTAGTTTTTTCTTATAATCCCAGTGACCACCACCAGTGCTACTTCTGTTATATCTTGCATTTGCAATTTTCCACTTTTCTGGGAATTGCTTATCATTCCAAATAATTTGTGGATCTGGTCTTACAAGATAGATGTTGTTCCATCTTTCAAGCTTTTCGCCATTAGCCATATCTAAAATTTCATAATCTTTCCAATTACTTGCTACTTTCATTAAATTTTTTATAATTAGTAAGATATATCTAACTAATTACCTTCCTTTCGCTAAAAATTCAAATTTAATTATACCAAAAAATGGAGGTTTACACAACCCCCATTTTTTTATTTCACATATTTACTAATTTTTTTATACTTGATATAACATACTATACCTAAAGCTCCTATTGCAATTACTATTATGAATACTTTATTTTTTACTCCTGTTTGTGGAATTTGTCCTGGAGCAACAGTATTATCTTTTTTGTCTGTTTTCTTGTCATCTTCTTTTTTATTTGTATTTCCGTTTTCTATTTTTTTGTTATCTAAATATTTTTCTATTTCTACATCTGATTCCATATTTATAGCTTTTGTTGTGTATACAGCTTGTTCTGCTTCTTTTTTTACAACTTCCTTTACATATAAATATAGTGTTTTTGAACTTATTAATTCTTCAAAGTTGCTTATATATTTTGAATTAATTGTAAATTTTAGTTTATCACTGTCAGATTGTTTTTCAGCTATTTTTATCCAGTTTTCAATATTATTATCATTTTGATTTTCTGATAGATAATAATAATATTCATAGCTATCATTTTCTGTATTTTTTACTATACCACTTATTGTCATATCAATAGTTACATATTCTTTATTAGCATTGCTAGTAAATGTATAGTATTTTATGCTTTCTATTTTTGTATTTATTTTACTAAAATCCGAATTTTCTGCAACTACTTCTTGAATTATTTCTAAATTTAAAGTTGTAGTTTTATTTAAGTATGTTACTGTAATTTTATTAGTTCCTAGTTTTTTATTACTGAATCCACTAATAGTAACTTGATCTGATGCTAAAGAAATTTCTTCGCTCGAATTATCATTATAGCTTATTTTTATTTTTCCTCCAGTTAAGTCTAATTCCTCCAAGTTTTGTATATATTTCATTTTTGTTGGATTTTTACTAATTTCTATTTTTGTAATTGTCTTTTTTTCTACTGTTATTTTTTGTTCAACAGTTTTTTCTTTAAAACTTATAGTTATAGATTTTTGCTCTACTTTTAGGTTTTTGCCATTTACAACTGTATAATCTAATATTTCCTGTGTACTGCCATCTTTATATATTCCAGAAATTTTCATTCCTGTACTGTCAAAGTTTTGTCCTTCTATATAAGAAGTCTTATTTGGTGCTTTTGTTACTTTTATTTCCATTAATTGATTTGCTATAACCGAAATCGCCTGCTTTACGATTTTTCCTTCAAATTCAATTTCAACATTTGCTTGGTCTGCTGCTAAGTTATTTCCGTTTTTTATTGTGTAATTTGTTATGGTTTTATTAGTTCCATTTTTATAATTTGCAATAACAACCATTCCAGTCTTATCAAAATTCTCTCCCTCTTTATATGAAGTCTTTGTAGGTGGTGTTTTTATTTGCAAACTAACTACACTATTTTTCTCAACATTTATTTTTTGTGTTACGCTCTTTCCTTCATATGTTATTATTACACTAGTTTGTCCAGCCTTTAAATTTGTTCCATTTGTTATGCTGTAATTTGAACTATCTAATATTACTGATGGTTTTTTCTTACTATTATAATTGGCTTTTACTACCATTCCAGTCTTATCAAAGTTTTCTCCTTCAAAATATGAAGTCTTATTAGGTTCTGTTACTATTTCTATGCTTTTTAAAGATCCATCATCAAATTTATCAGTAGTAGTATATGCTTTTATAGTGCCATTTGATGCCTCCATATTAGCTGTAGCTTGACCTAAGTCTTGCCATTGACACATATCTAAATCATTGCCCACAGCAACAAAACATTTATTACTTTCTACTTTTACATTGTTCCATAAACTATTATCTATTTTCTTTTCTGTAGCAATTTTTATGCCTCCATCACTCTCAGCAGCTACTACAACAGTAAAAGAGTCGCCAGTTATTGCAATTGGTTCTGAAAATTCTAATGTATGATATCCTATTCCAATCTTTTCTGTGCTTCCTGCTTTTAAAGTTACCTCTTTCAAATCGCTTTTATCTTTGCTTGTTCCATTTGGATTTACATATACTCTACATGTATATGCTACTGGAGCATATAATGATACTTGTGTTAAATATTCAGTGCCTGTAGTTTTTTTGTTAAATACATTTGCTAGCATTGCACTAGACTTTGTTGTATATATTTGATTATCTGGATAATATCTATCATATTGATATATATTATCATAATCTGTTGAGTCAGTCGCTTTTTCTATTCCTATCATTCCCCTTGAAATATTATAATCTTCATATGAAACATATATAATTCCATTATCACCATATTTAATATATGCTATATCATTTTCTATTGTATAACCATATTTTTCTATAATGCTATTTGGTACTTCTCCTGCTGAGTTCCAACCTTTTGAAATACACTCTTGTTTATGTGCTTCAAAAAATTCACTTTTTAATTCTGATAAATTACATTCTATTCTTTCTCCCCATGAATTTCTTACTATCCATGCTCCATTTGCTGAAGGTCTACTTCCTTCTGCAAAATTATCAACACTATAATTATCATCCCAACCTATTATAGACACTGCATGGTCTGCTGTATGCAAAGAGCCATTACAATATTTAGCTCCAGTATCATTATTGTAACAAGTTATTCCAAATAATCCAGTTGAATTTCCATGTAACAAGGCAAACACTGCTCCATTATCTTTAATATGTTGTTTGATTTGATTCATAATTTCTGCTTTCTTATCAGCATCTCTTTGCGTTCTATAATTTGCAAATTCAATGGTATCATATACTTGACTAGATACTTTTTTGTTTTGTATTTCTGTAATAGAAATAATATTTTCGTTATTTTCAAATGGCATTTCACTTTCATCAATAGCTCCAGTTCCATTTGTCAAATAAGAGCTTGCAATATAAGCATTTCCTCCACTACCAACTTTTCTATTATATCCATTTTCATTTTTTTCATTATTTAAAAACTTATCACTTGTTGCATATTCCATATGTCTTTCTGAATAATCATACACTTTAGAAGTGTTAGTTCCTCTCTTATAATTTGACATAGCTAAGTTTGTTTCTAATGAAGATAGTGCAGCAAAAGTCCAACATGAATTTGTTTTCATTTGATTTCTTATTGTTAAATTAGTTGGTATTAAGCTTTTTAAACTAAACTTTTGAGCCATACTAACCCTAGTTGCATTTGCCATTAATAATGGATTTGTATATTTAGGTACTGATACTGGAATCTCGTACATCGGTGGAGCAATAGTACTTTCTTTTTCTTCATCCGATAGTTGTTGCCATTTTTTATATTCTTCTGAATATTCTACATTCTTAAAAGAATCTATGCTTCCAGCCAAAGCCCTTGAACACATTATTGTGGTTAATGTTGTCACTATTAAACCTGTTTTTATTAGTATTCTTTTTGTTCTTTTCATTTTTTCCCCTTTCATTTGTATATTAATTTATATATTTTTTCTGTTTTTATTATATACAAATAAATTTGTTTTGTAAATAATTATTTTTATAATATATCATCAATAGTAAATTTTAGTCTATTATTATTTATACATAAAAATAGTAAGCCCTATATAGAAAAATCCATATACTGGCTTACTATTAATTTTGCTTTTGTTTTGTCACTAAGTGTACATAATTAATTTTTGATTTTCATACTTAACTCTACATACTCTCCTATTTCACAGGATGTGTACATTTTCCTTCATAAGCACTTAAATCTAGATTCAATGCCTTCATTGCTTTCACAAAATTTTTCTTGCTTAAAACTTCTATTTTAGCATGATATACTTGT
Source organism: uncultured Clostridia bacterium (assembly GCA_934122035.1). GTDB lineage: Bacteria > Bacillota > Clostridia > TANB77 > CAG-508 > CAG-245. The sequence continues at coordinate 17,618 of CAKOVP010000007.1, read as the reverse complement.
CCTAACTGGTCAATTGGCATATCTGAGTACATTGATGATCTTACATTCATTCCAACAAAGCCATTTTTAACAAAATCTCCGTCTACCCATGCCATAATGCTCTCAAAATCTCCACTGTTACCAAATGTAGGTGACCATCCGTCAAACCACTCTTTATAATTTGGTGAGATTTGATAATTTAAGGAATACAGCATAGGAATAACTCCACCCGGTTTCTGTTCACTATGGAGAGCATAAAAGTCAAATAATACTAAACTTTCTTCCTTTATTGTTGCCGTTACCATTTGATAAAGAGTCCTGTCATTTTCTATGGTCTGATATTCCAATCCAGTATACGTCTTTACCAAGTTCATTTCTTCCGCCTTTTCAAATATATCTCTCAAATGTCCACATTCACATGATGCTTTTTCTTCACTGTCACATTCTCCATATACAATCTCTCCAGAAGAGTCTTTTCCTGTTTGAATTTTATAATCTGTTTGTGTTCCAGCTACTTCTTTGCTAAATATTTTCATTTTTGTACTTGCACTAGTTATTTTGTCAACTCTTTCTTTTACAGTTAACTTTTTCCAATCTGGATCCGTGTCATCATCGTCTTCATCACTACCTTCATTACCTGTATCAGAACCTGAATTTGAACTATTGCCAGAATTATCATTTTCTGATATTAAATCTTCCATTTCATCAGTTAATGCATTCACAGCTTTTTCGGTATTTACTTTTCCTTCTGCTGTTTGATTTTTTGATTGTTGTGCTCTTGTTATTATTCCATTTTCTCCTAATACTAGATTTAAGCTTATTCCTGCTAGGATTAGTAAAACAACAATAGTAACCACTAAAGCAACAAGCGTTATTCCTCCGTTTCTTTCCGTAATTTTTTCTCTTTTCATTTCTTGCTCCTTCAACTTTTGTTTTTATGTAATTAATTATATAAATTAATAGCAAAATATTTATAACATAAATAAATAAATAATAAAATCAACAACATTATGAATTTTATTTATTATAATCCCTTTAGTAGTTCTACAAAACTATATACCAATACAAAATCTAGCATAATTAGCAATGTACACATTACACTTATTGAGGTTATAAATTTGTGTTCATTCATAAATTTCAATATTCTGTTTTTGCCTTTTACATGCTTTTTGTTTAATAATTTTTCTTTTTTTGTCTTACTATTAAGCTTGTCTTCTCCTCTTAAATATTGCACTCCTAATATAATATCTTTAGAATACTCCATAAATCCCCCTTTTAGGCTACAGCCTGCCATAAATATTCCTTAATATTATATATATTCTCACTACTGTAAATTTATGACTATAATTTCATTATTTTTATTATTTTTTCTAAGTGATACTCCTAATTTAAGTATCTTCGAACTTTTAAAATAGAAAATCGCCCCAAAAGGGACGTCCCCTTTGGGCGATTTTGTTTTTATTTTTTTGATAATTTCTTTTCTAAATGATTAATTGCAGTGTCTATTTTTTTACTATTAATTTCTAACTCTTCAGCCATTAATAATAATATCATACTGACAATTTCTTTATCTAAAGTATTTATTTCTACTTCTTGATTTTTCACTTTTTGATAAATTTCCAAAAATTCTTTTTTATTCACGTTCTGGTTCTTCCTCTTCCATTTTAATATGAGAATTTTGTAACTCAGGATTGTTTTCTTCTGAAACTATCTCATTGCATTCCAATTTGTTTATTTCATCTAATATATTATCTAGTTCTTGTTGTTGCTTTGCAAGTAGTTTAGACGCTTCTTGGATTAATTGTATAGTATTACTATCAACTCTTCCATTAACCATTTGAGAAATTTCTTTTGCTTGTTCTTTCATTCTACTAGAAATTTCTTTTTGTTTTTTCTTTAATTCAGCAATTCTTATTCTTCTTTGTGCTAATTCTTCTTCTTTTTTATGTTCTTCTTCTTTGTTCAAATATCCTAATTCAATAAGTTCATTTTTTATTTCCTTTAGAGCTCCTTTTCCCAAACCGTTTATGCTTAAAAGCTCCTCATCAGTTTTATCTAGCAATTGTTGTAGAGTTTCAATTCCACTTAGTCTTAATTTTCTATAATATTTAGCTTGAAGCCCTACTTCTTCAATTTTTATTTCATCAGCATTTTTATTTTGTATTTGAGGCTGAATATTTTCTTCAATCTGAGTATTTTTATCTTTAAGCTTAAGGCCTTTTTTTCTTAATACTGCATTAATTTCATTTAAACACATTCCGCCTATATTAGGTATTGTTGAAATTTTTTCTGCTGGTGTATCTATTAACTCTTGAACCGTATTTATTCCATTTCTCTTTAACGCATTGTATGTTCTCATAGAAAAATTAAGTTCTTCTATTTTCATATTTTCTGGTTTTTCATTTTTTCCCAAAATTTCTTTTAGTTTTTTAATCATGTTTAATATTTCTTCAATTGCATTTGAATCTATTTGTTTTAAATCTTCAATTTTTCTTTCATCAATATTAATAATGTCTTCTACACTTACAATTTCAGCTTTTTCTAAGCAATCGCTAGCCTCTTTTGATAAATCCAGTAAAAATATACTTGTATTTTTATTTATTTCTTTAGGATCTAGTTTTTTTACTCTTTTACGGTATGTTTCACTTAGTTTTTGAACAATTTCTTCTGGTAAGTGATTATTATCATTATGGCTAAATACGTCCACATATTTAAAATATTCTCGTATAAATTCTTCACCTGCTATATTTTTAGATTTTGACAAGTTCTGTCTAAAAGCTTCCACTCTCATTTTTCTTACGCCCGTGCCATTTTCACTACTTATATATTGTGTACATACTTTCTTTTCTATTGCAATTTCGTTTAAAGTTTTTCTTTCTCTTCCATCTATTCCATATCTACTCTTTAATAATTCCATATATTTTTCTGGTAGTCTGTTTATTATTTTATCAAGTAGTTTTCTTGTATTCTCATCAAAAATAAAACCATCATCCAAATAGCCAAAAACACCTTGATATAAGTCTATATATTCATATGGAACATTTATATTATAAAAATTTTGCATATTTATTACTTTTTGTTGCATTAACCTTATTATCTTTTGATGTTTTTCCTGTAATTCAGCTTTTATTCGGTGTAATTCATTTTCTTTTCTACTTTTTATCATTTCATCTTCATTTTTTCTAAGATTTGCCATATCAACTAAATATTCCACATATGCATTTTTAAATTCTTCCCAAGAATTAAATTCTTCATATATTTGAATGAATCCATGATTACTTATTTTCCCTTTTTTTAATAAGTCCTTATCGCTTTTAATAAGACCAAATACACCACCAATTTTTATATTTTCTAATTTTTTTTCAATACTTGGAGAAAGTTTTCCTCTTGAACGTCTCGCTCTTACGTAGTCATAATCTTTTTGTAAACTTTCAGGAATTTGCTTTTCATTTCTTGAAAAAGCATAAGGATTAGTTCTACAATACTGAGCTAGGTTTTCTACCTTTTGCTCAATTGAATCTCTTTTTTCATATAAAAGTCCTAGTTCTTGTAATTTTGCTCTTACTTCTTCACTACAATAACCTTTTTTATATACTATTTTTTGTCTAATTTGTATTACATATGTGCCAATATTATAACCTTTGTATACTGTTTTACTAGTGATTTTTTCTCCTGGATGTTCTGATAAAAATTCTTCAAACAATTTTACTTTTTCTTCATCAGTAAGTCTTACATTTTTATTTTCTTCATCTGTTTTTTGTTTCTCGCTAATTTTATTATCCATTTTGAACACCTTTCATTTTAAAAAAACTTCGACTCTATTATACCATATTTTCTTGTTTTTGTCATTACTTTACATAATATTTATCTAAAACATGCTTATAGCTTGCTTTTTTCATATAAAAATATTTACTATATAAAAATTTTCGCCCAAAAAGGGCCGTCCCCTTTGGGCGAAAAGGGACGTTCTCTTTGGACGATTGAGCAAGAATTTATTTTGCTAGTGCTTTTTTTATCTCTCTTGCTAGTTCTTCGTTTATTCCTTTTAGTTCTGCTATTTCTTCTACACTTGCATTTGCTATGTTTTCTACTGTTCCAAACTTTTTTAATAGTTCTACTTTTTTTACTGTTCCTATTCCTTTTATACTGTCTAATGCAGATCTTGTTACTTCCTCGTTTCTTAGCTTTTTGTGATAACCTATTGCCGTGTCATGCACTGCGTCTTGGAACATTGTTATTGTGTTTAATAGTGTTTGTGAAATTTCTAGTTCTTCTCTTTTGTCATTCATTAAAGCACGAGTTTGGTGCTTATCGTTTTTTACCATTCCAAATACTGTGATGTTCAATTTATCTTTTTCTGTTAATTCTATGTTTTTCTCTTTTGCTTTTTGTTCTATTTCTTTGTTTACATTTCTTATTGCCTGTTGAATTGCGTGTATTTGTGTTATGCCACCATCCGCAAATATTACATCTGGCAATTCTCCAAATCCGTTTGGCTTATCTTCATTTAGAATTGGAACTGAATGTCTTAAACGTCTTGTTACTACTTCTTCCATACATGCTGGATCATCTTGCCCAACAACTTCTTTTATTCTAAATCTTCTTGCCATTTCTTTCTTAATTATTCCATCCTGCATTACGCACATTCCAGCAACCATATTGGTTCCAGATAAGTTTGATATATCGTAACATTCTATTTTTCTTGGCAATTTTTCTAAGTTTAATACATGCTTTAATTCCACTAAAATATTGTATTTGTCCTTCTCTTTATTTTGCAAAGTGATTAATGCATTGTTCTCTGCCATTTCTACAAATTTCAATTTTTCGCCTTTTTGTGGTGTTTTTATTTCTACTTTTCTTCCAGCTGCTTCTGTTAATAGCATTTCTATTGCATCTTTGTCTTCAATCTCTTCTTTTATCATTATCTTATTTGGTAGAATTGTTCTTCCCATATAATATTGTTTTATAAAACTTGAAATTATCTCACTATCTTCCTCATCTTCTAAACCTTTGAATATATAGTGGTCTCTGCCTATCATCTTGCTATTTCTAACATAAAACATCTCAATGCATACTTCTTCGTCTTTTCTTGCTAAGCCAATTACATCTATATCGTTTTCAGAAATATTTGAGACCTTTTGCCTTTGAGAAATTCTCTCTATTGCCAAAATTTTATCTCTTATCTCTTGAGCTTTTTCATATTCCATTTTCTTAGAAGCTTCTAACATCTCCGCTTCTAGCTCTTTCTTTAAGCTATCAGTCTTGCCTTCTAAAATAGAAATAATTTCATTAATTTGTTTTCTATAGTCTTCCTTACTAATATATCCCATACAAGGAGCCATGCATTTCTTTATATGATAATTTAAACAAGGTCTATCCTTATATTTAAAGCTTCTGCATTGTCTAATTTTATACCTAGACTTGATAAACTCTATCATTTCTTTGGCACTTCCAGCGTTTGCATATGGTCCAAAGTATTTAGCACCATCATTCATAATTCTTCTTGTAATATACAAATCTGGATAGTCTGCCTTTACATTTATTTTTATGTATGGATATGTTTTATCATCTTTAAGAAGCACGTTAAATTTAGGCATGTTTTTCTTAATTAGATTACACTCCAAAATAAGAGCCTCTGCCTCATTATCACACACTATATACTCAAAATGGTCAACTAAAGCAACCATGTTTTGAATTCTTTTTGTTTTCTTATTTTTTCTAAAATACTGCCTAACTCTATTTCTTAAAACAACGGCTTTTCCAACATATATAATTTTGTCATTCTTGTCGTGCATTATATAAACGCCTGGTTTTTTAGGCAATTTTTTTAATTCTGCTTCTATATCAAACATAAATTTCTCCATTATCTTTATTAGTTAATTTTAGTTATTAAAATTTATTATATAATTTTTTCATTATCTCTTTTAATGATTCTTCATCTAATCCTTTTATTTTTGAAAGTTCTTCCAAAGACATATCTGTTAAATTTTTCACATTGTTTATTCTAGCATTTTTCAAACAATTATAAGTTTTATCAGAAAATTTTAATGTTTCAATTGGTTCAGGAGTGTTCTTTACATTAATTTTCAATTCTTTTAATTTTTCATTTTGTTTTTCTTTCTTATTTGGTTTGTCATATGCTTTTGGTTTCTTTGTTACTTTCCCCATTCTTATTCCTTTCATTTTTCGCCATTTTTCTACATATATTATACTATAAAATAGACTTTTTGTCTGTAATTTTGTATATAAATCTTGATACATTTTATCTTTTAGTGTAATATTATATCCATATAAGCATAAAATAAAATTTTTAGTAAGAAAGGAGTTCTTTTTTAGCGCCAGGACAGCGTTTGCTGTTGACGAGGTTAGAGTTTATCGAAATATTCGGCGGATTCTCTAGGGCTTTCTACGGTCCTCAAAAATTAACAAAAACTAATAGCAATGTTAGAACAAATTTAATTTTAAGTATGTATTATTTTATGCCTTTTATATCATATTATAATCAAAGTATTTTTACTTTGATATTATTTAGTTATGTATTTTATAGGAGGTTTACTATGTGTGGAATAGTAGGTTACGTTGGCACTCAAAAAGCTAAAGAAGTTTTAATTAATGGGCTAAAATGCCTAGAATATAGAGGTTACGATTCTGCAGGAATTGCAACTATAGAAAATGGAAAAATTGATATTGTAAAAGAAAAAGGTAGAGTCGCAAATTTAGAGGTTTTACCAGAAATGGAAAAATTAACAGGAACAGTTGGTATTGCTCATACAAGATGGGCAACTCATGGAAAACCAGCAAGAGAAAATTCTCATCCTCATACAGATAATAGTGGTAACTTTGCAGTTGTTCATAATGGAATAATAGAAAATTATGCAGATTTGAGAAAATTTTTATTAGATAATGGCTATACCTTTTATTCTCAAACAGATACAGAAGTTATTCCAAATTTAATTCATTATTATTTTTCTAAAGATGAGTCTGAAAATACTGATGAAAAATTCTTAAAGGCTGTAAAAAATGCAATATCGGATTTAAAAGGAAGTTATGCTTTAGAAATTTTATCTGCATTTTACCCAGATGAAATTATTGTTATTAGAAAAGATAGTCCTTTGGTAATAGGAAAAGGAAATGGAGAAAATTTTGTTGCTTCAGATATTCCAGCAGTTTTACGCTACACAAAAGATTTTTATCTTTTAAATGATAATGAATTGGCACTTGTTTATAAGGATAAAATTAATTTTTATGATATGAATTTGGTTTCTCATAATAAGGAAATTAAAAATATTGAGTGGGACGCTTCTTCTGCCGAAAAAGACGGATTTGAAGATTATATGCTTAAGGAAATTTATGAGCAACCAACTGCAATTCGTGAAACAATTGGTTCTAGATTTAAATTAGGTGAAAAATGTAGTTTTGATGATATAGATATTTCTAAAGAATATTTAGAGTCTATTAATAAAATTTTTATAGTAGCTTGTGGTACTGCAATGCACGCAGGATTAGTTGGAAAAAATATCTTTGAAAAACTTTGCAGAATTCCTACCGAAGTTGACATTGCATCTGAATTTAGATACAGAAATCCTATTATAGATGAAAAAACACTATGTATTTTTGTAAGTCAATCCGGAGAAACTGCAGACACTCTTGCAGCACTTAGACTTTCTAAAGAAAAAGGAGCCAGAACTCTTGCTATATCAAATGTAATTGGTAGTACAATTACAAGAGAAGCAGATTACACAATTTATACACATGCAGGACCAGAAATAGCAGTTGCATCAACAAAAGCATACACTTCTCAAGTTTGCTTAATAGCTATTCTTGGTATGTATTTTGCCGAAGTTTTAGGCTCTTATCCAAAAGATAAAATTGAAGAATTAAAACATTCTCTTCTAGATTTACCTTCTAAAATAGAAACAGTACTTGGAGAAGCAGAAAGTATAAAGGAATTTGCAAATAAAGTTTACACTCAAAAAGATATGTTCTTTTTAGGTAGAGGCACTGACTACGACGTAGCATTAGAAGGTTCTTTAAAATTAAAAGAAATTTCATATATTCATTCAGAAGCCTATGCAGCAGGTGAATTAAAACACGGACCAATTGCTTTAATAGAAAATGGAGTTACAGTAATAGGTATAATTACAAATAATGAACTAGTTGAAAAGTCTATAAGTAATATTCAGGAAGTAATTACAAGAGGTGCTAAAACCTTAATAATTACAAATAAGGTTTTACCAAATAATAATTTTAGTTATGTAATAAATATACCTGATACAAACGAACTAATCTCCCCTATACTTTCTGTAGTTCCATTACAGTTATTGTCTTATTATATTTCTAAGAATAAAGGCTTAGACGTAGATAAACCAAGAAATCTTGCAAAATCTGTAACAGTTGAATAAAACATAAAAATAGCTTTCGCCCAAAAAGGGACGTCCCCTTTGGGCGAAGGCTCTATTTTGTTTATCTGAAATTTTACAAACTTTTCTTTGTATGAATTTTTAAATAAATATTGATAGTATCGTTAAAAGTACCGCTCCTGGTATTCCAAGAATCCCCACTATTAAAGTTGTTACAATATTTATTCCAATATGTAATCCACATATTGTCCCCACTATATTAATAATGTAGAGCAATATTGCACCTAGCAATGAGTTTATTATTAATTTTGCTATTATTTTTATTGGAACTATAAAAATCTTTCCAATTATAAATATAGCAATTATACAAGCAACATATATGAGCATCATTTTTACGTCCATACTTTATAAAATTCCTTTCTTATTCCGTTCTTTAAATATTTAACTCAAATATTTAATAGCTTTCTATTTAAATTCTTTTTTAATATTATGATTATTTCTGGACAAATATTCGTTATATATTTTTAGGCTTCATATTTTAATTTTACCTCAGCATTTACTTCTATTTCATTTTCTTTTGCAAGTTTTATCAAATAATCTAGTTTTGCCTGGCAAGCTTTTATTTGATATAAATAAAAATCTACTAATTCCTTTTCCGCATATTCGTAATTTTTTATACTTGTGTTTAATTCTGTTTTTGTTTTTATTATACTAGCTATTATTTCATTATTTCTTATTTCTTTCTGCTTATTCTTTTTAATATAGAAAAATTTATTTTTCATTTTCACACTTCCTCCTCTCTAAAAATTTAATCATATCAAAATAAGTTAAAAAAATTTTCATTTTTCAGTTTAAAAATCTTCTGTAAAGTTTCTGTTCAATACTTTGTATAATAGAATTTGCTTTTAATATGATTTTTCAAATCATATACTTTCATTTTATGATTGAATATATAATTATTCCAATAGATTGTATTACAAATAAATTTAATATATTCGAAGTTAACAAATTATTTGTAGCTTCTATTACTCCCAGTTTATTTGCATGTTCTGAATGTTTTTGTTTTTCTTTTCTTTGAGCTTCTATAAAGGTAATTAATTCAGGAATGCTTGTTATAAATCCCAAAAGTATTCCTAACACTAGCTCTGGAAGTCCAAACGTATTGCATAAGTTTGTTAAACTATTGCTTAGAAGTTCGCCTACAATATATAAAAGAATAGCTATTGCTCCTAACGCTAAACAATATAAAATTATATTTCTATTTTTTATTGATTTTTTCTCTCTATTTTCTTCTAGTTCTTCTTCATGTTCTATTTCTTTGTCTTCTTTTTCTAAATAAATTTTATGAACATTATGATTAATATAATAAAAAATAAATAATAAAATTACAAATATAATAACGCTAAATATTCCGAGTTCAATATTAAAAATAGAAAGTATAAGTGGAATTAATATAGTAATAATTACTAACACTATATCTATTAAAATTGCTCTATTTCTTAAGTATTTTTGATTTTTATTTAAATATATTGCAAAAATATATTGTATTAAATTAATTACATTTGAACTTAAAATATTATATATGCTCGTTCCAATTAATCCACTTGCAGCAGAAAAAGATACTGTAAGTAGTTCTGGTACGGATGTTGCAAAACCTGCAATATTTCCACTTGCTTTTGGACTCAGCTTAAGCATAATTGATATTTTTCTTAATACTGGTACTAATAAATATTTAGATATAATTACAATTACTAAAGAAAATACAATAAATTTTACAAATTCTATAAATAAAACCATCTTCCACTCATCCTCACGTTATTATTTAATATCTATATTCTTTACATATTTTTCTAATTTTATTTACATTTTTTAAATTTTGTTATATAATGTTTTTATCAAAAAGGCGTAAGTGTAGTATTTTATCGCCCTTATGTGTTTTTACATAGGGGTGTATTTTTATATTTATAAAACAAGATTATAAAAATGGGAGGACATTATGATAGATATTAAATTTTTAAGAGAAAATCCTGATGTTGTAAAACAAAACATCAAGAACAAATTTCAAGATCAAAAGTTACCACTTGTTGATGAAGTTATAGCTTTAGATAAGGAAAGCAGAACTTGCAAAATGCACGGAGATGAACTTCGTTCTAAGAGAAAACAACTTAGTGATCAAGTTGGAAACTTAATGAGAGAAGGAAAAAAAGCTGAAGCAGAAGAAATAAAATTAGAAGTTAAAGCAATTAATGATGAACTTACTTTAAACGAAGAAAAAGAAGAAAAATATGCTGAAGAAATTAGAGAAAGAATGATGAAAATTCCAAACATAATGGACAAATCTGTTCCAATTGGAAAAGATGACTCTGAAAATGTTGAAGTTGAACGCTTTGGTGAGCCAAAGGTTCCTGATTACGAAATTCCTCATCATGCAGATATAATTGCAAGATTTAATGGATTAGATAAAGAATCTGCTGGTCGTACAAGCGGTGTTGGTTTCTATTATTTAATTGGTGATATTGCTAGACTTCACGAAGCAATGCTTGCTTATGCAAGAGATTATATGATTAATAATGGATTTACATATTGTATTCCTCCATTTATGATTCGTAGCGACGTTGTTACAGGCGTTATGAGTTTTGAAGAAATGGATGCTATGATGTACAAAATTGAAGGCGAAGATTTATATTTAATTGGAACTTCTGAACACTCTATGATTGGTAGATTTAAGGGTGAAATTATAAAGAAGCAAGAACTTCCAATTACTATGACATCTTATTCTCCATGTTTTAGAAAAGAAATTGGTTCACATGGTCTAGAAGAAAGAGGATTATACCGTGTTCATCAATTTGAAAAACAAGAAATGATTGTTGTATGTGAACCAGAAGATTCTATGACTTGGTATAACAAGATGTGGAAATTAAGTGTAGACTTATTTAGAAGCTTTAATGTGCCTGTAAGACAACTTGAATGTTGCTCTGGAGATTTAGCTGACTTAAAAGTAAAATCTTGCGATATTGAAGCTTGGAGTCCAAGACAAAAGAAATATTTTGAAGTATGTAGTTGCTCTACTTTAGGTGATGCTCAATCAAGAAGACTTGGAATTCGTGTTAAGGGTGATAAAGGAAACTATTATCCACATACTTTAAACAACACAGTAGTTGCAACACCTCGTGGATTAATAGCAGTTTTAGAAAACAATTATAACGAGGATGGTAGTATAACAGTACCAGAAGTTTTACGTCCATATATGGGTGGAACAGAAAAAATTATACCTAAAAATTAACTTTCGTCCAAAGGGGACATCCCTCTTTTTGGGCAAAGGCTTAAAATTTATTTTGCACAAATCAATTGCAATTATTCAAATCAAATTAACAAATATAGAACCTGCACTTAAAAGCTAAAAATATTTCGCCCAAAAAGGACGTCCCCTTTGGGCGAAAGTTAGGAGAAAATTTATATGATAATTAAAAATCCACAATTTGAGATTTCTGCTGTAAAGCCTTCTCAATATCCTAATAATTACTTACCACAAATAGTTTTAGTTGGGAAATCTAATGTTGGAAAATCTAGTTTTATAAATTCTATGCTTAATAGAAAAAAACTTGCAAGAACAAGTTCTGAACCTGGAAAAACCAGACTAATTAATTTTTATAATGTTGATGATAATTTTTATTTTGTAGATCTTCCTGGATATGGCTATAGCAAAATGTCTAAACAAGAGCAAGCCAAAGTAGGAAATTTTATAGAAGAATATTTGTCTACTTGTAAAAAAATTGCTTTAATTGTATTTTTGATAGATATTCGTCATTCTCCAACAGAAAATGATAGATTGATGTATCAGTATATTATTAATACAAATACACCTTGTTTAATAGTTGCAAATAAGGCTGATAAAATTGCAGTTACAAAAGTAGATGCGGCTGTATTAAACTTGCAAAAAGAATTAAATCCACTAAAAGATTTAACATTTTTGCCTTACTCTTCAGAGCGAAAAATATATGGTGAAAATGTGTGGAGTTATTTAGAACAATATATTTTCTAATAAAAAATAATCGCCCAAAGGGGACGTCCCTTTTGGGCGATTGCTTTTAGTTCTTGTGTTCTTATTATTTTATATAACTTCTTTATTTATGTTTTCTCTTGTATTATTTTATAGATTTCACTCCAAATAAATATTTCGCCCAAAAAGGGGCGTCCCCTTTGGGCGAATTTTTCTTATATTATGTTTATTTTGTAATTAATTCTATTCTTTTTTCTACATTTTCTTTTCCTAAAACATGCATTATTTCATACAAGTCTGGAGTATTTCTTCTTCTTGTTATTGCAACTCTTAATACTGTGCTAATATCTCCAACATGTCCTGGCCATTTTTCTGGCTCTTTTTTGTATTCTTTAACTTCTCTTGCATATCCTAGTTCTTCTGCCATATCTTTAATTTTTCCAAACCAAGTTTGTTGGTCATCTGCTTCATCATAATATTTTGACATATATAAATTTAAAATCTTCTTTATTTCTTCTTTATCATTTATCTTGTCAAATTCGTATTCATCATTGCTTGCAAAGAATTCATCATCATACATGTATTCTATGCAATGTTTAACATCTGACCATTTTGCAATATCTCTACGAGGTTTAGCTTTTCCGCGTTCAATATTTAGAACTTTAATAGAATACTCCTTATCGTTTAAAAGTTCTAATAATTCATTGTCGTAAGTTTCAGCCCATTTATGAGCCTCATTGTAAACCTGCTCTGCTGTATATTTAGATATAACATTCTTTCCTATATCTAAAAGCTTAACCATATCGAATAATGCACCACTAACACTCATCTTTGTTAATTGGAAATCAAATTCTTTTATTGATTTATCTGGATTTTGTTTTCTCCAAATTTCGAAATTTGAATTTGCAATATTTAATAAATATTCCTTTACAGCCTCAACTGGAATACCAATTTCTTTGTAGTAATTTGCTGATGCCTCTGGATCCTTTCTCTTGCTTATTTTTCTCTTATTTCCATTATCATTTTTAAGTATTGTTGCAGTATGTGCATATTTAGGAGCTTTGAATCCTAACATTTGGAATAATTGAACATGAATTGGAACAGAAGATAGCCATTCGTCTCCTCTTATTACATGCGTTGTATGCATTAAGTGGTCATCAATTGCATGTGCAAAATGGTAAGTTGGAAGTCCATCAGCCTTTATTATTACTATATCTTGGTCATTTTCTGGGAATATAACATTTCCCTTTATAACATCGTGAACCTTAATCTTTCTCTCTTCGCTTCCATTTGATCTTAAACGAATTATATAATGTTCACCATTTTCTATTTTTTCTGCTGCTTCTTCAACAGTTAAATTTCTATACTTAGCCCAAACTCCGTAATATCCAGGTTTAACGCCGGCAGCTTCTTGAGTTTTTCTCATCTCTTCAAGTTCTTCTGCAGTAGCAAAACATGGGTATGCTTTTCCCTGTTCTAACAAGTACTTAGCATAAGCTTGATAAATCTCTCTTCTCATAGATTGTCTATAAGGTCCATATTCTCCATGCCAAGTTGTTTCTGTATCCATTCCCTCATCTGGAAGAACATCGAAGTATTTTAAAGAATCAATTATATCATTAATTCCATTTTCAACTTCTCTTTTTTGGTCTGTATCCTCAACTCTCATGAAAAACACACCATTAGTTCTATCTGCAATAGTTCTTGCAATTAAAGCTTGGTATATAGTTCCAATGTGAACAGAACCAGTTGGGCTAGGTCCAATTCTTACAACCATAGCTCCTTCAGGTAAATCTCTCTCAGGATATTTCTCTTCGTAAAACTCTATTGGTTTTGCATCTGGAAAAATTAAATCCGCTAAATCTTTATAATCCATAATCCTACTCCTTTTCTTCGCCCATTAGGGACGTTCCTTTTGTCTTCTATACTTCCATTATAATTGGTAATATCATTGGGTCTCTTTTTGTTCTTTGGAATATATAATCTCTTAAATCATCTTTTAATGTAGATTTTATTGTTGACCAATCTGTTATATGTCTTTGTTCAAATCCTGCAACTTCTTGTTTTATCACATTTTTAACATCTTCCATTAAGTTTTCAGATTCTCTTACATAAACGAATCCACGTGAAATTACATCTGGTCCAGATACTATTTCTCCTGTTGATGAATCCATTGTTAATACTATAACAATTAATCCATCTTGAGATAAATGTTGTCTATCTCTTAATACAATGTTTCCAACATCTCCTACACCTAATCCATCTACTAAAACTTTTCCTGATGGAACTGATGTTGTAAATTTTGCTTCGTCTTTGCTTAATTCTAATATTCTACCATTATGTGTTATAAATATATTTTGTGATGGTATTCCTAGTTGTTTTGCTGTATCTGCGTGTGCCATAAGTTGTCTGTATTCACCATGAACTGGAATGAAGTATTGTGGTTTTGCTAAAGATAATATTAATTTTTGTTCTTCTTGGCAAGCGTGTCCAGATACGTGAACATCTGCTAAAGCACTATATACAACTTCTGCTCCAATTTTCATTAAATCATCTATAACTTTTGATACAAGTTTTTCGTTTCCAGGTATTGCATTTGCGGAAATTATTACTAAATCATTTGGTGTAATAGTAACTTTTTTATGCTCTCCTGCAGCCATTCTAGTTAGAGCAGACATTGTCTCTCCTTGGCTTCCTGTTGTAATTATTACTAATTGTTCATCATTGTAATTACGTATTAAATCAATATCTATAAAAATGTCATCTGGAGCATCTATATAGCCTAATGCTCTTGCATTTTCTATCATATTTATCATACTTCTGCCACAAACAGCAATTTTTCTACCATATTTAACGGCTGAATCCACAATTTGTTGAACTCTGTGAACATTTGAAGCAAATGTTGCAACAACTATTCTCTTTTTGCAATTCATAAATAGTTTATCGAATACAGCACCTACAGATTTTTCTGACATTGTAAATCCTTTTCTCTCTGAGTTTGTACTATCAGACATTAGGGCAAGTATTCCTCTATTTCCAAGCTCTGCAATTCTTCCTAAGTCCATTGGCTTTCCATCTATTGGAGTATAGTCTATTTTAAAGTCTCCAGTATGAAGTATTGTTCCAGCAGGTGTTGTAATTGCAAGCATTACAGAGTCTGGAATGCTGTGACAACTTCTAATGAATTCTACTGTAAATTTTCCAAGTTTTATTGTTTGTCCTGGATCAACCTCTACTAATTTTGTACTTCTTACTAAATGATGCTCTTCTAGTTTTCCTTTTATTAATCCACAAGTAAGTCTTGTTGCGTATATTGGCATATTTACTTGTTGTAATACATATGGAATAGAACCTATATGGTCTTCGTGTCCGTGTGTAATTACCATTCCTCTTATTTTATCTTTATTCTTTACTAAGTAAGATACATCTGGAATAACTAAGTCTATTCCAAGCATATCATCTGTTGGGAATTCAAGACCACAATCTACAACTATAATATCATTGTCATATTCAAAAACTGTAATGTTTTTTCCTATTTCTTCTATACCACCTAATGGAATTATTTTTATTGATGGTCTTTTAAATCTAAAATCTTCTCTTTTTGCTATTGATCTATGTTCAACCTTAATAAGTCCCTTTTCAACTTTTGCACCTTCGCTTTTTAATCCTCTTGATGCTCTCGGTGTTCTTGTTGATTTTCTTGTTCTTACAGCTTTTTCTCTTTCCTCTGTTTTTTCTGTATTCTTATAATTTCTACGATATCCACCTCTTCTTGGTGTTCTTGTTTTTGCACTTTTATCTTCTGTGCTTGTTATTTCTGTTTTATTTAAATTCTCTTCTGTCATATTTTCCTCTCTTTCCTTTTATTGTTGTTACTCTATTAATATTTTTTGGTCCGTACAAAAAATTATTTATTATATTAATTATGCACAAAAATACATATATCTACACAAATAATAGATATACTATTTTAATATTATTACACAGAAAACTTACTTTATAAATTTTCATGTGTGAACAAATTTACTGAAAATTCTAATTTTTTTATGCTCTTATTAACATTTTAAATACCGAAAGCAAAAATTTTCATATTTGTTCTATAATTATAATTTACTATACTAAAAATTTCCGCACTAACATATAGTAATAATATAATAATGTTTAAAATCTCTTCTTTACCTTTAAAAGGCAACAACTGATTTCTATTATACATTAATTTGTAAAAATTGTCAATAATAGCTTGACAAAGCAGAAAGTTTTTGGTATTATATTAATTGCTTATTTGAGTTAAGCATTATTTTTTATTAAATTATACGTGCGGGAGTAGCTCAGTTGATAGAGCGCTGCCTTGCCAAGGCAGAGGTCACGGGTTTGAGCCCCGCTTCCCGCTCCATAAAAAAATCTTTTCGGCTGATCATTTGCGAAAAGATTTTTTATTTAAAAGACTTCCTACAATTACATTAGGAAGTCTTATTTTTTATTCATTATTTCTTTATAGTTAAAATGTTCTTAATTATATTTATCCTCTCTATAAATTTGTTACTTCAGCAATCTACAGTCTTATTATTAATTTGCATATTTACAATTCATATATATTCGCTTTTATTATTACTTTTTGAATTTTAACTTTATCATTTAATGGTATATCCCATAGACTGCCTGATATACTTCTTTTTATTTTATACTCCTTAGTTGGTTCTCCCAATATTTTATTTAGCTGTTTTTGTAGTTTTACTTGGTTAGTATAGATTGAAAGTATATTTTCTCCATATAAAACATTTATTGTTGTTTCTGTTTCACTTTTTAACGGTTCTTTGTATATTTTTTTGTTCATAATATTCCTCGTCTTTATTCAATTCTAGTATTATCTTCTTTTGTAAGCATCTTTTATATTATATCATAAACGAGCCGTATTTGCACGATTTTAGAGAATGTTTTATTGAAATTAATGTACCTTTTTCCTTTTCTTGTTGCATTTCTACTTTCATATTTCCTTTTTTCTAAAAAAGCTATAATTCTATATTTCCATCTTCACAAATAATTGTCTGTATTTTAGTATTAGCATTCCAACCAGACTTTTTCGTTATTTTATTCCACTCATCAATGCTTCCATTATAAGTTACCTCAGTTAATTTTGAGTCTCCATAAAACAAGTTTACACCTATGCTCTTTACTCCGTTTCCTATTTCTACCTCCTCTAAATTTGAGCACCAGCAAAAACATGCTCCTAACAAATTAGTTACATTACTCTCTAATTTTACTTTTTTTAAATTAGAGCA
>CAKOVP010000006.1 GCA_934122035.1 uncultured Clostridia bacterium | reverse complement strand
AAACAATATCATTTTTGTGCTCTCTTTTCAATATTTTATTTTCAATGTATGTGTGACATATCTATTTTAAACCTATAGAGAGGAATATGCTAAAAAACTGCTACTATTTACAAAATTGCAATTTTAGTGTATTATATATTGTGTTTAAACAACTAAGAATAGGAGAAAATTAAATATATATGTTATGTTCAGATTGTAAGAAAAACACCGCAGTTATTTTTATAAATAAACTAGGTGAGGATAATAAAACAGAAGTAGAAGGTTTATGCTATGACTGTGCAAAAAAAAGAGGAATAAGTCCAATAGATGCAATGGCAAAACAAGCAAACTTATCTGAAAAAGACATAAAAGACTTATCAGATAAGCTAGACAATGTATTTAAGAATTTATCTGCAAATATGGAAGATATAGATGAAGACCAACTTTCAGAAATGATAAATGGGGAAAACGAACTAGGAGAAGAAGGTGCACAAGGAATACCTTTAGGCTCAATCTTCTCAGGAATATTTGGAATAAAGCAAAATCCAGAAGAAGGAGCAAACAATGCAAACTTCTCAAATTCAACTCAGAAAGTAAAAGAAAAAACAAAGGTTAATAAAAAAAGAAGAACACTAGACACTTATGGTACAAATCTAACTTTAAAGGCTAAAAATAATCAAATAGATAGAGTAATTGGAAGAGACAAAGAAATACAAAGAATGATTCAAATTTTAAATAGACGTTCTAAAAATAACCCTTGTTTAATAGGTGAGCCAGGTGTTGGTAAAACTGCAATAGCACAAGGATTAGCACTTAAAATTGCAAATGGAGATGTTCCAGCAAAACTATTAGATAAAGAAGTTTATTTACTAGACATGACAGCAGTAATTGCAGGAACACAGTTTAGAGGTCAATTTGAAGCTAGAATGAAAGGAATAATTTCTGAGTGTAAAGAAGCAGGAAATATAATACTTGTAATAGATGAAATTCATAACATAATTGGCGCAGGAGATGCAGAACATTCTATGAATGCAGCCAATATTTTAAAACCATCTTTAACAAATGGAGAAATTCAGCTAATTGGAACAACAACTTTAAAAGAATATAGAAAATACATAGAAAAAGACACAGCATTAGAGAGAAGATTTCAACCAATAATGGTAGAAGAGCCAAATGTTCAAGATGCAATAGAAATATTAAAAGGGATAAAACAATATTACGAAGATTACCACTATGTAAAAATTTCTAACGACATAATAAGCAAAGCTGTAAATATGTCGGAAAAGTATATTCATGATAGATTTTTGCCAGATAAAGCAATAGATATTTTAGATGAAGCCTGCTCAAAAATAAATTTAAATGATAAAGACTTATACGATTTACAAGTTTTAAATAACCAATTAAAGGAAGTGCAATCTCAAAAAGAAGAAGCAGCTCAAGCAGACTCTACAGAAGACTACCAAAAAGCAGCAGAGCTAAAAACAAAGGAATGTGCTTTATTAGAACAAATAGATGCATTAAAAAAGAGAATGCAACCAAAAGAAATTACGGTTCAAGACATTGCAAATGTTATAGAAAGCTGGACAAAAATACCAGTAAATAAAATAACAGAAGAAGAAACACAAAAATTATTGAACTTAGAAAGAAATCTTCATAAAAGAATAATAGGTCAAGATGAAGCTGTAGAGGCAGTTGCAAGAGCAATAAGAAGAAATAGAGCAGGGCTAAAAAGTACAAAAAGACCGCCATCTTTTATATTTGTTGGACCAACAGGTGTTGGTAAAACAGAACTTGCAAAAGCAGTTGCATTCGAAATGTTTGGAAACGAAAAATCTATAATAAGATTCGATATGTCTGAATATATGGAAAGTAATTCTACAGCAAAATTAATTGGTGCACCTCCAGGATATGTTGGATATGACGATGCAGGTCAATTAACAGAAAGAGTAAAGAGAAATCCATATTCAATAATTTTATTAGACGAAATAGAAAAAGCACATCAAGATGTATTTAACATTTTATTACAAGTATTGGACGACGGAAGACTTACAGATGCACAAGGAAATACAGTAAGTTTCGAAAATACAATAGTAATAATGACATCAAATGCTGGTTCAAATTTAAATACAAATTCTATAGGATTCGGAGGAACAACAGAAGCTTCAAAAAATAAAATGCTAGGAGCGTTAAAGGATTTATTTAGACCAGAATTCTTAAACAGAGTTGATGAAATTGTTGCATTTGATGCATTAACAAAAGAGCAATTAATGCAAATAGTAGACCTTATGATAGCAGATACAAGGCAAGTACTAAACGACAGAAACATAGGTTTAATATTAACAAGTGAGGCAAAGAACTATTTATTAGAAAAAGGTACAGACTTAAAATATGGTGCAAGACCTTTAAGAAGAGCAATACAAAGATACATAGAAGACGAATTATCAGATATGATACTAAGAAAAGAACTAAACAACGGACAAAAAGTTATGGTAGAATATAATAAAGAAGAAAATAAATTGAACTTTAAAATAAATAGCTAAAACCATAAATATATAAAGTAAGAAAATGGGGGAAAGAAAAGTGCTTAAACATATACCAAATGCATTAACAATGTGTAGATTTGTATTAATTCCATTTATAGTAGGAGCAATATTAGAAAAAAACTATATAGTTGCTTTCATATTTTTAACAATATCTGGACTTACAGATGTTTTAGATGGATTTATTGCAAGAAAATTTAATTTTATAACAAACTTTGGAAAGCTAATAGATCCATTAGCAGATAAAGCAACACAAATATCAACATTAATTGCATTATCCTATATAAAAATAATACCATACTGGATGCTAATACTAGTATTTGCCAAAGAAGGAGTTATGATAGCGGGTGCTTCATTCCTTTATGGAAAACAACTTGTTGTATCTAGTAGATGGTATGGAAAACTTGCAACAGTTGTATTTTATATAGCAATAGTTGCATCACTTGCAGTAAATAATTTTAACATAAAAATACATTTCGATATATACATATATTACTTAGCTCTAGTACTTACAATATTTGCATTAATAATGTACTTTAGAGAATTCTTTAAAAAAGGATATATGAATAAAGAAGCACTAAGCACAAAAAACAAAGAAATAATAACAAAATAAAAATGAAGAGGGACTAAAAGAATTTAAGTAATTCTTTATAGTCTCCTTTTTATAAATATTTTGTTTTACTCAAAATTTTCTATATAAGAATTTAAATTATCTTTACCAAAAAGAGTAACTCCATTTTCAAGCTCGTTCATATCTACTAAAGATAAATATTTAACTGCAATATCTGTTTTTTCTTTTAACTCAATAGAATTATCATCTTTTATATTATAAATACAAACATAACCATCATTAGATTTTACTAAAAAATGTTCATTACAAGAACCGTTAAAATCTTTTGCAAGTTCTATATCAGAACTAGTAAACTTATTAATTTGCCAATCGCTATACAAATTTTTAAAGTCATCCAAAGTTAAATTAACCATATTAGAATCTGTAAATGTTTTTTCTTTTATTGTATGACCACAACCTTTATAGGTTTTAAAAAATGTGATTATACAATTAGGAGAAATCTTAATTTCAGAAGAATTTGCCTTAATGGTATCAAGGTTTATATCGTTAATAGAAGTTCTTACAACATCATAATTATAAACATTTTGAGAAGATAAAGACCCTCCAGAATTTTTATTTAAATTAAAAAGCAATAAACTAATTATAATAATTATAAAAATTACAGAAACAAGTAAAAATAGTACAATATTTCTTTTATCCATAATTAATTTCATTCCTCCTTAGTAAGATATTTTTTCTAAAACTAGTATTTACCAAAATTGCTACTTATATACAAATAATTGAAATTTAAATTTGGTCGTGTTATAATAGCAATGAAAAATTAGAAGGAGAAATGTAACTAAATATGGATAAAAATAAAATTATATATGTATCAATTTCAGCAGTTTGTATCTTAGCAATAATTGCAGCTATATTTGCTCAAATTGACCTAAACTCAGGAAAGAAAAATCATAACAACAATAATAATAGCGTAACAGAAGAAACTAAAACACAAGAAGAATTAAAAAAGGAATTTAATAGTTTATTTAATAATACAATAAATACAAACAATTACAATACAAGTGCTATTAACAAACAAGATGAAAACAAAGAAATTGTTTACACTGCCTACGACATAGAAAAAGCAGAAGAGAATAAATATGAGGTAGACATACATTTACCGGTATTTAATATAAACAGTAGTGTTACATCAGGCTTTAACTCAATAACTCAAAAAGTTTTTGCAGATAAGGCAACAGAAGTTTTAAATAATAACAATGGCTCTACAATAATTTACAGCATAGATTATACAGGCTATATAAATGGAGATACACTTTCTCTAATAATAAGATCAACTCTAAAAGAAGGAACAAATGCACAAAGAGTAATTGTGCAAACATATAATTATAATTTGCAAACAGATAAAGAAGTTAGCATTTATGACGCAATAGAGCAAAGAGGAGTAGCGCAAAGCAGTGTATCTTCTAAAATAACGAGCCAAATTACACAAGCAATAAAAGAGGCAAATAGCATACAAATATCTGGATTTGATACATATAAAAGAGATATAAATAGCGACATATACCATTTAGATAAAACCGACAATTTCTTTATAGGAAAAGAAGGAAAATTATACATAATATATGCATATGGAAATAACAATTTTACATCCGAAATGGACATTATAGAAATTTAAAAAGGAAAGATAAAAATGCCAAAAAAGCTAATTATAACCGAAAAACCATCGGTTGCAATGGAATATGCAAAAGTACTAAAAATAAGTGCAAATAGAAAAAACGGATATATAGAATCAGACAACTGGATAATAACTTGGTGTGTTGGCCATTTAGTAACGATGAGCTATCCGGAAGTATATGACGAAAAGCTAAAATATTGGAGGCTAGATACACTTCCATTTATACCAACAGAGTGGAAATATGAAATAATTCCTGCTGTACAAAATCAATTTAACATAGTAAAAAGCCTTTTACAAAGAGAAGATGTAGAAGAAATATACAATGCAGGAGACTCTGGACGAGAAGGAGAGTATATACAAAGACTAGTATTTATGATGGCAAAACCAAACCCAAAAGCAAAAATAAAAAGAGTTTGGATAGATTCGCAAACAGAAGAAGAAATACAAAGAGGAATAAGGGAGGCAAAAGACGAATGTGAATACGATAGCCTCTCAGATTCTGCCTATTTAAGGGCTAAAGAAGATTACTTAATAGGAATAAATTTTTCTAGATTGCTATCTATAATATATGGAAGAAGAGTTGCAAAAGAAATAGACGAAGAAAAAGCTTCCATTTCTATAGGAAGAGTAATGACCTGTGTTTTAGGAATGGTAGTTTCTAGAGAAAGAGAAATTAGAAACTTTGTAAAAACAAAATATTACAAAATAGCAGGAAGCTTTGGAGACGATGAAGGCTCTTTTAATGCAGAGTGGAAAGTAAACGAAAAATCTAAAATGTTTGAAAGTATAAAGTTATACAATGAGAGCGGATTAAAAAAAGAACAAGATGCAAAAGAATTTATTGCTTCACTTGCAGGAAAAAAAGCAGTTGTAACAGAGCTAAAAAAAGCAAAGCAAAAAGAAAATGCACCACTATTATTCAACTTAGCAGAAATACAAAATGAATGTACAAAAAAATTTAAAATAAAGCCAGATGAAACACTAGAAATAATACAAAATTTATACGAAAAAAAATTAGTAACATATCCTAGAACAGATGCCAGAGTTCTTTCAACAGCTGTTGCAAAGGAAATTTCTAAAAATTTAAACGGACTTGTAAAAGGTTATAAAGACGCAGAAGTTCAAAAACTTTTAAATAAAATGGTAACAGAAAAATACTCTACAAACTTAGTAAAAACAAAATATGTAAACGATAGCAAAATAACAGACCATTATGCAATTATTCCAACAGGGCAAGGATTCGAAAACTTCGATGGATTGCCAGACTTGCAAAAAAAGGTATATAACACAATAGTAAAAAGATTTATAGCCGTATTTTATCCGTCAGCAGAATTTAACAAAGTAAATGTCACAATAAATGTAGAAAACGAAACATTTTATGCAAGTGGAAAAGTATGTGTAAATCAAGGTTATCTAGAAGTGCTAAAACCAAAAAATACAGCAAGAAAAGTCACAGATGTTGCACAAAATGTGGATAACTCTTCTGTAAAAGAAGAACAAGAAGCGTCAGAAAACAATAATTTAGAAGTATTCAAAAAATTAAAAAAAGGACAAGAAATAGAAGTAAAAAATTACGAAATAAAAGATGCCGAAACTTCTCCACCGTCAAGATATACATCTGGGAATATGGTTTTAGCTATGGAAAATGCAGGCAAATTAATAGAAGACGAAGAATTAAGAGAACAAATAAAAGGAGCTGGAATAGGAACTAGTGCAACACGTGGAGAAATAATAAAAAAATTAGAGAGAATAAAATATATAGACATAAATGCGAAAACACAAATAGTAACTCCTACAAAAAAAGGAGAAGTAATATACGATGTTGTAAATCATTCAATGCCAGATATGCTAAACCCAAAACTTACAGCTAGCTGGGAAAAAGGTTTAGATATGGTTGCAAAAAAGGAAATAAAATCAGAAGAATTTATGGTTAAGTTAGAAAAGTATATAAATTCTAAATTCAACAAATTGGTAGTTAAATATTAATTATAAAGATATAAGTTTATATATTACTATACATAGGTTTGCAATAAGTAGGTTTATAAGTAAATCCTAAAAAACTTAAATATATTATGCGAGGAATGATATTAAATATGAAAATAGGGTTAGCATTAGCAGGAGGCGGAGTAAAAGGTGCAGGACATTTAGGTGTAATAAAAGCATTAGAAGAAAATGGAATAGAAATTGGATACATTGGAGGAACAAGTATTGGAAGTATAGTTGCAGCATTTTATGCAATGGGCTATAACTCAGCAGAGATGCTAAAACTATTTAAATACTTTTCAAGAGATGTAATGAAAGTAGATCCAAAATATTATTGGTCAAATGTTAAATCTAGAAAAAATTTTATGGGATATGGCCTTTTATCTGGTGATGCAATAGAAAATGCTATGGATGAATGTGCAAAATTAAAAGGTTACAAAGACATAAAAGACTTAAAAATGCCAATAGTAATGCCAACAGTAGACATTAAAGAAAGTAAAAAATACGTATCTACAAATCATGCATTTGATGAAAACTTTCCAGAAGATACATACATAAGAGATATAAGCATAGGAAAAGCAACAAGAGCGAGTGCTAGTTATCCAGGAGTATTTGCACCAACAATATATAAAGAACATAAATTTGTTGATGGAGGAATAATAGATAACCTTCCTGCACACGAGGTTAGAAAATTAGGAGCAGAAAAAGTGCTATCAGTACGTTTTAGTTCTGCAAACAAAACTGATCCTAAAAACGTTTTTGAGGTCGCATTAAAATCTGTAGATTTATTATTCGACCAAAGAACTGCAGCAGAAATTGCAAGTAGTGACTTTGCTTTAACATTAGATATGCCAGAAGCAAGTGTGTTTAGCGTAAAGAAAATAGACTACTGCTATAATCAAGGCTATATAGCTGCAATAGAAAATATGAGCAAAATAAAAGAAATATTTAAATAAAAATAGACTTATAAATTCAAGCACTCTAGATAAAAAAGAAGAAATTTGAAATACATATAACAATAAGTGAAGGCAAGTACTTTATGCCTTCACTTTTTTGCCTTAAAATTCATATTATATACCATAATTAATATACAAATTAGAAAGGGCAAAATGGTGAAATAAATGAAAAGTTTTGTAATAAAAGGAGGAACAAGACTAGAAGGAGAAGTAAAAATTTCAGGGTCAAAAAATGCATCACTTCCAATAATTGCAGCAACAATATTAAGTGGCAAAAAAAGCAAAATAAGTAACGTACCAGACATACACGATATACAGGTGACTTTAAAAATATTAAAATATTTAGGATGCGAAGTAAGCAAGAAAAACGACAAAATAGAAATAAATTCTAAGTATATACATAAAAACGAAATACCAGAAGAACTAATGAATCAAATGCGTTCCACTGTTATTTTGGCAGGTGCTATTTTAGGAAGATTTAAAGAAGTTACCTTTTCGTATCCTGGTGGATGCGACATAGGAGCAAGACCAATAGATTTACATTTAAAAGCTTTTAAAAAATTAGGCATAAATATTGTAGAAGAGTATGGATTTATTAGGTGTAAATGTGATAAAATAATAGGGGCAAATATAGACTTGGACTTTCCAAGTGTAGGTGCAACAGAAAATATTATATTAGCATCAGTACTCGCAGAAGGAAAAACAATAATAACAAATGCAGCAAGAGAGCCAGAAATTGTAGATTTGGTACATATGCTAAACAAAATGGGAGCACGAATTACAGGTGAAGGCACAAATGTAATAGAAATTACAGGAGTAAAAAACTTAAAAGAAGTCCAGTACAGAGTTATGCCAGATAGAATAGAGGCAGGAACATTTTTATGCATTGCTGCAATAACTGAAGGAAAAATAAAACTCATAAACGCAATACCAGAACATATAGTACCAATAATTTCTAAATTAGAAGAATCTGGCTGTAATATAAAAATAGAAAAAAATACCATAGAAATAGAAGCTAAAAAAAGAACAAAAGCAGTAGAAATAAAAACAATGCCATACCCAGGATTTCCAACAGATATGCAATCTATATTTGGAGCAGTATTATCTAAAGCTAAAGGAACATCTGTAATAACAGAAAATATATTTGAAAATAGATACAAATATTTATATGAACTTAAAAAAATGGGGGCAAAAAATAAGCAAGAAGGAAATGTTGCAATAATAACTGGAGTAAAAAAGTTAACCCCGGCAATAGTAAAAAGCACAGACTTAAGAGGTGGAGCAGCACTAGTACTTGCAGCACTAAGTTGCAAAGGCACAACAAAAATTACGAATATTGAATATATACTAAGAGGATACGAAAATCTAGACAAAAAATTAAATAAATTAGGAGCAAATGTATATATAGAAGAAGGTGACTAAAATTAAATGAAAAAACAAGAAAAAATAAAAAATTTATATGACTTTGATTATGAGACGCAAGAAGAGAAAAAACTAAAAAAGAAAAAAAAGGCAGATGCAAAATCTGCCTCAAAGAAGCGTAAAAAAACATCTGAAACAAAAGGACAAGCCGAAAAGAAGAAGAAAATAAACTACGATGATGAAATAGTAATTGGGGTAACAAGATATCCAGAAAAAGAGCAAGTAAAAAAAGATAAAAAATCTTATAAGAAGAAAGTAAATAATAAAAAAATTAACAAAAAAGTTACAAAAAATAAAAAAACAAAACAAAAAGAAGATGTATACTCTTATAAATTTACAGGAATAGACAATGAATACATATTAGACGATTCAAACAAAATAATAGATGAACAAAAAAGAGCAAGAAGAGCTAAAATAATCAAAAGAATATTAAAAACATTTTCAATAATTATAGTCATTGCAGGAGCAATATCGTTTGCTATGGTATCACCAATATTTAATGTTAATAACATAAAAATATCTGGAAATTCAAAGCTTACAGAAAGCGAAATAATAAGCTTATCTGGAATAGAACAAAATGAAAATATTTTTAGAATAAGTAAATCTAAAACAATAAAAAATATAAAACAAAATGCATATGTAAACGAAGTAAGCATTAGTAAAAAAATTCCTAATGGAATAGAAATAACAATAGAAGAAAGAAAACCAAGTTATATGTTAGAATATGGTAATGCATATGTATATATAAATACACAAGGATATATGCTAGAGGTATCTAGTCAAAAGTTAGATTTGCCAATAATTTTAGGATATTCAACAAGTCAAGAAAAATTAGAAGCTGGTAACAGACTAGAAGAAGAAGACTTAATAAAATTAGGAACAGTAATAAAATTAATGAATGCGGCTACAAATAATTCAATAGCAAATTTAATAACAACAATAAATATATCAAATGCAGAAAATTACACAATTTATATGGAAAGTGAAAAAAAGACTGCATATTTAGGAGATTGTAGCAATTTAGAAACAAGAATGTTATACTTAGTTGGAATAATAAATTCAGAAAAGAATATATCAGGAGAGATATTTCTAAATATGAATCTAAATACAGATAAAGCATTCTTTAGAGAAAGTGTATAAAATAGGAGAGTGAACATATTGAATAAAAAACAAATAGCAATAACACTTGGAATAATGTGTTTATTACTTACAATGGCAACAGTAATCCAAATAAAAACAATAAATGGAGCAAATCAAGTTGCATCTTCAACATTTACAAGTAATAACTTAAGAGACCAAGTTTTAAAATGGAAAGAAAGATACGATACAACATATAGCAGTCTTCAAACGTCAGAAAAACGACTAGAAGATGTTAGAGAACAAGCAAGTGATAACACAGAGGGCTCATCAGAAAAAGAAGAAGAGTTAAAAAGAAATAACATGTTACTTGGATTGACAGATGTTACAGGAGAAGGCGTAATAGTAACTTTAAAAGACAACGATAAAGTAACTGCAAGTACAACACTTGGAGATATAAGTGAGTATATAGTTCATTATAGCGACATATTAGGAATAGTAAACGAATTAAAAAATGCAGGAGCAGAAGCAATATCTGTAAATGACCAAAGAATTACAAGTGTAAGTGCAATTACCTGCGAAGGAAATATAATAAGTGTAAATGGAGAAAAAGTAAGCTCTCCATTTGTAATAAAAGCAATAGGAAGGTCTACAATGTATTCTGCTTTAAATAGACCAGGTGGAACATTAGAACATTTAAACGATTTTATAATTGCAACAATTAAGCAATCAAATAGCATAACAATAGAAAAATATACTGGTGTAATTGGATCAAAATATATAAAAAATGACAATTAAAGAACAAGTTACATCAAAATATGCTTTTCAAATTATATAAAAGAAAGGAAAGTGAAAAATTTGAAAATAAAAATGACAAAAGCAAACATTACAATGTCAATTAGCATTTTTATGGTTTGTATAATACTTGTGGCAGTATCACTTATTCAATTTAAAACAGTAAAACAAGTAAATGTATCAGACATAGAACATATGGAAGAAACTAAACTAAGAGAAGAACTTGCATCTTGGAAGAGCAAATACGAAGAAATAAACGAAAAACTTGCAGATACAAATCAAAAAATAGAAGAATATACAAGCAAAATAGAGTCAAACGAAGAAGCATCAGAATTATTAGACGAAGAACTAAATAAATCTAGATTACTACTAGGACTAACAGATGTTACAGGAGATGGAGTAGTAATAACACTAACAGATAACGATTCAGAAAAAATTACTGCAACAGACATTGTAGAACTTGTAAACGAACTAAGATATGCAGGAGCAGAAGCAATATCTGTAAATGATGTAAGAGTAGTAAATATGACAGAATTTGCAGACATATATGGTTATATTATAATGAAACCAAGCCAAAGAATTACATCACCATATGTAATAAAAGCAATAGGAAGTCAAACACAATTAATAAACACTTTAAGCATAAAAGAAACAGGCTTTATAGATTATAGAACATCACAAGGAAAAACTGTAAAACTAGAAAAACAAAGAAATATAAAAATTCCTAAATACACAGGAGAAATAGAAGTAAGATATATGAAGGAGGTAGAAGACTAATATGATATTAATAGCAATTGTTTTAGGATGTTTAATAGGGGCATTAATAGGTATGCTAGCACCAATGGTTTCTTATACATACTCTGGATATTTAGCAATAGCAATTATTGCTGCACTAGATTCGGTATTTGGAGGAATTGTAGCAACATTAAAAAAGAACTTTAATTTAACAATATTTGTAACAGGATTTTTTGGAAATGCAATACTTGCAATATTATTAACAATATTAGGACAAAAACTAAATGTAGATATTTACCTAGCTGCAATTGTTGTTTTTGTAGGAAGAATGTTTACAAATCTTGCCATAATTCGTAGATATTATGTAGATATAATGATGAAAAAAGTCGAAGAAAAAAGAAACGAAAAAAAAGTTGAAATTAAAGAATAAATATGTTAAAATTTGTTTCCATAGAAAGTACAATAGTTTAAATAAATTTGTTACAAATTTATTACAAAAATGTGACAAAACTATTGACTTTTTTTGTGAAATATAATATTCTTATCATAAATTTAAAAGCAGAAAAAAATGGAGGAGTTAATCTTGGCAATCGGAGATATAATTGTAGGTATAGATATAGGTTCCTCAAAGGTTAGCTTGGTAGTTGGAGAAGTAAACAACTTTAATCAAGTAGAATTAGTCTATACAGTTGAGCATAAATGCAAAGGAATTAAAAAAACAAAAATAATAGATGAAGATGAAATAGCAAATGCAATAATAAAATCAGTACAAGATGCAGAAAAAGAAGCAGAAATAAAAATAAATTCAGCATACCTAACAATTGCAGGAAGCTATGTTACAATAGTACAAAATAGTGTAACAAAAACAATAAAAGATAAATATGCAGGAATATCTACAAGAGATGTATCATCTGCACTTTTACAAGTAAAAGATATAGATGTTCCAGACGGAAAAAGCATAATAGATATAGTTACAGATAAATTTGTTTTAGAAGATGGACGAGCAGTAGAAGATCCAGTTGGAAATTTAGTATCAACATTTTCTTTAAATGCACAAGTAATATTAGGAGACAAAGAATACATCAGACAATTATCTAATATCTGCAAAAAAGCAGGATTAGATATAGATGGAATTATACCAATTACACTTGCAGAGAGAAATTTAATACTAGACAATAATGAATTAAACGATAATGTAATGATAATAGACATTGGAGCTGGAAATACAGAAATAGGTATATTTGAAGGAGCAGCTTTTGAATATACAAATACAATACCTCTTGGAGGAGACAACATAACAAGAGACATACAAATGGTATTAAGTATTTCAGAAGAAGAGGCAGAAAAATTAAAAAGACAATATGGCTTAGCAATGAGATCATACATAGATAATGACAACGAAATTGTGCTAAATACAGTAGAAGATTCTAAAAACAAAGTAATAAGAAGTTCAGAACTTATAGAAATAATAGAAGCAAGAATCGAAGAAATATTTACATTAATAAATAAAGACATAGCAAACCAAGGAATTAAGCCAAGAATTAACAATGTAATATTAACAGGTCAAGGAATTACAAGCATAAGTAAGAGTGATGTTGCAGGAAAAGTTATACTAAATATACCAGTAAAATTTGCAACAGGCAGATACATAAGCATGGTAAGACCAGAATATAGAACAGCCTATGCACTAGTTAGATACATAGCTGCAAGACCATTTGCAAAAAGTGTTTCAAGTAGTATAGATTCAAACTCACACGAAAACTTCTTTGCAACTATAATAGAAAGAATAAAAGAATTTTTCTATTCTTAAAAATAAATTGAACATAAGATTGTTAGAAACAGAGTTTTAAATTAAAATAGGGAGGAACAAACTTTATGATGGTGGATAGCGTAGACGAAAACACAATGTTAGATGGAACAGCTACAATTAAAGTAATAGGAGTTGGAGGAGCTGGAAC
The DNA here is from genome assembly GCA_934122035.1 of uncultured Clostridia bacterium. Taxonomy (GTDB): domain Bacteria; phylum Bacillota; class Clostridia; order TANB77; family CAG-508; genus CAG-245. The sequence goes on along the minus strand of CAKOVP010000006.1, from coordinate 30,201 downwards.
AAACGCAGTAAATAGAATGGTAGACTCAGGAATAAAAGGAGTAGAATTTATTGCTGTAAATACAGATAGACAAGCTTTACTTTTATCTAAAGCTGCATCAAAAATTCAAATAGGAGAAAAAATAACAAGAGGACTCGGAGCAGGAGCAAACCCAGACATTGGTGCTCAAGCAGCAGAAGAAAGCAAAGCAGAAATAACAGAAGCACTTCGCGGTGCAGATATGGTATTCGTAACTGCCGGAATGGGCGGTGGAACAGGAACAGGAGCAGCTCCAATAGTTGCATCTTGTGCAAAAGAAATGGGAATACTAACAATTGGTGTTGTTACAAAACCATTCACATTTGAAGGTAAAAAAAGATTAACACAAGCAGATAGAGGAATAGAAAGTCTAAAAGGAAAAGTAGATACATTAGTTGTTATACCAAACGACAAACTACTTCAAATAATAGATAGAAAAACATCAATCGTAGAAGCTTTCAAAATGGCAGACGATGTTTTAAGACAAGGTGTACAAGGTATTTCAGACTTAATTGCAATACCAGGACTTGTAAACCTAGACTTTGCCGATGTTAAAGCAATAATGTTAAATACAGGAATGGCTCATATGGGAATTGGTAGAGCATCTGGAGAAAATAGAGCAGAAGATGCTGCAAAACAAGCTATTCAAAGTCCATTACTAGAAACATCAATAGAAGGTGCTAGAGGAGTAATCATAAACATTACAGGTGGAAGCAACTTAGGATTACACGAAGTAAACACAGCAGCAGAACTTGTACAAAGAAGTGTAGACCCAGAAGCAAACATAATCTTTGGTGCTGTTATAGATGAAAGTCTAGACGAAGATATAACAATTACAGTTATAGCTACAGGATTTGAAAAAGAAGAAGATAAAGTTCCAAGCTTAGGAGATTTAACAAGCAAAACTTGGACTCCAAAAACATCATCAATTGGAACAGATACAACAAGCTCAAACGGAGATTTAGATATTCCAACCTTTTTAAGAAAAAATAAGAGCAAATAATACAAAAAAATATAAATAAAATGTATTATTACATAAATAAATAAAATATAAGAAAAGAAATAAGCTAAATTTGTAGATTATTTCTTTTTTTTGCGTACAAGAAATGACAGAATTTTAAAAAATAAAATTGTATAATAGTAATGCAATAAAGAAAGGAAATGAATTAAATGTGACCATTTATTTAGACTTAATATTTATAGAAAATGTATTAATGAATTATATAATATTATTTGCCACACAAATAATATTAAAAGCACAAACCAAACATCCACAAATACGACTGCTAATATCAAGCATAATAGGGAGCATATATGCAATAATAGTGTATTTAAATGTACTAACAATATATTCAAGTATATTTGCAAAAATAATACTATCAATAGTTATGGTATACATAGCATTTGGAGCAAAAAATATCAAACAAATGTTAAAACAATTACTAATATTTTATTTAACATCATTCATATTTGGTGGCTGCACATTTGCATTAATATATTTTATAAAACCCGAAAATGTAAAAATTAATAATGGTGTATTTGTAGGAATATATCCAATAAAAGTCGCATTAATTGCAGGAACAATAGCTTTTGTAATAACACAAATAGCATTCAAAATAAATAAATCCAAACTAAGCTTAAAAAATCAATATATAAATATCGAAATATTTTATAAAGAAAAGAGAGTAGAAGTAACAGCACTAATAGACTCTGGCAATTTGGTAAAAGATCCAATTAGTAATATGCCAATAATAATAGTAGAAAAAGAAAAATTAAGAGAGCTAATATCAGCAGAATTTTTAGAATACATAGAAAAATTTTTAGGAGGTGATATAGGAGAAAATAACAACTTAAAAGAAGACTTATCCAAAATTAGAATGGTGCCATTTATGTCTATAGGAAAAGAAAATGGAATGCTAGTAGGAATAAGAGTAGACAAAATTATAATTCATAATGAAGAGGAAACAATACAAAAATCAAAAGTAATAGTATGTTTATATAACAAAAAACTTACAAAAGACAATAAATACAATGCACTAATAGGGTTAAACTTATTAGAAGAAGAGAAGTAAATAATCATTGAGCAAGAAATTAATATAATAAATTTTGAATTTAAATAATATTAAAATTTTCAAATCTTTTCTTCAACAAAATAAAATTCTTATAATTATATTCATATAGGAGGGAATACAAAGATGAATTTATTACAAATTCTAAAAAATAGTGCAAATGTTATATATGTAAAATACATAAAAAATGATGATGTAGAGTTAATGCCAATATTCTACATAGGTGGAAGTCAAACATTGCCACCACCACTTTCTCAAGAAGAAGAGGAAGAAGCATTAAAAAAACTTGCAAAAGGAGATAAAGAAACAAAGCAATTACTAGTAGAAAGAAATTTAAGACTAGTAGTATACATAGCAAAAAAATTTGAAAATACAGGAACAGGAATAGAAGACTTAATATCAATTGGAACAATTGGACTTATGAAAGCAATAAACACATACGACACAAGCAAAAACATAAAACTTGCTACGTATGCATCAAGATGTATAGAAAACGAAATATTAATGTATTTGAGAAGAACAAATAAAATAAAAGGAGAAATATCAATAGATGAACCATTAAACCAAGATGGAGACGGAAACGAACTACTTTTATCAGATATTTTAGGAACAGATTCAGACTCAATTTCTAGAAGACTAGAAGACGAAGTAGACAAAAAATTATTAAAGGTTGCAATAAGCAAATTAAATACAAGAGAAAAAAACATAATGGAATTAAGGTTTGGCTTTATAACAGGGGACGAAAAAACTCAAAAAGAAGTTGCAGATATGCTCGGCATTTCACAGAGTTACATATCCAGACTAGAGAAAAAAATAATAAACAAAATGAAAAAGGAAATATTAAGCAAAACAGGATAGTAGAATAAAAATAACCTTTTTTGGAAATAATTAGAGTAATTAAATTTCCAAAGGAGGTTTTTAATTTGATAAACAAGGTAGAAATATGCGGAGTTACAACTAGCAAATTACCTGTGCTATCAAATGAAGAAAAAGAAGAATTATTAAAAAAAATAAAAAATGGTGATCAAGAAGCACGCGAAGTATTTGTTAAAGGAAATCTAAAACTTGTGTTAAGTGTAATAAAAAATTTCTATGGCAGAGGCGAAAATTTAGATGACTTATTTCAAATTGGATGTGTTGGACTAATAAAAGCAATGGACAATTTTGACGTAAATATGAATGTAAAATTTAGTACTTATGCTGTACCAATGATTATTGGTGAAATTAGAAGATATTTAAGAGATAACAATATAATAAGAGTTAGTAGATCTGTAAGAGATTTAGGTTACAAAGTGTTAGCAATAAGAGAAAGGGCTAAAAAAGAAAATAAAAGAGAACCAACTATAGAAGAAATTGCAAAAGAGCTAAACGTAACAAAGGAGGACATTGCATTTTGCCTAGATGCAATACAAGACCCAATATCATTACAAGAACCCGCATATGGTGACGAAACAGATAATATATATGTAATGGATCAGATAAAAGACAAAAAGAACAGTGATGAAAACTGGGCAGAAAATTTAACAATATCGGAAACACTAAACAAGTTAAAGGCAAAGGAAAGGGAAATAATTAATAAAAGATTTTTTGAAGGGAGAACACAAATAGAAGTTGCAGAAGAAATAGGAATATCACAGGCACAAGTATCGAGACTTGAAAAAAATGCAATAAGCCATATAAGAAGAATTTATAATGACAAGTAATAAAAATACAAGAGAATAATATAATAAAATGAAGACAAAACAATTATAGATTTGTTTGAAAATAATAAAATTATAAATTCATTTATAAATAATAAAACTATAAGTTTATTAATAAGTATCAATACTAATATTAAATTTAAAATTACTATTTTAATTTAGTCTAGTATCAACAATTTGTACTTAAAAGGAGGAATAAAATAAAAATGGAAAATAAAGGGCTAGACTTTAAACATAAAGAAGTTATAAACATAAATAATGGAAAACGTTTAGGATTTGTTCAAGATGTTTGTGCAGACTTAGAAACAGGAGCAATAACATCAATAATAGTTCCAGGAGAAAAGAAATTTGCAAACATATTCACAGATAAAAATAATGTAGTAATTCCTTGGAACAAAATACATTGCATTGGAGAAGATATAATATTAGTAGATATATAATCAGTTAATTAAATAACTGATTATTTTTTTACAATAATTTCTATTGACATTAAAAAGAATAAAATATAAACTAATAAAAGATTAAAAAAATTGTGAAAGAAAAATAAGCCTGCTATATTTAATAAAAATAAAAAATAAATTTATTTAAAATATGAATAGGAATAATTATATATTATAAAATTTGCAATCTTAAAGTTAAACATTAAATTACAGAAAGGAATATAGTGAAAATGGAAGAAATAGAAATGAGAGAATATTGCTTAAATTGCAAAATAAAACCTTGTAGTAATCAAGGATGCCCGTTAAACAACAACATTCCTACATTTATAAAAGAAACAGACTATAAAAAGGCATTCGAAATTTTAAGCCAAACAACAGTACTGCCAGCAATATGTGGTAGAATATGTCCGCATGAAAAACAGTGCCAGGGAAGTTGTGTAAGAGGAATAAAACAATCACCTGTGAAAATAGGAAAAATAGAATCGATAATTGGAGAAAAAAGCATTAAAGAAAACTATAAAATTCCAACCGATAGAAAAGAAAACTTAAAAACAAAGAGAGCTGCAATAGTAGGGGGAGGCCCAGCAGGCCTTACATGTGCAGCATTTTTAGCAAGAAAAGGATTACAAGTTACAATATACGAAAAACATAATGAACTCGGAGGCATATTATCTCATGGTATACCAGAATTTAGATTACCTAAAGAAACTGTAGAAAAAACAATAGACAAAATATTAGAATTAGGAATAAATGTAGAATACAATAAAGAGCTGGGCAAGAATATATCGGTAGAGGAACTATCAAAAAAATATGATGCAGTATTTATATCTATTGGAGCAAACATTCCAGCTAAAATGGGAATAGAAGGCGAAAACCTAAATGGAGTATATGGAGGAAACGACTTACTAGAATATAATAAACATCCAGATTACAGTGGAAAAAATGTAGCCATAATAGGTGGTGGAAACGTAGCAATGGATTGTGCAAGAACAATAGTAAGAATGGGAGCAAAAAAAGTATATGTAATATACAGAAGAGCCAAAGAGCAAATGCCTGCCGAAATAAAGGAAATAGAAAGTGCAGAAAATGAAGGAATAGAATTTGTATATCAAACAAATATAATTAAAATAATTGGTAAAAGTAGAGTAGAAAAAATAGAATGTGTAAAAACAGAACTTGTTAAAATAGAAGGACAAAATAGGCTTAGTCCAGTAAACATAGAAGGAAGCAATTTTATACTACCAATGGATTATGTTGTAATGGCAACAGGTTCAAAACCAGAAAAAAATGCAATAAAAGAATTGGAAAAAAATAAATGGAATTATATAAAAGTAAATGAAAATATGCAAACTTCAATAAAAAATGTGTACGCAGGAGGCGACATAGTAGGAGAAAAGCAAACAGTAGCCTGGGCTGCAAGGTCTGGTCGAGATGCGGCTGAAAATATTTTAAAATTTTTGTAAAGTAATAATATATAAAAACTAATACAATTGAAAAGAATATCCTATCTTCAAACTTATTATAAGATTATAGATTATCAATTTTAAATGAGTTATAAAAAGTTTCGACTCGGATATTTTTTTATGTATTAGTTTTAATTTTTATTATCTATATTGCTTTTAAATTCTCTCTTTAGTAGTATATTTTTTATTAAATTTATGATTCTTGAGAATTTTGATTCTTTTTTTTCTATCAAGTAAGTGTTGTTATAATCTTTATCAGCAAAGTTATCAAATTTTTTATCTAAATTTTCCATCATTTGAATGTAGAAATTATTGAAGAAATAGTATCCGTCTGTAGTACCAATTAAATCTTGAAAGTTATATAATTTTTTTCTAAAGTTATCTACGTCTGCAGACGACATTAAAGATTTATATACTGTAGAAAAATAAGATTTTATAATTAATTCTTGAGTACTTAGATACATATTTTTTATTTGACTTTTTAATTCTGCAATTTTTTCATTAATTGTATGATATTTTACCATAGGCAAATCTTCATCTTGTGATTTTTGTCTTAGTTTTACAATTTTTTCTTCTATATTCAAAATTTTATCTAGAGTTAAACAAATTTGCTTATATGTGTTTTCTCCGCATAATGCAGAAAATTTATTTTTAAAATGACTGTTACTGTTTAGTGTGCTGTCAAATAAAACTTCTTCTCCAGTTATATATGCCATTTGCGAAATTAAATTACATAGCAATGGATAATAATCTGGACTAATAGTCGAAAAATTTATATCGTAATAGGTTACGTTATCAAATGTGGAACCTAAAATATTAGATGCAACAGTTTGAACAGCAGCCTCATTAAGTGCTAAACCAAACGACTTAGATCCTTTAAAAGAACTTAAACCAAGTCTTAATAAGTTTCCTTTTTCATCTTTTACTTCTTGTAAATTATGAACTAATTCGTGAACAGCATATTTTTCTAATTCACAAAGTCCCATTCCATCTCTAAAATAAACAGAAGAGTTCTTATAAAAATAACTTGCTTCTGCAAGACCCTCAGGCATATTTGCAACATACATAGGTAAATTAGAAAATCTTTCATAAAGAGAATCAAAAGTAAAACCAAAATTAGAAAATGCAGAGACAATCTCTGTACTTACACTTTTGGCTATGGTTTCTATACTTCCCCTGTCAAGAGGCTCGATTACAGTAATTCCATTCTTTTTTAAATCTGATTCTATACTCATAAAAACTCCTTAAGTTATTTTATTATACTACATAAATAGAAAAAAAGACATAACAAAAACGTTAAGAAAATATTACAAAAATATTACAACAAACTTTTGTTTGACAAACGCATTTTTTTATGATATTATAGTTGCATAATAAAATTTGAGGAGTGATTTTTATGGCAAGAAAAAAAGACCCAACAGATTTAAATGAAAGAGAAAGAGCAATATTAAAATTTATAGAAAAAGAATTAAAACAAAATGGATATCCACCTTCTGTAAGAGAAATTGGAAAAGCAGTTGGACTTAAATCAACAGCAACAGTACATGCATATTTAGGCAAACTAGAAAAGGGTGGTTTCATATTAAGACAAGATAAAAAAGGAAGAACATTACAACTAATAAAAGGTGGAAAAAAATATAGACCAAACCAAGAAGAAAAAACAGCATATGCTGGTAAAGAACTAGTAGATGTACCAGTGGTTGGCAGAATAACAGCAGGTGCTCCAATTCTTGCAGTAGAAAATATAACAGATACATTTCCTATTCCATTAGATTTTATAGGAAATAGTGAATGCTTCATGCTAACAGTAAGAGGCGAAAGTATGATAGAAGCTGGAATACTAGATGGGGACTATATTCTAGTTAGAAAACAAAATACTGCAGAAAATGGAACAATAGTAGTAGCTTTAATAGAAGATGAGGCAACAGTAAAAACATTCTATAAAGAAGATGGTTATATAAGACTACAACCAGAAAACTCTACAATGGATCCTATAATAGTGCCAAACTGCGAAATACTAGGAAGAGTTGTAGGCGTATTTAGAAAAATGTAATACACAAAAGATGGAAATACAAAACAAAAATGGAGAATTATTATGAGCAGAATGAAAACTTTTGGAATCTATCTTTTAATATTTGTGGTTTTTTATATATTCTCAAGTTTAATAGCATATGGATATATACAAAGTACATATAAGAAAATAAGTGGAGAAGTAATAAAAGACGATAACTTCGAAATAAAAATCAATAATAGCGAAGCAACCCTTGTAAATGGATACATAGAGGGAACAATAACAAATAGTTCAGATAAGCAAATAGATGGAAAATATATACGAATAGAATTATTTTCAGCAAGAAATAATAAAATTTTAACAAAGTATGTTAATCTAGAAACAATAGATGCTGGAGAAACAAAAAATTTTAAAGTGAATTTTAGAGCAGAAAATATAACTAAATTCTATGTAGAAATTGCAGATGAAATAAAACAAGAAGAAACAAAAACGCAAATAGTAACTTTTTCGGATTTAAATAATGATGAGAATAAAGGAATAGCCGTATTTGCAGCATTCTTTATATTAGCACATTATTTTATATAATTAATATAAATAAAATAAATTCCATAAAAAGTAAAAATATAATAAAATATGTATTAAATAATGGCAGATGTATAATATTAATATAATAATATACGTCTGTTTAATTATATAAAATCAAAATATAATAGAGCGAGCTATTATTAGAAAAAATACAAGAAAACTATTAAAGCTATATAAAATATATTTTTTATATGAAAAGGTTTGAAATTTATGCTAATGTGTAATATAATTGTAACAGTTCCGTAATATTGCAAAATCGAAAGGATGAAACAAATGTTAGAATTTGGACAAGACATTGGAATAGATTTGGGTACAGCAACAGTTATAGCATATATAAAAGGAAAAGGGGTAGTATTAAGAGAACCTTCAGTTGTTGCTGTGGAAAAAGATACAGGAGAAGTACTGGCTGTTGGAAAAGAAGCAAGAAGAATGCTTGGAAGAACGCCAGGAACCATAATTGCAACAAGACCTCTAAGAGAAGGGGTTATATCAGATTATACAGTTACAGAAAAAATGTTAAAATATTTTATAAATAAAGTGTGTGGAAAATACATTTTTGCACCTAAAATAATGATATGTGTACCATCTAGAGTAACAGAAGTAGAAAAAAAAGCTGTTATAGACGCTGCAGGAAAAGCAGGAGCTAGAAAAGTGTATTTAATAGAAGAACCACTTGCTGCAGCAATAGGAGCAGGATTAGACATATATAAACCATCTGGTAATATGATAGTAGACATAGGTGGAGGAACTACAGACATAGCAGTAATATCACTAGGAGGAACTGTACTTAGTACTTCAATAAAAGTTGCAGGAGATAAATTTGACGAAGCAATAGTAAAATATATAAAGAAAAAACATAATATTGTAATAGGAGAAAGAACTGCAGAAGATATAAAAATAAATATTGGCTGTGTATATCCCAAAATACAAGATGCCGATATGGAAATAAGAGGCAGAGATTTAATTTCTGGACTTCCAAAAACAATAACAGTATATTCTAGTGAAATGTTAGAAGCCTTATCAGAATCTGCCGAACAAATAATAGAAGCAGTACATTCAATATTAGAAAAAACACCTCCAGAGTTATCAGCAGATATTGGAAGAAAAGGTATATACATGACAGGCGGTGGCTGTCTAATAGATGGCTTAGATAAGCTACTACAAGAAAGAACTGGCATAAATGTTATGATTGCACAAGATGCTGTTTCTTGTGTAGCTTTGGGAACAGGTAAGGCATTAGAAAACCTAGAAACACTAAATGGAAAAAGATAAAAGCTAACAAACCGACTATTTGTTCAAAACTATTGAAAAAAAACATTCAAAATTATATAATAAAATGGTTACAAGGGAAAATGGCTTAAAATATCATTTTTAACAAGATTTGTACTTAGAAAATAAGTAAAGGTAATTAAAATTAAATGAATAAAACAAAAAGAAAAATATTTGAAACTTCAATGAAATTATTTGCAGAAAAAGGATACGATGCAACAAGCATAGAAGAAATAACTGCAACTGTTGGCGTAGCAAAAGGCACTCTATACTATCATTTTTCTAGTAAAGAGGAAATATTTGGCTTTCTAATAGAAGAAGGCGTAAAACTATTAAAAAATAGTATAGAAATAAAAACAGAAAAACTAGAAAATTCTATAGATAAAATAAAAGCAATTGTATTAATACAATTAAAGGTATTAGTAAAATATGAAGATTTTATGACAATAGTATTAAGAGAAATATGGGGAAGCGATAGCAGAAGTTTACTATGCCAAAAACACGTATTTGAATATATACAAGAAATAGAAAAAATTGTTATAGAAGGAATAAATAAAAAAGAAATAATTGAGGGAGATGCAAATGTAATAGCGTCAGGAATATTTGGTTTTACATGTTCTAGCTTAATTTATAAAATGAGAGCTGGGCAAGAAATAGAAATACCAGTATTATATTCAGAAATAGAAAAGACATTCATAAGAAAATTAAAAAGATAAAATCTAACAAAATAGAAGGAGCATAAAATGAGAATTTTAAGAGATTTTAAAATACCAGATTTTAAGTTTAAAAAAATAGAAATGAATGACATTCCAGAAATAGACAATGTAAAAGTTGACTATGAAAAAGTAAAAGAAGCAGAGGAAAAAAAGAATAAAAAGCATAAACCATATCCAGCAACAGAATATAAAACAGTAAAAGAGATATTTATTCATTCTATGAAAAATTATGCAGATAATACTCTAATTTTGCAAAAGCCTTCACATAAGGAACCATATAAAGAAATTACATACAAACAATTTGGTGAAGACGTAGTAGCATTAGGTTCAAAATTAATAAAAATGCTTCCTAAAAATGCAAGAATAGTAGTAGTTAGTGAAACAACATATGATTGGTATGTTACATATATGTCTGCACTTTGTGGAGCTGGAATATTAGTTCCTGCAGATAAAGAATTACCAGATAACGAACTAGAAAACGTAATAAACAGAGCGAGAGCAACAGCGGTAATATATTCTGCAAAGAAAAAAGACTCAATAAAGAAAATAGAAAACAATTTACCAACTGTAAAATATTTCATAGAAATGGATTCAGATGATCACATTGTAGATAAAAATATGGGATTCAATTACTTAATTCAAGAAGGAAAAGAAATATTAGAATCAGGAGATAACTCTTATTTAGATATAGAAATTGATCCAGAAGAATTTAAAATGCTAATATTCACATCTGGAACAACATCAAAGTCTAAAGGCGTAATGATATGCAATAGAAACCTTGCAGCAAATATAAATGCGGTATCAGAATACGTAAAATTATACGAGAATGATAGACTATTCTCTGTATTACCATTACATCATACATACGAATCAACAATAGGGTTCTTACTTCCATTTGCAACAGGTTCTTCTGTAGCAATATGCGAAGGACTAAGATATATAGTTCCAAATATGCAGGAAGCCAAACCAACAGCTTTACTTGCAGTGCCATTACTAATAGAGAGCTTATACAAAAAAATAAATGAAACAATAAGAAAAAGCAAAAAAGAAGGCATAGTAAACTCTATGATACATATAACAAATGTATTAAAGGGCGTAAACATAGACATAAAGAGAAAAGTATTTAAAGAAATTTTAGATAACTTAGGTGGAAATTTAAGAATAATAGTTTCTGCTGCAGCTCCAATAGATGGAAAAATTGCAAAATGGGTAGAAGATATAGGAATAGACTTTTTACAAGGATATGGACTTACAGAAACAGCACCAATAGCTGCTTTAACACCAGAATATGAACCATTAAGATATGCTTCAACAGGACTAGCTGTAAAAGATACAGACATTAAAATTGTAAATCCAAATGAAGCAGGTGAAGGAGAAATATTAATAAAAGGTCCAACAGTAATGCTAGGTTATTATGAAGACGAAGAAGCAACAAAAGAAGTTATGAGAGATGGATATTTCTGTTCAGGAGACATTGGAAAAATAGACAGTGATGGATTCTTATACATTACAGGAAGAAGTAAAAACGTAATAGTAACTCAAAATGGAAAAAACATCTATCCAGAAGAAATAGAATTAACATTAGGAAATATACCAGAAATATTAGAATGCATGGTATATGGACAAAAAGAATCAGAAGATTCACATGACAAAGAATTAATAATAACAGCAATAATAAAACCAAACTATGAAAAAATAAAAGAACTACATGGAGACAATTTGTCAGATGATGAAGTTTACAAAATAATTTGGAATAAAGTAAAAGAAAACAACAAAAAGCTTACATCATATAAAGCCGTAAGAAAAATTGAAATAAAGAAAGACGATTTTGAAAAAACAACAACAATGAAAATTAAAAGATACGCAGAAATAAACAAAAAGAAGTAATTTGTTAATCAAATTAAAATAAAAAAACAAACAAAACTATGTAATATTTTTGTAACAATAGCGTTAGGAAACTGTAATAAAAAAAGGCTCCGCAGCTATTGTTTTTTTTTGTAGAATAATATATAATAAAACCACTAAAGTGATACAGATGAAGAGGAGGAATTTTTACAATGTCTAAAGCTGGCATAGTAAATGTAAGAATGGTTATAACTGAAGAAAAAATATTGTCAAATATTTCTAAAGTTCAGAAAATGATAGATCCAAGTAGCAAAAAACAGATAATACAGTTAGAAGACGATGCCTATTTTAAAGACTTGGTAGAATCTATAAAAACATATTTAATTGAATACCCTAAAAAGAAAAACTTCCCAAAGAGTGTTTATAAAGCTGCTTATGGGCTTGTTGAATTTGCAACAAACGAATTTGAAGAAAACACAAAGCAAATCGAAGAGCTTATAAGACAAAGAGAAAAAAATATATCACTTGCAGGTGAATTAAAAAATGTACTTAACATAGTTCTTAATAAAGAAGAAGGATGGAAAGAAACAATAAAAGAAATGTCTGAAGATTTTTCAGAAGACATAACAGATACACTAGGAGTAATAGGAAGAGCTAAAACAGATAGATCTCAAAACTATCAAGATGCATTAAAACTAATAAATGCAAGAATAGCAAACTTAGAATCAAATCTACATATCGAAATAGATATGGAAAGAATAGAAGACAAATCAAAAGCTCTTAGCTACATAGGAATAGAAGTTGCAGATGCATTAAAATTAATACCTGCACCACAAGAAGATGCAGAAGAAATAGTAGAAGAACAAGTACAAGCAAAACCAGTTCAAGAAATAAAAGAAGTTAAAGAAAACAAAAAAGCAGAAAAATCACAAATACTAGAAACACCTGCACAAGATACATACTATGAGGAAACAAGAGTAGAAGTAAAACCTTCATTATGGCAAAGATTTAAACAAAGCAAATTTGTAAGAACAATAAAATACATAATGAAAATAAGAGTTGTACTAGAAGTACCAGCATTACCAAGTGGAAAAGAAGAAAATCTATAAAATAAAAATCCGGATTGAAAAACAAACAATCTGGATTTTTTACGTATTAAGAAAGCATTGATTACCTTTAAATACAAAATATTATATATAAAATTTATTTCTGAAAAAAGCGATTAAACACATAGATTTACAAAAGTGTGATTTTTTTACATAAAAACCTGCAAAAAATGTGAAAAAATACAAAAAACTTTACAAAAGTGTGATTGTGAGATGAAAAAAACGTAATATCGCCAATGTTATATTATTAATAGTTGAAAATATTGAAAAAAATTTAAAAATGTATTGACATATTAAAAAAAATATTATATACTTTTACTTGCGTTAAGAAATGCACCTTTAGCTCAGTTGGTCAGAGCAACCGGCTCATAACCGGTGGGTCCAAGGTTCGAATCCTTGAAGGTGCACCATTATTTTATAAAAAATCATTTTATAAAATAAACTTAAAGCTTTGGACAGGTGGCCGAGTGGCTAAAGGCGGCAGACTGTGGTCTTTGGTTTACCAAAACCTAAACTTGCAGCTCTTATAAGTAATTATAAGATGAACATCTGGCTAATTCGGGGAAACCTTAACAGGTTGTGCTGATGGCAATCCCGAGCTAAGGAAGCAATTTCTGAGTGTAGAGACTTTATACCAGGTATCTTAATAAGATAAAGAGAAAGTCCAGACTACAAACATATAAATGGTAGTGAAAACTATAGTGGTAAGAAATCTGTTCTCGAAAGGGTACGATGGTTCGAATCCATCCCTGTCCACCAAATTAAAGTAGTATCTATAATCAATAGGTACTACTTTTTTTATGTCTAAATATATAAAAAATATGGCAAATTAATATCAGTTATGTTATAATGCAGAAGAACAAGATGTGGAGGAAATTTATGAAAATAGCATTAATAAATGAAAACAGTCAAGCAAACAAAAATGCAGTAATTTATGAAGAACTAAAAAAAGTAGCGGACACTCATTCATATAAAGTATACAATTATGGAATGGAAAATGCAGAAGAAAACAATTTAACATATGTACAAGCTGGATTATTAGCTGCTATATTAATCAATTCAAAAGCAGTAGACTTTGTAGTAACAGGATGTGGCACAGGAGAAGGTGCTTGTTTGGCACTAAACAGTTTTCCAAACGTACTTTGTGGACATATAGAAGATCCAACAGATGCATATTTATTTAGTCAAATAAATGCAGGAAATGCGGTTGCACTTGGATTTGCAAAAGGTTTTGGATGGGGATCAGAACTTACATTGAAATATATTTTTGAAAAATTATTTGAGAGCCCAGCAGGTGGAGGCTACCCAAAAGAAAGAGTGGTTCCAGAACAAGCTAATAAAAAAATACTTGATGATATTAAGAAAATTACTCATAAAGACATGCTAACAATACTAAAACAAATAGATCAAGAATTTTTATATCAAACAATAAATAGAGAACAATTTAGAAAGCATTTCTTTGAAAATGCAGAAGATGGAGAGATAAAAGACTACATAAGAAAAGTTTTAGAATAAAAGCAATAATATAAGTTTATTTAATATCTAAAAAATATTGTATAAAAGAATCTAATTTGATATAATCAAACTAGATTTTTTTACATTTATAAGTAAAAACTTAACGAGGAAAAGATAATGGAAAATAAAGATAATATACTAAAGAACAGCATAAATAAATCTTGTATAAAATGTGAGGAGTGCCCAAACAACTGTAAACAAGAAATTAAAAAAGAAAAAAGTGCAACAGAAATCGTAATGAAAAAAATAAACGACCCAACAATATATACTGTAGCCCAAACAGCACCTTCTATCAGAACAGCATTAGGAGAAGAATTTGAACTTGAAATAGGAACTAATGTAAAAGGAAAGATGATAACTGCATTAAAAAAACTTGGATTCGATAGTGTTTTTGATACTTGCACTGGTGCAGACTTCACAATAGTAGAAGAGGCAAATGAATTTTTAAATAGAATAACAGATGGAGGTAAACTACCACAAATAACATCATGTTGCCCTGCTTGGGTAAGATTTGCAGAAATGAACTATCCAGAACTAATGCAAAATTTATCAAGTTGCAAATCTCCACATCAAATGTTAGGAGCAATAGTAAAATCATATTTTGCCAAAAAACAAAATATAGATCCAGAAAAAATATTTTTAGTATCTGTAATGCCATGCTTAGCAAAAAGATTTGAGATAAATAGGCCAGAAATGCAGGTAGATGGAATAAAAGATGTGGACGAAGTAATTACAACACGAGAACTTGCACAAATGATGAAACAAAAAGAAATAAATTTTAACCAATTACCAGATTCAGAATTTGATAATCCACTAGGAGAGGCATCTGGAGCAGGAACTATTTTTGGAACAACTGGTGGAGTTATGGAAGCAGCATTAAGAACTGCTGCAGACATGGTAGAAGGAAAAGACCTTCAAAACATAGAATATGAAGCTGTTAGAGGTGAGCAGGGAATAAAAAAAGCAACAGTAACTATTTGCGGCAAACCAATAAATGTAGCAGTGATATCTGGACTTAATAATGCAAAGCAAATTATGGAAGAAATAAAAAATGGAACATCTAACTATCATTTTATAGAAGTAATGACATGCCCTGGAGGATGCATTATGGGTGGAGGACAGCCCATACCAAACACAGAAACAAGAGAAAAAATAGATGTAAGAGAACGTAGAGCAAATTGTTTATATTCAATCGATGAAAAAAGCATAATAAGAAAGGCACACGAGAATCCAAATTTACAACAAGTGTATAATGAGTTTTTTGGAAAAATAGGAAGCGATACAGCCCATAAATATTTACATACAAGAAAGGACAACCAAAAATGAAAATTTCAACAAAAGGCAGATATTCACTAAATGTTATGATAGACCTTGCATTAAATCAAGAAGAAGGAAAATACATTTCTTTAAAAGATATATCAGAAAGACAAGGAATATCTATAAAATATTTAGAAAAACTTGTATCTGTGTTAAACAAAGCAGGATATATTCAAAGTTCAAGAGGAAATAATGGAGGATATAAACTTGCAAAAGAGCCTAAAGAATATAAAGTAGGCGAAATTCTTAGAATAGCAGAAGGTAGTCTAAAGCCATTAGATTGCATAGACCAAGAATGCGGAAGAAGAGAAAAATGCAGAACTTATACCTTCTGGCAGGGACTAGATAAAGTAATAGAAGAATATGTGGACAGCAAAACACTAGAAGATTTAATAAAATAGTTAAAAATATGAAAAAGTACTTGCAATTTTTTCAAAGTATGATAGAATATCGATAGAAAATCTGTTCGCCAAAAGGAGAAACACATGATAGCATACATAAAAGGAAATTTAGCATATAAATCTGAGGAATATGTTATAATAGATGTCCAAGGAATTGGATATAAAATATATATGTCAAAAAAATCTATAGACATTTTACCAGAAGAAGGAATTGTAAAAGTATATACATTTTTAAAAGTAAGAGAGGATGATGTAAGTTTATTTGGATTTTGCACAAACGAAGAACTACATATGTTTGAACTTCTAATATCAGTCGGAGGAATAGGTGCAAAATCGGCAATAACAATTCTTTCAAACATTACACCATCAAGATTTGCATTAGCAGTAATAACAAATGATGTAAACTCTCTAAAAAAATTACAAGGAATAGGTCCTAAAACAGTACAAAGAATAATACTAGAGCTAAAAGATAAAATAAAAACAGAAGAAGCAATTGCAGGAAGAAGCGAAGAAAGCACAGAAGAAAAAGAGAAAGCAGAGGAACAGGAAGAACAAGAAGAGCTAATTCAAGCACTTCAAGTACTAGGATATAGAAGATACGAAATAAACAAAATTCTTCCAAAAATAAAACAAGGCAGCTTAGAAGAAAAAATAAAAGAAGCTTTACAATATTTAGCTTAAACTATATTAAATAAGCAATATGAGAAAAATTGGATTATACAAAAACACTAATTTGGAATAAAAATCTACACAATATAACAAAAAGAAAGGAGGCTAATTGTGCAATTAGCAACGCACAAAATAAAATGAATGCAAATGAACCACTAGCATATAGAATGAGTCCTAAAACATTAGAAGATTACGTTGGACAAGACAAAATTTTAGGGAAAGACAAAATTTTATACAGAACAATACAAGCAGACAGACTATCTAGCATAATTTTATGGGGACCTCCTGGTTGTGGAAAAACATCGCTTGCAAGAGTAATAAGCAACACAACAAAGTACAAATTTACAAAATTAAATGCTGTAACAGCAGGTGTTGGAGATATAAAAAACGCAATAGAAGAAGCAAAAAATCCGTTTCTAAATCCGTCTGGTAGATGCATTTTATTTATAGACGAAATTCACAGATTTAATAAATTGCAACAAGATGCTTTACTACCATTTGTAGAAAATGGAACAGTAATACTAATAGGGGCAACTACAGAAAATCCATATTTTGAAGTAAACAAGGCTCTAATTTCAAGATCTATGGTATTTCATTTAGAACCTCTTACAGTAGAAAACATATATACAATATTAAAAAATGCATTAAAAAAGCCAGAGGGGCTAGCAAACTATAACATAAAAATAGAAGATGAAACCTTATACAAAATTGCGGAAACTGCAAATGGAGATGTAAGAACAGCACTTAATGGATTAGAGGTAGCAGTTTTAACAACTAAAATAGGAGAAGACGGATTCATAACAATAACAAACGAAATTGCCAAAGAAAGTGTGCAGAACAGAAAAGCAATATTCGATAAAAAAGGTGATAGCCACTATGACAATATAAGCGCATTTATAAAATCTATGAGAGGCAGTGATCCAGATGCTGCAATATTTTACTTAGCAAGAGCTTTAAATGGAGGAGAAGATCCAATGTTTTTAGCAAGAAGAATAGTAATTGCTGCAGCAGAAGATGTAGGAATGGCAAACCCAAATGCATTAATAGTTGCTACTAACGCTATGGAGGCTGTTCATATGGTTGGAATGCCAGAAGCGAGAATAATTCTGGCAGAAGCGGCTGTGTATGTTGCAACATCTAAAAAATCTAATGCAAGTTATTTAGCAATAAATAAAGCACTAGAAGATGTTGCAAACAAAGATACAGGAGAAGTACCAATGCATATTAGAAATGCACCAGCAGAAGGAATGGAAAAAGAAGGATATCACGTTGGTTACAAATATCCACATGACTATCCAGGGCACTTTGTAGAACAGCAGTATTTACCAGATAAAATGATAGGAACAAAATATTATATAAAAGATGAAAACATACCAGAATAAAAGAACATATTGCAAACAAAAGGAGAAAAAATATGGGATTATTTGATTTTATATCTAAACCAAAAAATGATGTAAAAAACACTATACAAGAAACAGCCGATAGAAGCAATCAGCAACAAAATTATTTAGATATACACACTGGAGAACATTGGATAACCTTGTATGGAAGAAAGGTTATAAATAGAATACAACATAGTGATGGAACAATTACAAATTTAATAGAAGCAAAAGTAATAGTAGTGCCTAGAGGAGGAACAATGTTAATTGGAGATGCAACCCCAATATGTTTTGAAGCTCCAGATGGCCTAGATGAGAGTGCAATTAAAAATTTAATTTCTCAAATTGGATATATGCAACTTTCAAAAAACTCGTACACTTATGTTGGAAGAATATATAATAATTATGATATTAGAATGCAACCACCAACTAATGCTGTAAACAATTTAGTTGTAAATTTAACACAAAAATTGCAACAAGAAATTAAGCAAAAAGAAGAACAGCAACGCATTGAAAATGAAGCAAGAATAAAGGCAGATAAAGAAAAAGAAATTCTTAGAACTCAAGAAAGTATACAAAAAAATGAAGAATACATAAAAGCAATGGAAGAACAAAAACAAAAAAACATAATGAATCCAGTTATAAAGAAAACGTCGAGTGTAAGTCCAGCAATAGGAAACTATAATGGAACAGATATGGTAAATGGGCAGGTATTAAGAATAAGAGATGCCGTATTACAGGACAAAGATAGGGCAGGAACTTACATATATTCTGCAAGATTATCAACAACACAAAGAGAAACAGACTTTGAGTATTATGATGGAACACATTGTGTGACTGTTGTATTTACTTTGCCATATAAATTAAGTGATATTTTGGATTCACAATATGACATTCAAACAAAAGAAGCATATAAAAGAGCAATATTAACAGCACTTTCAAATGGATGTCATAGCCATATGTCAAATGAACTTACGTATGATGATAGAGCTTTGTTTGATATAGGTGGAATAGACAAATATTGTAGACAAGTTTCATCAAAAAGAGAAAATGGTATAATATCAGATAAAATTGCAAAATTGCAAAGAAAATATGAAATAGAAAAAAATAGAAGTAAACAAGGAATGGAAAGATAAAAAACTGTATATGTGGTCGGTAAAAAAATAAGAACAAAACATACCACAAATGCCTTAAAATAGAGAGGTTACGAGCAATAACAAAAAAGTTTTTATAATTTGCTTGACAATTGCATAAACTTGTATTATCTTATGTATAAGTTGGTAAACAAACTGAGAGGGGGTGAACTTACAAAGATGAGTTCAGAAGAAGTATTCGAAAAAGTAAAAGCAATAATTGTTGAACAATTAGGAGTAGCTGAAAGTGCAGTTACACTAGAAGCATCTTTTATAGATGACTTAGGAGCTGATTCCTTAGATATAGTTGAATTAATAATGGCATTAGAAGAAGAATTTGATACAGAAATTCCTGACGGTGATGCAGAAAAAATAGTTACAGTTGGTGACGTTGTTGATTATATAAAGGAACACGTAGAACAATAGATAAATAATGGAAAGGTTGCATAAAACCTTTCTTTTTTTTCTATTTACAAATCCGTAAAAATATTGTAATATATAGTATATGAAAAAATAAAGAAAGGAGGAAAAATTGTGGAAAACTTAAGTAAATTAGAAGAAAATATTGGATATAAATTTAAAAATATATCATTGCTAAAAAATGCACTAACACATACATCATATGCATATGAAAATAAAGTTGCTAGCAATGAAAAGCTAGAATTTTTAGGAGATAGTATATTAGAATTTTTATCTAGTAAATACATCTATAACAATTATCCAATGCTAAAAGAAGGAGAAATGACTAAAGTTAGAGCAACAGTAGTTTGTGAAGAAAGTTTATATAAAATAGCAAGTAAGCATAATTTTAGTGATTTCTTATATGTGGGAAAGAGCGAAAAAATGCATCAGGGCAATAGAAAAGTCGCAATAATGGCAGATAGTGTAGAAGCGGTAATTGCAGCAATATACTTTGACTCTGGATTAGAACAAGCAGAAAAATTTATAATAGAAAATTTAAAAGATGAAATAAAAATTGCAACACAAAACGTTGGACAAAAAGACCATAAAACAGTATTACAAGAAAAATTACAAATACACGGAACTGTTAATATAGAGTACAAAATAATAAACGAAGCAGGACCAGACCACGATAAAACATTTACAGCTCAAGTAAGTTTAAATGGAAAAGTATTAGCACAGGGAACAGGCAAAACAAAAAAACAGGCAGAAATGGATGCAGCAGATAAAGCACTAAAGAATTTATAACATACATCAAATAGGAGGGAATAATATTGAAAAAAGAATATATTATACCAATATTTGTACCACATTTAGGGTGCCCACAGTGTTGTACATTTTGTAACCAAAGAACAATAAGCGGGGAACAAAAACAAGTAACTGCACAAGATGTAAAAAATACAATAGAATATTATTTAGAAAGTTTTAAAGAAAAAAATAAATATGTAGAAGTAGCGTTTTTTGGAGGAAGTTTTACAGCAATAGAAGTAGAAAAACAAAAAGAGCTTCTTGAGGCAGTACAACCATACATAAAAGAAAAAAAAGTAGACAGCATACGTCTATCAACAAGACCAGATGCAATAAATAAGCAGATACTAAAAATGCTAAAAAAATACAAAGTAAAAACAATAGAACTTGGTGTACAATCTGCAAACAATTACATATTAAACAGATGTAAAAGAGGACATACATTCGAGGATGTAAAAAAAGCATCAAAGCAAATAAAGTGGTATGGTTTTAACTTAGGTCACCAAATGATGGTAGGACTTCCAGACAGTAGCGAAAAAGACGATATACAAACAGCAAAAGACTTAATAAAGCTAAAACCTAAAATGGTAAGAATATATCCAGTACTTGTAATAAAAGGAACAGAACTAGAAAGAGAATATCAAAATAAAGAATTTATTCCATTAACAGTTTCTCAAGCAGTAGAAAGAAGTAAGGAAATTTTAAAACTATTCGCAAAGAAAAAAATACAAGTAATAAGAATAGGACTTCAAAATACAGAAACAATTGCAGATCCTACATCAAAAGAAAGCGAAGTGGTTGCAGGACCATATCATCCAGCATTTGGACAACTAGTAGAAGATAGTATTTGGTACGACAAAATTGTAAAAGAAATAAAGAAAATAAATGCAAATGTTGTAAGAGTAGAAATACAAACAAATACAAAAAACATAAATAATGTAGTAGGTCATAAAAAAGAGAATCTAGAAAAACTAAAAGATACATATGCAGTAATTGCAACAGCAAAAGAAAACAGCAACATAAAACCAGGAAAATTTAAATTAAAAGTGCTAGAGGTAGCATAAAGAGTATAAAAATACCTATAATTGCCAATAATGTAATTATAGGTGATTTTTATTATGAAAAAAACATTAAAAATATATTTAGTAATAACAATAGGATGCATAATTATGGCTGCTGGAATATCACTTTTTTTACTTCCAAATGAACTATCAACAGGAGGATTTTCCGGAATTGGAACAATAGTATATTATCTTTTTAAAATTCCATTAGGAATAACAATGATTATTTTAAATATTCCACTTATGCTAATTTCATATTTTAGAGTTGGAAAAGAACTATTTGTAAGGTCTATATATGGAACCATAATGCTTGCAATATTTGTAGACTTATTAGACAAAATACCACAAACGACAAACGATAAATTTTTAGGGTGCATTTATGGAGGAATTGCAGTTGGAATAGGGACTGCAATTATATTAAAATGCAATAGCTCAACAGGAGGTTCAGATCTTTTATCATATGTAATAAGGTCTTTTAAACCACAATACAGAAGTAGTACACTTATACTTGCAGTAGATGCTGTAATAATTGTAGCAAATGTTATAGCGTTTAGAACAATAGAAGTAGGTTTATATTCTGCAATTGCAATTTACTTAATGAGCAAAATGATAGATTTAATATTCGAGGGTGTAAACTTTACAAAAGTACTTTTTATAATATCACCAAAGTATGAAGAAATATCAAAACAGGTAGGTGAAAAAGTAAATAGAGGGAGCACTGGAATTTACTCTAAAGGAATGTATACAAATGATGATAAAACAATGCTACTATGTGTAGGCTCTAGAATCGAGGCATACCAAATAGAACACATTGCAAAGCAAATAGATAAAACAGCATTTATAATCGTATTAAATTCAAGAGAAGTATTAGGTAAAGGTTTTAAGTAAAAAAATATAGAAAGTATTGAAAAAACAACAAAAAAATGGTTTAATATGCATAGTAAAATAATAAAAAATAAAGCTTATGAAAATAGAAAATAAAAATCTAAAAGACGAAAAAAATTAGCTAAATTAATGTACAAAAAGGAATGTAATAAAAATGAAGCAAACATATATAATAAATAATTGTAAATCATTTAGAGTAAAAGATGTATTCGATTGTGGCCAATGTTTTAGATGGAACGAAGAGCTAGATAAAAGCTATACAGGCATATTTGGGAAAAATGTTTTAAATGTTAAACAAGAACCAGATGAAGAAGGATACAAAATTACATTTACAGGAGTATGCAATGGCAACATAGAAGATATTTGTAAAAACTATTTCGATTTAAACAGAGACTATGAAGAAATAAAAAATAAACTTTCAAAAATAGATGAATTTATGGCACAAAGCATTTCGTATGGAGAAGGAATAAGAATCTTAAACCAAGATTTATGGGAAATGATAATATCTTTTATAATATCTGCAAATAACAATATTCCAAGAATAAAAGGAATAATAGAAAGAATGTCTAAAAAATATGGAGAAGAAATAGAATTTAGAGGCAAAAAATACTACACATTCCCAACAATAGAAGCTTTAAAAAATGCAAGCAAAGAAGAATTAAGAACTCTAGGAATGGGATTTAGAGATAAATACATTTACGAAACAACAAAAATTATTGCAGAAAAACAAGTGGATTTAGAAAGCCTAAAAAACAAAGAAACAAAACAAGCAAGAGAAGAACTTTTAAAGCTAAATGGAGTAGGACCAAAAGTTGCAGACTGTATATTACTATTTTCAACATTAAAAAGGCTAGATGTATTTCCAATAGACGTATGGGTTAGAAGAGTAATGAACGACCTATACATACATAACGAAGACGAAACAAAAGTAAGCAAAAAACAAATAGAAAATTTGGCAAAAGAAAAATTTGGTGAGTTAGAAGGAATTGCACAGCAATATCTCTTCTATTGGAGGAGAGAAAATTAGAAGTTCTACTTGAATTAAGCCAAAGTTCTAGTTATTTACGAAATTAAAGGAGAGAAAAGTGAGTATACAAATAATATATGGACGAAGCGGAACAGGAAAGACCACATATCTATTTAATAAAATAAGTGACGAAATAGATAATGGAAACAAAAAATACATAATAACACCAGAGCAATTCTCATTTACAGCAGAAAAAGAATTGCTAAAAACTTTAAAAGAAAAAAATAATCAATCTGCAACATTAAATGCAGAAGTTTTAACATTTGCACGTATGGCACATAGAGTATCTGCAGAAGTTGGTGGAAGTAATAACACAATTTTATCTAATTGCGGTAAATCTATGATTGTTTATAGCATACTTTCAGACAAGAAAAATAATTTAAAATTTCTGGGAAAATCAGATAATAACATAGACATGATTTTAACTCAAATAACAGAACTTAAAAAACATGGTGTAACACTAGAAAATTTAGAATTATTAAAAGAGAATGTATCAAAAGATAACAAATATTTAGAAAACAAATTAAACGACATACTTACTGTATATAGCAAATTTCAAGACAAAATAACAAATAATTACATAGACGAAAACGATTCTTTAACAATACTAGAAAAACAACTACCATTTACAAATATGTTCAAAAATACAGAAATATATATAGACGAATTTGTTGGTTTTACAAAGCAGGAATATGCAGTAATAGAAAAATTATTACAAACTGCAAGTAAAGTAACAATAACAATAGGTTCAGATTCTCTTAAAAAAGAAAAACAGTCAAGTAACGATATTTTCTATAGCAACAAAGAAACTGTAAAAAAACTATTGAAAATAGCAAAAAATCTAAAAATAAAAGTGGAAGAACCAATATATTTAGAAGAACCAAAAAGATTTAAAAGTAAAGAGTTACAACATTTAGAACAAAATATATATAATTTTCCTTATAAAAAATATGATGGAAAAGTAGAAAACATAGAACTATTTTTAGCCAATAACCAATATTCAGAAATAGAAGAAGTTGCAAGTAAAATATTAAAACTAGTAAGAGAACAAAATTATAGATACAGAGAAATTGCAGTAATAACAAAAAATATAGAAACATATTCAAATTTATGCAAAGCAATATTCAACAAATACAATATTCCAGCATACATAGACGAAAAAAGAGACTTGAGTCAAAATATATTAGTAAAATATTTAATCTCAATTCTAGACATATTTGCAAGAAATTGGTCTTATGATAGTGTATTTAATTACGTAAAATCAGGTTTTACAAACATTGCAGAAGACGACATATACATGATAGAAAATTACGCATTAAAATGGGAAGTAAAAGGCAGCAAATGGTATAAAGAAGATTGGAACTTTAAAGACGAAGAAAAAATAGGAAAAGAAAAGCAAGAAAGACTTAATCAATTAAGAAGACAAATAGTAACACCACTAATTAAATTAAAAAGTAATCTATCTGGAAATAAAACTGCAAAACAAATATCAGAAAATTTATATAGATTCTTTATAGTAAATAAAATAGATAAAATATTAGAAGCAAAAATAAAAAAACTAAAAGAACAGGGAAATCAAGACATAGCTACAGAATATGATACGAGCTGGAAAATAATAATGCAAGTATTAGACGAAATAGTACTTGTATTTGGAGAAGAAAAAATAACATTTGACTCATATTTAAGAATATTAAAAACAGGACTTGGAGAGTCTAAACTAGGTACAATACCAATGTCTCAAGACGAAGTAACAATAGGAGATGTAGATAGGTCAAGAAGCCATAAAGTAAGAGCCGTATTTATAATAGGGCTAAATGATGGAATGTTTCCATCTGTAAATAAATCTGAAGGATTTTTAGACGATAAAGATAGAGAACAAATTAAAAGCTTAGGAGTTGAACTTGCAAAAGGAACAATAGACAGAATATACGAGGATAACTTTAACATATATAAAGCATTTACAACTGCAGAAGAAAAAGTATATCTATCGTATTCATCATCAGATATGGAAGGAAAATCCTTAAGACCATCCATATTAATATCAAGAATAAAAAAGATATTCGAAATAAAAGAAAAAAGTGACATTATAAATAAAATATCAGAAATTACAACTAAGCAAAACACATTTGAAGAACTATTAGTAAATTTATGCAATTTTAGAGACGAAAAGCCAATAGATACTGTGTGGTTCGAAGTATATAATATTTATAATAGAAGCGAAAAATGGAAAACAAAATTAGAATTTGCTATAAGAGCATTAAACTATAATAACATTCCAGAAAAGATTACAAAGGAAAATATAGATAAAATGTATGGAGAAACATTAAAAACAAGTGTATCTAAACTAGAAAAATACAGTGGATGCCCATTTTCGTACTATTTAACATATGGACTAAAATTAAACGACAAAGAAACATTCCAAGTACAGAGTATGGATACAGGAACATTTATGCATGATGTAATAGACTCGTTCTTCGGAGAACTACAAGAAAAAAGTATTTCTATAAAAGACTTAGAAGATGAAGAATTAGAAAAAATAATAGCCCAGATAATAGAAGAAAAGCTAAAACTAAATAGAAACTACATATTCACAACAACACCAAAATACAAAATATTAACAAAAAGACTAGAAAAAGTTGTAACAACATCAATAAAATATATAATACAAAGCTTAAAACAAAGTGACTTTGAAGTATTTGCACACGAATTAGAATTTGGAGGAAAAAGCAAATACAAACCAATTACAATAAAAACAGAGCAAGGAAAAACAGTAGAAATAGTTGGAAAAATAGACAGAGTAGATATTTTAAAAAATCCAGATGGAACATATGTAAGAATAATAGACTATAAATCTTCTATAAAAAACATAGACTTAAACCAAGTAGAAAGTGGCTTACAATTACAACTAATAACATATTTAAACGAAACTTGTAGAGTAGAAGATTTCTTGCCAGCAGGAGTATTATACTTTAATTTAATAAATCCGAGCGTAAGTTCAGAAAAAAATATGTCTGATGAAGAAATAGAAAACAGAATAAAACAAGACTTTAAAATGAAAGGCTTAATCTTAGCAGACGTAAATATAATTAAAAAAATGGATAATAAAATAGAAGAAACAGGAACAAGCACATTAATTCCAGCAGGACTAAAAAAAGATGGAGAAATAAGCAGTATAAAAACATCTGGTGTAACAAAAGAACAATTCGAATATTTACAAAAATACACAAACAAAATAATAAAACAAATATCTGAATCAATATTAGATGGAAATATAGAAGTAAAACCATATTATGATGTAAAATCTAAAAGAACACCTTGTTCATATTGCAACTACAGAGGAATATGCAGATTTGATGAAAACAGTGCTTCAAATAAATACAATTATATAAGTAATGCAAATAAAGAAGCGGTTTTAGAGTTAATAAAAGAAAGGCTGAATGATTAATGGATTTATCTAACAAAAATATGATTCATATAAAAACAAAAGACATTGAATATTTGCAATTTAGAAAATTAAATGAATTTGGTTTAACAAATTGCTACACTTTAAGTTCGAACAATGTGGATTTTAGATCTACAAATAAAGAAAAATATGCAGAAAGTTTAAATAAAATATGCAAAGCACTTAATATAGATGAAAAAACCATAGTAAAACCAGTTCAAACTCACACCGATTGTGTGAAAATTGTGGAAACAGGTAGCGAAAATTTAGAAAATGTAGACGGATTAATAACAAAAAATCCAAATCTAAACCTTATGCTATCATTTGCAGATTGCACCCCAATACTAATATATGATAAAAAACAGAAAATAATTGCAAATGTTCACTCTGGCTGGAGAGGCACAGTACAAAAAATAGGACAGAAAGCAGCATTAAAAATGATTAATGAATGTGGTTCAAGTGAAGAAGATTTATTTGCATTTATTGGTCCATGTTTGGAACAGTGCCATTTTATAGTAGAAGAAGATGTAAAAAAGATATTCGAAGAAACATTTGCAGCATATTGCAACAAGTACAATATTATAGAAGACAAAAACGAAACAATAGACGGCAAGAGAAAGTATCATATTAATACAGAAATAATAAATAGATTATTATTAGAAGAAATTGGACTAAAACCAGATAATATAATAGAAAGCAAAATTTGCACAGCTTGTAATTCTAAAATAATGCATTCACATAGAATAGAAAAACAAAATTCTGGTAGAAATGTTGCAATATTTGGAATGAATAATAAATAGGAAGAGAAAATTATGTATAAATTAAATAAAAACGATTATATAGGAGTGGTAGCTCCATCAGATTATATAGAAGAAAAAGATTTAGAATATATAAACGCATCAATAATTTTAATGGAAGCGGTAGGATTTAAAGTAAAATTTGGAA
Source organism: uncultured Clostridia bacterium (assembly GCA_934122035.1). Taxonomy (GTDB): domain Bacteria; phylum Bacillota; class Clostridia; order TANB77; family CAG-508; genus CAG-245. The sequence continues at coordinate 1,996 of CAKOVP010000006.1, read as the reverse complement.
AGCATGTATTTGAAAATACACTTAAATATGGAACAAATCCTAAAGACAGAGCAGAAGATATAAACGAAATGTTCAAAGACGAAGAAGTAAAAGCAATTATGTGTGTAAAAGGTGGAGAAGATTCAAATTCTGTATTCGAATATTTAGAATATGATGCTATAAAGAAAAATCCTAAAATAATATGTGGATTTAGTGATAACACAAGTGTACTAAATATAATAAACGAAAAATGTAATATGATAACATTCCACGGACCAACTTTTAAATCATTAACTTCTTGGGACACAGACTTTGCATATAAAAAGTTTATACAATTCTTTTACGAAGAAAATCGTAGACTTGGAGAAAAGGAAGACTATAAAGTAATAAAAGATGGAGAAGCGGAAGGAAAACTAACTGGAGGAAATTTATCTTTATTCTCAAAATTGATAGCTGGAAAATATAGCGTGGATGTTAAAGATAAAATTCTATTTTTAGAAGAACTAGGATATGAATCATCTCCAGAAATGGTAAATAGTAATCTATATTATTTAAAACAAAATGGAATATTTGATAAAATAAAAGGACTATGGATAGGAAACTACACTCATCCGTCTAATATAAGCTTAGAAAAAATAGTTATGGATGTTATAGGAGATAACTATAACTTTCCTATAATAAAATCAGACAATTTTGGGCATATAGACAAAAAAATAATAGTACCAATAGGTGCTAAGGCAAAAATAAACACCAAAGACGAAGAAAAAATAAAACTAATAGACGCAAACTTGAGATAAGAAAATATTAAAAATGTGTGTATAATTTATTAAAAAAATATGTACTGTTTTAGTAGAGATTATTACACAGAAAATATATTTTTGAATTTTAATTTTGCTATGAATTAAAAAATGAAATAGTTTAAATTGAAAAACAAATAGATTTATTATAGAATAGTATAATTATAAAAACAATAAAATAACTTAAAAAGAAGGATGTAAAAAATGTATAATAATTGGGAGGAATTAGAAGCATCTATAAATAATTGCCAAAAGTGCAAGCTTTGCAAAACAAGAACCAACATTGTCTTTGGAGTTGGAAATAAAAATGCAGACATAATGTTTATAGGAGAAGGACCAGGTGCGGACGAAGATAGACTTGCAAAACCATTTGTAGGAAAAGCAGGTCAACTTATGAATAAAGCATTTCAGGGGCTATCTATAAATAGAGATAAAATTTATATAACAAATATAGTAAAGTGCAGACCACCTCAAAACAGAGTACCAGAACAAGACGAGGCAATGGCTTGTTTAGACTACTTAAGAAACCAGGTTATATTAGTAAAACCTAAAATGGTAGTGCTATTAGGAAGTACAGCATTAAAAAACATACTTGGCAGTTCGTATGGTATAACATCTGCAAGAGGCAAATGGGTAGAAAAGAAAGATATTATATATATGCCTACCTGGCACCCAGCAGCTTTGCTAAGAGATGAAAACAAAAAAGTAGACTTCTGGAAAGATCTACGAGCAGTAAAAGAAAAAGCAGAAGAATTAAAGTTAGAAATTTAAACATAAAAATACACAAAAATAAGACTACATAAGGGTTCCTGCCAGTTATAAAAAATGGCAGGAAAAATTTTCGAAAAAAATTTCAAAAAATCGACAAAAAGGTGTTGACAATATTATAAGTCTATGGTATTATAATTAAGTACTAAGCAACAGACAAAAACAAATAAATAAAACGTATGAATTAGTAAAGAAAACACAGAGCAATTTAAAACAAAAAACAACACTTACTAGTTTATTATTTTGCCCTTTAAAAGGTTAAAATAAACGTCAAAAATAGTCTGAAAAAAGTCAACAAAAAATAATTTAAAAAATATTAAAAAATGTGTTGACAAAATAAAACAAAGATGGTACAATAAAAAACGTTCCGCAGAGAAACAAAATGAGGAACAAAGAGCACATTGAAAAGTAAACAATAAACCTTTGAAAAAAGACCAATAGCGGTAGTTATT